>JACMPP010000079.1 GCA_014377445.1 Oligoflexus sp.
CCTCATCGTGATTCGAGAAAAGCAGTCTTTGGCTGAACTGTGTCGTTCGGCCGGTTGAAAATGGGCTAGGGGGCTAGCTGCTCAGCCCCTGCACTATCAGAATGTCTCGATGAACAGGTTTTGATAGATAGTTTAGAGCGGAATGGATCTTCTTTGTGACGTAAACATTGTGGGAGGCTTGTGCTGACGACCAACCTAATTTGCTTAGAAGTGAAGCATCCTGGTGACGGGTTTAGAGGACTCCGCAGCTAGAGCTTAACCGAAAAGGTTATAGCTAAAAATCCTCATAAATCTTGGGCACTTGATAGGCGAACCGTCTATCACCCAGACGACCTTGCGCGAATTGGGCCAGAATCTGATCGACATCTACGGTCAGCACGAGAATCACCGCATGCTCGATCCCTCGACACATATCGACTATATCGACCAGTTCCTCGACAAACCTAGCCTGCGAACATCGGTCATACAGTCTATGGTCCAGGTATCGGCCCTCTATCAGGACATCCGTAAGCGCCTCGAACAATTTCTCGCCCGGCGTCGCGAGCAGGACTATCTACAGTTCCGTTTTCAGAAGCTCGAGGAATTCGAACCAAGCGTAGAGGATCACAATCAGATTACCTTGATTTGCACCGAGGCCAAGCAATTCATGCAGGAGCAGAAAATCTTGCAGCAGTTGCAGGTGATTCAGGACGAATCGTATCTCGGCAAATCGCTGAGCGCCGCTGTGCGCGATATCCTACGCCTCAGTGATTCCTCGAAACTCATTAAAGCGAGCCCCGAGCTGAACGCGGTGCTCGATCAACTGCGCGACGTCGGCGGGATCTTTGATGAGTTGAGCTATCACCTCGGCCGCATCGTCGACGACCAGGATCTGAGCGAGGAGGTCTTGGAAGCGCACGAAAGTCGCTTGGCTGAGTATCAGAGGCTGTTTCGAAAGCTAGGCGTGCGCAGCATAGAAGAGATGATGGACGAATACGAGCGGCTCGATCAGGAATTATCCTTCGTGCGCGTCGCGCCCGACGAACTCGCCGACAAGATCAAAGAACTTCTGCAGCAGCTCCAAGAGCTCGATAAGGTCGGGCGTCAACTCTCAGCGGCTCGCCAAAAAGCTTCAGACCAAGCCCGTAAAAAGATCGAAAACGAACTCCACGATCTCAATATGTCTGGCGCCAAGATTCATTTCGAATTCTATCCGCCAGAGTCTTTTGGCTCGATTTTCAATTTAAACAATAAGAGGTTGGCTATCGACTTTAGCAAGCCATCAATTCTTGGGCTTGTGTTTGCTGAGCCAGATGTCAAACGCTCGGTGATATGCGTTCGCGATTGAAGTTTAGACTTTGGCCAGCGAGAGCGGGCGTATGAAATTTATGAATCATGACCCAGGCGGTCAAAACCACTTTGAAGCCGTCGGAGTTGGTCGCCAAAAAGACGTATAATAGACTCTTCATTTATATTCTCGAAAACGCTTCGAACCGCAACTTATCCTTATTTTGGAACTCCCTTAGGTTGACTTATTTAAAAGCTCGGCATAGTAGACTTGCGTTGTTTTTATAAATTTGGAGTACGTCATGTCACTCAGGTCAATTGTTCTTGCTCTTTCCCTTTCCACACCTGTCTTTGCGGCGGGTCGTTTCGATTTGGTTTCCGTAGCTCACAATGAGATCGATACCCATCTCGTCCCGGGTAGCGACGCGACAGGCACTCCCGAAGCCCTCCAAGGTCTCTGGTGGATGAATGGCAACCCCTTGGCTGATGAAGTTCTTTCCTTCGCCAGCGCTCAATGGTCCGACATTGAAGTGGATGGTGAAGTTGTCGGCCACCAAGCTCTGATTCCTGTTTTCGACCAAGGCATCTGGTCATGGCACGATTCGATCGCCGGCCGCGTGCTTTACAATCTCGTTCTGAAAAGCCGTCTCACTTATCACGTAACATTCGACCTTAACTTCACCCACGGTCAAGTCACCCCTCTGCTCAAGCCTATCTCGTTTATCCCGGGCATAGAGCTGCCTGCCTCCATGCTTGTCGACTTTAAGATGAATGCCGTCACAGAAGGCGAATATTCTCGCGACAGCATCCTTCTGGGTAAGAAGCACAGCTACCGCTTTCGCCGCATCGTCGACGGTAACGGCAATCGCCTCCCGGCTTTTGACGAGTTCGTTGACTTGGTTGAAGTGCCGAATGCTTTGCTTCCTATTTGCAGAATCAAAGGCAACACTTTGCCAAGCGCTTGCGCAAAGTGAGCTTTCGCTCCGTAAATTTCAGAAACGAAATGCCTTCCCCTTGACGGAACATTTGGGCTTGGCCTTTTCCTTCGAATCTTAGAGCATTGAAGTTCAAAGGAGTAGAAATGCCAGGTTGGTTAATAGCTGCGTTTTGGGGATCTCTTGCAGGATCCGCTTTGTTCATCGGGGCCGGGATTGGATATTATATGCGAGTCCCGCCCCGAGTCACCGCTGGGATCATGGCTTTTGGCAGTGGGGTCCTTATATCCGCAATGGCTTTTGAACTTATGGATGAAGCCTATATTACTATTGCACGCTGCAGAACTTTATCGCGGAACGTAGGTATTCCTAAGGCTCTCAGCTCTGAACTGTTATCCCCTTTTGGAATATATACGCGACGTACAGACGGCGCAAAGTAGCGGCCACTTTTAGCGTCGTCGAGCAGGGTCTTGAGATTATTTTCAAGGTCCTGCTCAAAATCACCAGAAGTTTGACCGTCGATTCCTGTTGCTCCATCTTTACGCGTCCGCTTACAGGCCTCTTTCAAAAGCGCTAAGCTGAGATGTTTGTTGAGCGACGTAAACACCATGTCTGGCGCTTGTTTCGCCAAATTTGCTATCTCAAGCTGTTCCGTTAGCATCGTTTCTGGTCCTGACATACCTTTGATGTTTCCCTTCTTGAGTTCCATAAAATGACAGGCACCTTCGCTCGACTGGCTCCCTTAGGAAAGGTTCGCCAGGGTTGACACTACTATTGGCCTGCTCTGCAATCTGCTGCCCGTCTCCACGCACTTCGTATTCCTTCGTGCATTGATACTGCCTTAATATGCAGAGGCAACAGATCTTCCCGAGTTCCCGTCAGACCCAAATTGCTTGTGCGCCGTACTCTTCGACTCCGCTGAGGCAGCAATCCCTCGCCCACACTTTTAGCGGAAGAGCCAAATCTATTTTAGGAGTTCTCTCAAACGCCCCATCCCCCGCTCGAGCTCCTCCATATTCGGGCCGTAGCTAAAGCGAGCATACTGACTCAAACGAGAGGGCAGGTGCCGGCGCCGTTGGCCAGGATTTACATCGAAGAACTTGCCGGGAACAGTGATCACCTTGTGCTCGAGAGCGGATTCGAAGAACTCGATACCATCCTGGAGACCCGGCTTGAGATTCTTCAAACTGACAAAGCAATAGAATCCAGCCTTGGGACGATGCGGAAGTCCAAGTCCGAGAGAATCGATCGTTTTGATCATGTGGTCGCGCTTCACCACGAAGGCTCTCTGGATCGACCGCGCCTGTTCATTGGCAAAAGAGGGATCGAGCAGAGGTATCACGGCCTTTTGAATGGGGTGCGCCGCACCACCGTCCAAAAAGGAACCCGCAGATGCAAAACGCTGAATGATATCTTTGGGCCCGAGAGTCCATGAGATACGCAGACCAGGATAACGCCAGTTCTTAGTTAATCCATCGACGATAATAACGGTATCACGATTGACATCATCGACAAATCGGGCGGCGGAAACGCTGGCATGAGCCTCTGCGACTTCGTCATAGAGATAATGTGAGTAGAATTCATCAAATATCAAAGCACAACGATACTGGCGACCGACTGCGATATAGTTCTCAAGCTCTTTGCCGTACATCACCTGTCCGGTGGGATTGTGCGGATTGGAGAGAAGAACGGCGCCGAGTCCGCGACTCACCACCTCATGCTTCAACTGGTCGGCACTCACGCGAAACCCATCACTCTCCTCAAGCAGGATGGGCATGGGCACAAAACCTTTGAAAGCATCAAAGAGTTCTTCGTAAGCCGTGTAGTCGGGGAGGTAATGCCCCAGGTGAATAGGACCCAGGGAAGCGGCCACGCGGGCGAGACCGCTCCGGCCACCCGAGGAAACAGCTACATTCTCGTAGGTGTATTGAGACCCTAAACCTTTGCGATAGCGTTCGTTGTAGAGATCTGCGACGGCTTGTCGCAGTTCTTTCGCACCAGCAACTGGACTGTATTCGCTACAGCTCGGATCGATGACAATGGAATTTAATCGTGATTCGCCCTGTTGCAGCAATCCAGTCTCAGGGGCTCCTTGTCCCAAATTTGCCCATTCCGAGGAACCGTAGGCAAAACCTTGGCTCTGGGCCCGGCTCATGACGTAAATCACGCCCGTATTGGGAACTTCTCGAAAACTGGGGAAGGTTTCTGCATCTTTATGAACTGTCAAAGTTGACTCCCTTAGCTGGATCCGCCTGTCTATTCTGCCTGATTTGTTCGTTTTGTCGAGAAGTCGATGGTTTGGTACGGCCTTTGCTTCGTTACTCGAGAAGCCTGTGACAGCCAGGCCATATTCACCATAAGACGAAATTAAAAATAGAGGGGCCTTCGCATGACAGAATCAGCCAACATCCACGACGCATCCAACATCGAATTAAAACTATCTGTCCAGGAAGCTGCCGAAAAAATCAAAAAGTTTTCAGAAGATCTTCGCACGAAAATACATTCCGCTCAGACTGCCGCTGAAGACAAAGCCCTCGGACTCCTTCAGTCGGTTGAAAATATAAGTGAAAAACTTCATATCAAAACTGAGGCCGAAACAAAAGCCTTTGAACTTCTGGAATCCGTCGACGGCCTCAGCACAAAACTTCAAGGCTACGCCGAAGGATTCGAAACAAAATTATCTGAATCCCAAGTTCAATTTCATCTGGGTCTCATGGAAGCCATGGGAAAGTGGGAAGAGATCAAGCACCAAGCCACCAGTGTTTTGGGTGCAGTTGATCTCGACACAGTGTCTCACAACATCTTTGATGAGGTTAAGCTCCGAGCTAATTTAGGTAAAATGGAAACCCTTGAATTTATCGACAAAAGTCGTGAGGAGTGGTCAAAAGCTTGGCAACAGATTTCGCAGCAGTCTGTGCTCGCTGTGAAGAACATGAACCAGAGTATAGGAGATATCATCCATCGTTTCGTTTAAATTTATTTGTTATTTGTATTCGTACTCTCGGGCGAGGTGAAATTCACCTCGCCACCTTTTTATCTTTCCTAAATCGCCCAGTCGGTAGCCTGCTTTAGAATAAATCTCTTCGCCCGCTAACCTTTCCTCGCAAGCCGCCGCGAACTCATGTTAAATCTAAACATTGTGTTGCACGTATTACAAAGTGTGCTTACAGGTGTATCCGCATTGCGAACGGCAATCGCCAGGCGACGCTCAAAAATGCCTATTTTAGAGGTAGAAATATGAGTTTCAGTTGGTCCCATGATCTCAAGCTACATAGGCTGGATCACAATACTCTCACCTGTTTTCAACGCGATATCGACGAACTCGTTCGCCGTGTGACAGCAGGGTGGCTCTTCGAGAGCAATCCCTCACAATTTTTCCAAAGCAAGGTCGAACCTCTTCTACTCGAGTTGTTCAATTATCTGCATAAGGTCTATGAGGATCTGGAGACTGTCCCTGTTACGACCGCGCAGCTAAGCCTGGAACTCCAGAGTCTGACCGAGATCGTACATACCGATATAGATGCCGTGATCAACAACGATCCGGCCACAATTGACCCGATCGAAGTCGTCTTTGCCTACCCAGGCTTTAAAGCCATTTCCTATCATCGTATCGCCGAGTGTTTCTATCGCCATAACTTCGCACTCATTCCTCGCCTTATCGGCGAACGTGCGCATACGCTGACCGGCATCGACATCCATCCCGGCGCCCGCATCGGCTCACATTTCTTTATCGATCACGGGACTGGCGTCGTCATAGGCGAGACATCAATTATCGGAAACTACGTCACGCTCTTCCAGGGTGTGACACTCGGCGCGATACGTTTTCAACGCGATGCCTCGGGAGTCGTTCTCAAGGGGCAGGCCCGCCACCCTATTATAGAGGACGCTGTCACAATCTACGCAGGGGCGACTATCCTCGGCCGCATCACGGTCGGAACGCGGTCCGTTATTGGTGGAAATGTTTGGTTAACTGAAAGTGTTCCGGCCGAAAGCCGACTCACGCAACAGCGATATTTGTCCAATCGGTTCATCGACGGTGATGGCATTTAAGGAGCTATTTATTATGCAACGGAAACAACGTCCTAAAATTGCAAATTCTATTCTGGAAACAATTGGTAACACACCTTTGATCCGCCTGACGAAACTCGGGCGTGATTTGCCAGCCGACATTCTCCTCAAGCTTGAGTATTTCAACCCACTCTCCAGCATAAAAGATCGCATTGGCCTCGCTATGATTGAAGCAGCCGAAGCCTCAGGTGAGCTCAAGGCCGGTGTGACGATTGTCGAACCGACCAGCGGCAACACAGGTATTGGCCTGGCGTTCGTCGCTGCAAACAAAGGCTACCGCCTTATACTCACCATGCCAGAGACCATGAGTCAGGAACGCCGCAAGCTCCTCAAAGCCTTGGGCGCCGAGCTCGTGCTGACCCCCGGTGACAAAGGCATGAAAGGTGCGATTGCCAAGGCCGAAGAAATCAAGGCGGAAAACCCCGGCTATTTCATGCCTCAGCAGTTCAAAAACAGAGCGAACGTCGATGCTCACAAACGTACGACAGCTCTCGAAATCTGGGATGATACCGATGGCAAGGTGGATATTCTTGTCTCAGGCGTTGGGACGGGTGGGACGATTACCGGTGTAGCTTCGGTCATCAAAGAACTCAAGCCCAGCTTCCGCGCGGTTGCGGTTGAACCCAAAGACTCACCTGTCCTCTCAGGCGGCAGTCCGGGACCACACAAGATCCAGGGAATCGGCGCGGGTTTTGTCCCCGATGTTCTCGACAAATCCTACATCGATGAGATCATCCAGGTCACCAACGAGGAGTCCGGATACTGGGCGCGTCGTTTGGCGAAAGAAGAGGGTGTGTTCTGTGGGATTTCGTCAGGAGCAGCGTTATCTGCAGCGTTAACTCTCGCCGGGCGCCCTGAAAACAAAGGTAAGCAGATCGTCGTCATCATTCCAAGTACCGGGGAGCGATATCTATCGACCTGGTTGTTTGAAGATGCATAACTTAATTAAAAGACGAAGTTGCCATTGCTTAAACTCGCTGAGGACGACGACTTCGTCGGCCTCGTAGCTTCCGGCAATGGCAGCAAGATTCAACTCCTCAAGATAGACTATCGATCGATCATGCTCAGTTTCGTATGCTATGCCACGCCGCTTGCATTCATTCTTCGACAAAAACTTGAATCAACTTAGCCCCAGGCAATCTGCGATGATCTTTGGACAAAGGCCATGATGCAGTGGCTTTACGCGGCATGACTCGCTCCAAATTGCTTCGCAGCAAGAGTTTGTCTCTCCCTCATATAATCAGCGCATAATGCGAGTTATAGATAAGGCCAGTATCGGAGGCCGTACGGGTCCCCGAGTTGTTGCAGGGGTTTTTCGACCAGGGCTGCCAGGTGACGTTTACGCGGCCTACCTACAAGGTAAATCTCCCTGAAAAGAATGATTATTCGCGACCAATCATGCGCCCCAGATCGCGGCGCATTTCCGCGAGCTGCTCCTCCAGATGCTTCCATTGTTTGTCAGTAAGACTCGAATGCAGAGCCTTCAGGTAGACCACCCAGCGCTCCTCGGCAATGTTTCTGTACTTGATATAAACCGGATCCTGCCAGACTTCGCCCTGATCCCTCATGCTCTGCAGCATCGTCCTGACCTTCGCCTCATCCTTTGATTTCAGGGTATCGATCATATAGTTTTGAATGCGCTCACGCTCGGCCAGACGCTGTTCTATTTGCGGACGGGTCAAACGCATGCTTTTGTAAAAAAATTCCTCCTGGCTATCCTCCAGGTCCCCGTACCACTCGACGACGTTCTTAGCCTGTTTCTTGATGATGGAGTCGTAGGCCTTGTCGACATTTTTTTCCTCAAGAACGTCCTTCATGTCCTTGTTGGACTTTTTAAGCTTCTTGGCCAGGTAATCAACCTGATCGCCGGAAAGGGAAAGCAGCAGCTGCTGAATCGGTTGCTCGTATTTCGTGATGAGATCCTTCCGAACCTTGTCCACCTCGTCACTGAGCAGCTTATTCAGGCTTTGATCGTAACGATGAGCCCGAGCCGCCTCTTCGAGCTTTTCGAAAACCAGGATTGCCGAAGGTATCTTTTCTTTTTTCAGCCAGTGAATCGCATCCGATACCACTGGTTTGAGCTTGAGTTCCTGCTCTTTGCTGAGATCGAGATAACTATCCAACTGATGCATCACGACCCAGTCGAGATGTTCGTAAATGATCGCTTTAAAAGCACATCCTGTGAGCCCCAGCAACATAAGGATACTCAGGAAAAAGCCTAACTTCTTCGATCTCAGAAACATAAAATTTCCCCCTTGTACCTTTTGCGGCTGCTCAACCATGCATACTCGGTTAGACTCACTTTGTGCTGGCCTTGGCTCTGGCTTTGCGCTACCGTTCCCTGCCCTACAACGCTTAAGAACTAGGAGTCTATATATGGCAGAAAATGAAGTTCAAGTCGCTCTCCAGCGCATTTATGTAAAAGACGTTTCCTTTGAATCGCCGAATCCAGTTGAGAGCTTTTCCCAGCAATGGAAGCCGCAAATCAACGTCGAGATGCAAACCAAGAATCGCGCCGTTGCTGAATCCGTTTATGAAGTTTCTCTCGAAATGACCATTACGGCCAAGAACAACGACAAGAATGCTTTCGTCATCGAAGTAGAGCAAGCCGGCATATTCACAATCAAGGGCCTGGAAGGCGAACAACTGAACCGCCTCATCGGCACCTTTTGTTTGAATATCCTCTTTCCCTACCTGCGTGAAACAGTCGACAGCCTCTGTCTAAAAGGCAGCTTCCCTCCACTCGTCCTAGCGCCGATCAACTTCGATCAGCTCTACGACCAACGCGGTCAAAAAGAAGACTGAAACTGTATCTCGCCTCACGAATTGGTTGCGGGGGTCCATTTATACAATGATAACCGCAACTGATAACCTCTCAACTCCTATCTCGCTTGCCCCATCCAAACGATTTAGCCAAGGGGATGCCAGAGACGATCAAGGCTTTTGAGGCGAAGGAAAAAACGAAAGACAAGCTGAAGCCTGAAGAGAGTTCGATCATCGAGCAGGATTCAACATAATGGCGAAGATAGGATGAAGGGCGGACCTTCTCCGGATAGACCGTCCCCTGCCACTCCTTCTCTCGAGTCATCAGTTGAAACTCATACGATACTGGGCCAGGAAAGCGTCTTTGATGAGACCTTTGTAATGACCAGCCCAACTGTAGAGTTTCGTATTTTCGATACCCAGGGAAGAATTTTTATCGAGCTCAGCCGTCATACCAATTGCGAGACTAGGGCCAAAGAGAAGTCGCGTATCATCGTAATTGTGATGGATCACACCAAAACCAGGCGACATGTAATACTCAAAGAGACCGATCTTGGTCTGACCGCGAAACTCGGCACCAAATGCAAAGATCGCCGGCGCACCTTCTTCTTTATCCTTGGAGAAGACCCGGGCGTAGCCGCCGTAAGCCTCGTTTGGGCTGTCGTTAACGTCTAAGTTAGCGCCGAGAGCGACTCCACCATCGTCGATACCCGCGAGTATCGACAGACTTTTGGATTGTGCGGCAAAGGCCGGAAGTGAATGTAAAACGATTGTGCCCAGGCTAGCTGTCAGCAAAACGGCTCTTATCTTCATACAATCACTCCTCAAGACTAATAAAATCGATACAGCGATAAATCAGGAGCCCAGCCTACCGCTTCGCGTTGAGCCGCGCAAGTCGTGGATCGATGACAGGTCAAGTAGACTAGCTGACCCATTTCTATGTATGATGGTGTCAAATCTTTCACAGCCCTGTCTGGAGCTAAACGATGAAACGCCTCCTGCTCTGTTGCCTCTTAACGAGTACTTTTGGCTTATCTGCGACACGTGAAGAACTCATTCAGAACTACCAAAAGGTTCTTGAACCCTTTCAGAAAAAGTCCTCCATCATCGGTCAGGGCAATCCCGCAGTCACCAAACACCCAATGACAACGGAGCAGTGCCTGGAAAAGGCAAAGACGACCGGTGTAATCTTTGAAAATCCTCAATTCGAAAAAATCTGCGGCGCGCCTTACATGGCCCCTCTTTATAATCCAGCAAAACAAAAACCTGAAGAAGCCAAGACCTGTATCGATCAATTTGAATTTCCAGACATCCCCTGCGAATATCCTGTGGTCTGGACCCAGGCGAATGAAGCTGTGGAAATCTGCGCAGCTTCCGGCAAACGCATCTGTGATGCCCATGAATGGGAGGGCGCCTGTGCCGGCGATCTTGAAGAACCTGACTACGCCTTCGACACCTTTAAAAATCTACCGCCTGAGCAGCAGTTGAAAGCCCGCCGGGCCGCTCACAATGCTGTCGCCAACAAAAATCCGGTCTACTCCTACGGCAAAGAACGCAAAAAAGGCAACTGCGCGATGAACAGCACCAAGGCCAATGATTGCAACGGTGGTAATTGGCAACACTGTGGATCGAACACCTATCCCACAGGTTCTTTCACCGATTGTAAATCAGCTCTCGAAGTCTTCGATCTTCACGGCAACGCCGCAGAGCATATGAATATCCCCACCAAGCCTGAAGAGATGGCGAGCAAGGGCGCGACGAAGCCTCTGGGCTATACAGAAATGAAAGGGAGCTGGTTCATCTGGGACAAGTATCAGGCTCACCCCGATCACTGTCGCTGGCGCGCCCCCTACTGGCACGGAACCAAGATCACAGATCTTAAGAGCCACGCAAATTACCACCTCAGCTTTCGATGCTGCAAAGATATCTGAAAGCTTTTGGGTACGCCCTAGCCTTCGGGCTAGGTAATGAGCAGGACTTCCATGGAGGTCCTGCTCTTTTCCTATGAACGCCTCCCCCGCGCCTCAAAACTCACAGTTTCCCTACTCAGGAAGACTCTAAATACCCCCCTTTTCCGATTTTTCCCAAAGAGCTAAAACTCTGATCTCAATTTGGTTTTGGTCCCTGTCCCAAATTCTCTGATTTTGTCCTGAACCAAAACCAGCCGCTCAATAATTCCAAAGAAAAAAGCCGATCGCTATCAAAGCGCCGGCTTAACCTTCCCCCCTTACGAAATCCATCTCATCCGCATCCTTCGATACGGTTTTTTTCGTCCTGTATTTCAGCTAGCAAAACTATTCAGCATCCGGTCGATCACCAGTTCTTTATCGCGATAGAGTTGCATAAGCCACTGGCTGCGCTCCTCAGGCCCACTCGGCAGACTGGCAATTGGAAAACGTTTGATCTCAACCTTCACCTCCTGTCCTTCAGCGGATAAAAGTCCCCAAAGAGTGGGCGGCTTGCCGTTCGGATAGACGATGGTCATATCATAAACCGCATCCAAATGCCCCTCGAGCCCTTCGACGCTGGCCAAAAAACCTTTCACCCTTGGAATGAGGACGTGACGGGGAATCGGGAGATTCGACTTCTTCGCGTACTCTTGCGCTGCAAGGAGTTTGGCCGGCTTTAGGCGCGTCCCTTCCGGATAGAGATTGATCCAAATCGGAGCGCCGACCTGCTTGAACTTCTTCAAACGTCCCACCACATTCTCGCGATCACGCGTCCAGTCTCTCTTCATGAAAATAGAGTCCAAAAACACCATACCCCAGCCTGGACCAGGAACGTATTTCAAGCCGTCTTTGACAAAGAACTTCATGTCACCGAGGCGACCGTACTGTTGACCAAAGGCCAGTTGCACGACGATATCGACCGCACTTTGATGATTAGAGAGAACGACAGCATTTTCCCCTTTCGGCAAGGGATCGCTCACGATCGACACCCGGAAATCTCCGATGTTGCGAGCCAGCCACACACAGTAGGACCAGTAGTAATGGGCCCAAAAGCTATTGTAACGGCGAAAGAGGGAAGGACTGATATAGCGCCAGAGAATACTGATCATCTGCATGGCGTTGACGAACAAAAGTGGTAGGAAGACGAGTAACCCGAACAAGGCAGAGCGAATAGCAGCAAGCGGTTTTGATCGAGAGCTCATCATCCAGAACCTTTTCGAAAGGCAGGACAGCCTCGCTGCTCTGCCGGGTTTAAGCTTTTGAAGTCACTTCAATTAGCTGCGGGTCGTGGATTCAAATATTTTATCGGCGTTGGAAGTCACGAAGCCCTGGTAGTACGAACTCCAGACACCATCATGCTTTTTGCCGGCAAGAGGATAGCGGTAAGCGAACTCGACAAAGCCGTAAGGCACCGACATCTGGCCGTCCTGGAAGTTATACTTCACTTCGACAGCCATCGTGGAAATCTGCTCAAGCAGGAGGTCCGGACTGCCTTTGACAATGCCGCCGCCGGATTTGTTCATGGGCACCTTGAGATCCTGGTCGAGGAATTCAACCAGTGGATGGATATCCTTGAAGGTCTTCATCAAATGCACAGATACCGTAAAGTGATTGATCTGGTGACCGAAAAGCGCGGTCCAGGCTGCGTATTCGCTTTCTTTGCGAAGGATCTCGTAATCTTTGAGACTCGGCCGGTTCCAGGCGGGAAGAGCCGTGAGCAGACCCGCACATTCCGAAGCGAATTCCGCGGCCGCTTCTTTGTCACCGGCCTTAAGCTTCTCGCGAAGAGCTTTGATGCGCGGCAAAGGGGAAGCGCTGACCTGCGAGGTATAGCGGCGAACGATCTCCTGAAATTCTGGCTTGAATTTGGTTAAAATCAATTCGGAGATAAATATCTTGGGCGAAGCTTCGCGGCTGTGCGCCTCGATATCGGGCGGACACATCCAAAAGGCTTTGAGTTGTTTTTCCTCGAAGTTGTAGTCGTCCATGCGCTTGTAACCCAAGGCCTCAAAAACGGCCTGGAGGATGTGCGCACCGGTATGCTCACCTGGAAGGGTGCGATAGGCGACGTGATCTTCGATCCATTCGTCACCTCTTTTTTTAAAATCTTCGATCAGCTTCGGAGCAAAAGGCACGAGGCTAAAATAATGAGTCCAGAGCTTGCCAAAAACGTCTCGGCGGGAATGGTTGATCAAATCCACCTGATTCTCCTTAAGATAGGCTGTCATCGCATGTCGATCCGACGCCACTTGATGAGGCTCGTTGTGACCGAACTTTATGCGTACCCAACAAGCGAGGATTTTTCCAGTTTTTCCTGCAGCACAAGTCTAGAAATTTGTTAGGATGACCGAGAAGACCCCTCGTGGCCTAAGGGAATTTGGATGACCTATCCCAGCATCAAAGAAACGGTCTATCACAGCAGGAGTAGACATCACGCGGTGCTGGTCGTGCCTCACGGCGCGGATGCTCGAGAGTTCTTTCGTTTTTTTCCGGAAATCCCCAATGACCCCGAATTGCAGAAAGTCTGGCCGCTTTTTCAAAGCTATCTCGAGATTGAACGGGATGGCGGCGCCAGTGAAATCAGTCACGCCGTGGCGTACTGCCTGGCCTCCGACTTTGGCATCCGCAGCCAGGTCGTCGAACTCAACTACCCGCGTGGCCTCGTGGATGGGGGGCGCCTGCGCGATCACTGCCTCAGGCCCTGCCTCCCCCTCCGTTTGATGGATTCTCTCAAGGAGGCGATGCTCAGAGTCCACGAGACGAGTCTGAGCTATATGGATCGACTTTATGAATTCATGGCAGCCGAAGACTCCAGCTTTCTGATCGACATCCATACGATGGCAAGCTTCTGTCCGGTCGGTAAAGCCGGTACGCCCTATACGCTTCCCGTATCCTTCCCGCAGCTCGAAGATTATGTGAATCAATATCTCGATGCCTACAGCCACGCCTATCACCGTAAGATCGATTTGATCTGCGCGGATCAGACGGGTCGAAAGCTGGCCGATCCCATTCTGCTCGAATGCATAACGAATAAGCTTCGCCAGGCGGATTATGCCTGCCTCGAAAATGAACCCTATCACGCCGCGCCCATATACTTGAGCTATCAGCATATGTTGAAAGTCCCGAGTATCTCCATCGATGTTCCCAAGCATCTCATCGCCGTCGGTGCTGTTGAAGATCTCGAACTGGATCGATTGCAGATCGATCCCGTCGCGCTCAGGGCTCTCGCGGCAGCTTTGGCCAGTGGTATCGCCGAAGCCATTCATAAAAAGAAACCTCAGTTATGAGAATCCGCTCTCAAACACTCCAAACCCGAACTGATACCTCTGCCCCACCCTATTATTACCTGCGGTAAATTACCGACAAATCCAGCGAAAGAGCCGCATTATCATGTAGGCTTTCATTTCTTTCGGGAAAGATTTCGCTTTCTCGTTTCTATCGTCATCCCGAGGTCCTACAAACACTGAATCCAAGGAACGAGAAAATTGAATAATCGTTTTCTCTCCTTAACCAACACTTTAAATGCATTAGAGGTAACCAACATGAAAAAAGCCAACATCCTGTCCATCGCAGCTCTATCATTGCTACTCCCCATGCGCGCCTTTGCAGGCACTTCAAGTGGAGGAACAAATGGTGGAACAGAGCAACAAGGAGAACAAACCAGCGCAGACTTCACCGCAGAGGAACGCACCGCTCTTCTCGTCATCAACATGAACAACATCATGGAAATCAAAGGCTGTCTCATCGCCTTTGAAAAAGTGACCAGCCCTGAAGTGCGTGACCTGGCCTGGAAAGTTATCCACAGCCGTGTTGTTGCCGAAGGAAAACTCATCGCTTTTGCTAAGGAGTATAAATTCGAACTTGTATCAACAGAACCAGCCCTGGTCGCATCGCAGACCGAAGGCGAAGCTCTGCTTACAACTTTGGAAGGTACTCCTGATGCTGAGTTTGCCAATGTCTTCCTAAGCACGATGAAAACCAAACACGAAGCACTCCTGACCCAACTTCAAGGCTGGGAACCGACAGTTCAGCAAAAGGAAATCAAAGCAATCCTGAAACAGACCATTTCGGACATTAAAGCGCATGATATGCTGGCAGCTGGCATCGGCATGACACCTACGCAACCCGTGCAGCCAGTACAATAAGACTCATCCTTCCCACACTGCCGTTGGCGCCCGTCACATAGGTCGTCAAACGCAAAAAAGGCCTTCCAGATCAATCTGGAAGGCCTCCTTATGTTCTCTAAGATCAGAATGCTTGTCTCACACCGATTTGGTATTGACGTCCGCGGACATCGTTACTGGAACGGTTGTAGGAAACATCTCGGGTATCACGGTCAGCTAGGTAGAGGCTTGTGATGCGGTTTTCAATATTATAGATACCGACGTTCAATGTCCCGGACTTCGCATAATTCCAGCCGTAGCTAATATCGTAGCGGTTCTCAGGAGAAATATAGCCGTACTCTGGCTCATTATCAAACTTGCCGGATTCCTGCTTGGCGATCGTCGTAACATCGAAGCTCGCCGAATGCTCAGCGGTTCGTACGAAGAGCGAGTTGGTCATGCGGTAACGAGGAACACCGTATGCGCCCACATATTCGCGGGTAGGATCTTCAATAGTCGGCTTCTCTTTGCGGGAGAGCACGCGTGAGTAGTTGGTGTTTAACCCGTATTTCAAATCGCCTTTTCCAAGGTCGAGTTGAGACGCGATATCATAGCCCTTCGAACGCATTTTACCAAGGTTCGAGTAAGAGTTTTCGATCGATCCGATGCGACCCTCTTGCCCACGGTTTACTTTCGAAGAACCAAGAGATTCGCCTTTGATGTCTTTCTCAACGAGTTTATCAAGCTCTTCTTGGCCTATGATGTCATCGATTTTTGCCGACCAGTAATCGACGGAAACACTGTAGAAATCGGTAGGTTCAACGACAACGCCAAGGTTGTAGCTCAAAGAAATCTCTTCTTTAAGATCACGGTTACCTGGGCTGTTTACGTAAACGCTGTAGGCCTTGCCGTTCGAACCACAAGGGTTGTCAGCAGGAATCGTGTTGTCACAATACTTGAGGTCGGTGACTCCGAGATAGCCACCGTCGTTGCGGTTATAAATCTCGGCCAGAGTCGGAGCGCGAAAACCTGAACCCACATTCCCGCGAACTTTAAGACCAGACATCGGGGAAACGACGAGACTTGAACCATAGTTGAAGGAGTTGCCGAAGTCGGAGTAGTGATCGTAACGACCCGTAAGACCAAGATCGACCTCTTTCAAAATAGGCAGATCAAGTTCTAGGAATCCGGATGTCACATCGCGTTTACCGAAACCATCACTGGCAAAACTTCCCAGGTAACGGGCCTTAAGAATTCCGGCCGTTTCAGGAAAATCGCTAAGGAACTGAGAGTCTTTGTGGTCGGCCCGAAGAATGTATTTCTCGTGGTTAGCCGAAACGCCAGCCGCAAGGTTTGCTTCGCCGCCGGGAAGGCTGAAAACAGGCCCCGTTGCATAAGCTGTGGCGCCGGTTGTCAGGTTTGCTTCTTCGCTGTGAAGATCAACAAACCAGTTATTTATAACCGAAGTATCGTCTGTGAAGATGTTCAAAGCTGGAACGCCGGTATTCGCGACAGGATAGAGGTTGCGAGTAAACTCAAGACGGTCCGGTGCTTTTTGGTAAGTCCGCGTACGTTTCGATGCAAAATGCGAAGCATCGAAATGCCAATCCCAGGATTTACTGATAGCACCTGAAAGACTTGTAATCACTCCCAGGGAGGTATCGACTGTCTCAGTGTTGCCTTTAACTTCGGGGAAAAGGAGTGGGGCAGCGAATTTGATCAGTTGATCGTCTGTGTAATTCAGACCCAAAGCCTGAGCCTGAGCCTTGAGTTCTGCCGGGGTCTGGCCGTAGGGGATGGAATAAGCGCCTGTTCGTGCCGGGTTAGCCGTCAAGGTACGACTGGTCGGAAAACTCGAAGTGTGTACGGTCGAGCCAAGAAGAGTCGTGCTGGTGTTGACCGAGCCGAAACTGTGCTCGAAGTTCAGGGTGACAAAGCGTTCTTCTTTATCCGGCATGAGTTCGCCAACACTTACATCACGCGCTTTACCACGGCAGAGAGTGTTGGTTGGATCGTTCGGCAGAGCGATCTGATTTTCTTGAGGACAGTTCGCGCTTGGGTGGTAGATGAAGTTACCAAGACTCGAACTCGGACGTGCCGTATTGAGAAGCCCCCAAGAGTAAGTCCCGCCTGGAGCACCGCTGGTCGATTGGTTATAGGGATAAGCCGCGGCCCAAAGCTTGTCGCGATCGCGTGTCAGGATGCGATCGGTATGACCGCCGCCAATGGCGAGGGTGATGTCGGTATCCCCGACGTTAAAGCCTGTGACCGCGCTCGCTTTGATAGAACCGCCGCCCTTCTCGTGAGAGATGTTGGCGCTGGTCGCGACTTCAGAACCTTGAACAGATTTTTTCAAGATAACGTTGATGACACCGGCAACCGCATCGGCGCCGTAAACGGCCGAAGCACTCATTTTCAAGATTTCAACCCGATCCACCATAGCGAGGGGGATGTTGTTGATGTTGGTACCGCCGAGACTCGCTTCGACCGGTAAACGACGACCGTTGACGAGAACGAGCGTACGACCGGCACCGAGACCATGAAGACTCAAAGTCGTCTGGCCCACCGAGACATATCCGCCGCCGCCGTTGAAGCTGCCGAAGGTGTTTTCAGTCTGTTGCTGAAGGAGCTCGGTAATCGAAGTCACACCGGCTTTGTCAAAATCTTCTTTGCGCAAAACCTTGGTCGGAATCGCGCTTTCAATATCGATACGCTTGATGCGGGAGCCTGTAACTTCGATGCGTTCCACTTTGGAGCTGGAAGTCGAGGCGGCCGCCTTTACTTGGCTTTCTTCTAGAATAGCTGGCTTGGCAGTCTCAACGCTCTTTTCAGCGGCGGGACTGGCCGGCGCGGACTCTTGAGGAGCCGTTGGTGATGCTTCGTCAGCTGGAGCGGGCGGAACGTCAGGCGTAGGAGTCGGCTGAGCCGCTTCTTGAGCATAAGTGGCTTGAGCGGCAAGGAGGAGCGCCGCTAACAAAGCTTGGCTGATCCTTGGTGCAAGGGTCGACGAGGAGTTCTTCATGAACAGACCTTTCAAAAATTCGGACAAAAACGCTAAATCTTGCCATTTCGCTACCACAGCACCTTAAGAATGTCTAACGACTAGGATTGTACGATGGCCGGCTGACCAATAAATTGTTTATCGTGATCAATGCGGCCGTGTGACGCGTGTTGGACGTATAACGTCGGAAATTTTCCATAAAAAATAGACCTCGACCTAAGGCTGAGGTCTGGTTTTCTTCGGGCTTTCAATTTTTACTTACAGGTTTCCATTTTCGCCGTAGGGACTGCTACGACTGGATTTGGCTGAGGCTTTGGGGTGCCGATCAAGCCAAGATTTTCAAGAGCTTTTTGCTCCTGAGCCTTCTGTTCCTCAGTCTTGAGATCAAGCTCTCTTTTCACTTTAGGCTGGGTAACACAGTCTTCTTTGGCAGGCTGAATATCAGGCTTGGCCTCATTCCCAGGCTTTCCTTCCCCCAAAACTTCTTCAGCATGAACAAGTGACGAGGCCGAGAAGCTTAGGCAGCCAAGGCTGACAAGAAGAAACTTGAACTTCATAACGGCGTCCTTTCAATAAACTTGGTCGGCCATTAAATACCAGAAAGAACTCTTCGAAACAAGTTGAAACCCAGGGCTCAGCGCGCCAGAAATTTAAGCGCGTCCTCTTGCAAAAGATCACCCGTGAGGTGAAAGACCTGAAGTCCGGCGGCACGAGCGCCTTTGATATTTTCAGCATTATCGTCGATGAAAAGAGTCTTTTCAGGCTGCAAACCATTCCCATTGAGAAGGTCCACATAACACTGGACGTTCGGTTTTCTTTGGCCGAAAGTATGCGAATAATGGGCCTTTTCAAAGAGGCGATCGAATCCACCGGGTCCCAGGTGTTTTTCCAGAGTTTGGTCGAAAGCGGCTTTATGAATCGCGTTGGTGTTACTGAACAAAAAGGTGCGATAATTTCTCGCTACATCCCTTAGATATTGAAATCGGGCGGGTGGAACATCGAGGAGCATCGCGTTCCAGGCTTGGTCGATCGCAACGCTATCGAGATCGGTACCAGAGGCTTCGCGAATCGAACGATAGAATTCCTCAGGCTCGATTGCACCGACTTCCAAGGCATCGAAGAGCGTGGACTGATAGTTTTTCGAGTAAAAAATTTCGCTGGCTTCACCGAGCAGAGATCGGAAAGCCCGGTCGGTCGCTGGATAATCGATATCAAGGATGACGCCACCAAAATCAAATATCACTGCCTCAATCTCGTTCTGCCCAACCATCACCAACTCCGCCTCCGTTACATAAACCGCCCATGTTCATTGAATCGCATATCTTCTGGGCGGAGGCAAGGCGGAGAGTTCCCAGGATGAAACCAAGTGTGTTCCGCTTCATATGCGCTCTCAAGCTTGCGTTCGAAATCTACTCCACGATTCTGACGAAAGTCAGACTGAAGAGCGTGGAGCAAAGTTCGGGCCAAATATAGGAAACGAGTCTCATTAACTTTTGGAGTTGGGATTGGGATTGGCTTTTGCCTTCGCCTTCTTCTTGGTGAAGATATTCAACATTTCGACTAGGACACTAAAGCCCATCGCGAAATAAATATAACCTTTCGGGACATGAAAGCCGGCCGCATCGGCGACGAGGACCATACCAATCATAAAGAGGAAGGCCAGCGCGAGCATCTTAACGGTTGGATGACGCTGGACAAAATCGCCTACGGATTTCGCCGTGAACAGCATAACAGCCAGTGCAATGAGGTTGGCCGCGACCATAATAGAAATATGTTGGCTCATACCGACGGCTGTGATCACGGAGTCAAGAGAGAACACGATATCGAGCAAAGCGATTTGAAAAAGAACGGCCTTCAGGGTGGATTCCTGCTTAATCGCCATACCATCGGGTCCATGATCGCCATCGCCTTCAAATTTCTCGTGAATCTCTGTGGTGGCCTTATACATAAGGAAGAGCCCACCGAAGAAGAGAATGATCGCTTTCCCGCTGACCGAGAAAGACCCCACGCTAAAGAGCGGTTCAACGAGTCCGACCATCCAGGAGATGGTCAGAAGCAAAAGCAAACGGGAGATGAAAGCACCCGCAAGTCCCCATTTGCGGCCTTTTTCCTGATCTTTCGGCGGCAGTTTGCCACAGAGTATCGAGATGAAGATGATGTTATCGATACCAAGAACAATTTCCATGGCACTGAGGGTGAAAAGGCTTAAATAGGTTTCCGGCAAATACAACAATTCCATTACAACCTCTGGTGAATGCTTTATAACAAAATACCCAACGGCAAAAAAAAATCATCATAAACTTCTGTCATTGAACCTTTGCCTCGATCGGCTAAGGCGTCATATAGACGTATTTATAGACTCTGTTAATATTACCGCTTTCTAAGAGCGATTCCAGCGCCTTAGCATATACATAAATTTGGTAATTTAGAATATGTAAGCTGAAGTGCTTGAGGCGAGCGCGATTGAAGGTGTTAATTGCATAAATATTTTTGTATTCTTTATCCAATTACTGAAGTAATTCAGTAACGTGAAATCATGAGTGTCTCTAATATAAGTCGAAAATGTGGTTCGGCGTCTCTACAAAGCACCGTAAATGCTTTTCTATTAGGAAGAAAACGATGATGCGTTATGTCTCGCTTTGTCTAGTTGTGCTTACTGTTGCTTGTGGGCCGTCAAATGATTCGAGTTCTGATCTTCAGAGTCGACCAGCTCAGGCTACTAGCGAACTGTCCTCCCCCGTCCTTGAATCCAAAGATTACCCAATTGCTGCCGATCCATCGCTGACGCCTGGTGTGCGTTGTACTCATCCTGACGAGATGCGTTACCCAGAACACATCGCTTATTGCACGCGTAGCGTATCGAAAGGCAAAAAGGATCAGGTGATTCGCGCCTACGACGACCTCGGTTATCGTCTGGAAGAACTGTCCCGTTCGAAGATCAAGATCGATCACTACATTCCGCTTTGTATGGGCGGCGACAACGCTAAGACCAATCTCTGGCCTCAGTATGAAGCGGTTTACTCCCGCACCGACGCTCTGGAAGCTCAACTTTGCCTGGCTCTTTCTCGCGGTATCATCACTCAAGATGAATCCATTGAGAAAATGCTATACGCCAAAGCGCACTTGCAAGAGACAGGAACAATTCTGGCTGCTATCAAGGCTCTTCTCTAGTATCGAATTGTCAAAAACCCTAGCAGGCCATTGAGCTTGCTAGGGTTTTTTTGTTTTCCGCTTCGACGATCGTAATTTAGGGAGCAACTGGATTAGGAACAGGAGTCGGTTTTACCTTCTCCCGGACCGCAGTCAGGGATTGCCAATCTTTATTGGACACTAAACTGTCGGCAAAACCCGCAAGGTCGCTCGAATCGGAAAGTGATCCGAAGAATGAATCCTCGTATCGACTTCTACACTCTCCACCACAAGCCCCCGCACAAACAACTGATCCAAGTGATCCACAGCGCGCCGCGGATCATTGGGAATACGAACATACTCAAGACCCAGCTTCTCCAGGGTGGAGGCCACGGCCCTGAAATATCGAGGTGTGAAGGTGTTAAAATCGCCCGCAAAGATCATGGGGCCCTCAGAGGCTGGTAGGCGTTCCATCAGATGCTCAAGCTCTTCCTGAGCCCTTTTAATCGTTCGTATGAGTGTCGCATGCAGGTTAACCACCGTCAGCGTCTGCCCATTGCCCAAACTGTATTGAGTCACGAGCGCTGCCTTCGGCGTCTTCAAAACCGGTTCGGGATACTTGCAAAGAATCCGCTTTGGGACATGCTCCGGCCGCATGCGGGCCAGGGTCATCACGCCGTCTCGAAGCTTATCCGCACGCTCATAGGAGCAGCCGTGCACGCCGAGGAAACCATCTAGCGAAAGTTCATCCATCGACCGATGCGAAAGCAATGCCTCCTGCAGCATGATCAAATCGCTTTGAAAACAGAGGAGCCGCAAGTCATTATAAAAATGCTCGCCACCCGAGCCCTTAAAAATATTCCAGATCGTCACCCGAATCGACCAGTCACCCCAGGTCTCCCGCTCCGGATGTCCTGAGTACCAAATCGGCGAAGTCACGTTACGATTGATCTTGAGGACCTTACTCAGGCTCCGCAACACATCAGCATAAACCCGCTTGGGTTTATGACTTGCGGCAGTCTTGACCCGCTCAATCGCAATTTTCTTCTTACTCATCGCTGGCGGCCCTCTCGAGGATTTCGTCTAGAATCGGCGCATAAATCGAAAGAACAGCGCTAAAGCCACGCTTAGCACAATGCAGCTAAGAATAGGCACAGTCACCGTTCCGCCGCCAAGCTGAAAGTTGTAGGACCCGGGCAGATTCGCCAGACCGAAGCGTTCGCCAAAGAACCAGAAAACCCCGAGAAGAAGCAGAGTAAAGATCATCAAGAGAAAATTCTTAGCCATACTTATCCTGACCCAAAAGTGAAAGGCTGCCCCTCAGAACTTCTTCAATTGAAAGCTCGAGTGGCGTGGCTTTATGAATCATGAGGGAGGCCGCGACCCCTTGCGGAAAGGTTCTTTTCGGTTCGCCGGGCAAATAAAGCCCCAAAACGGGCACACCCAAGGCATTCGCGACATGGAGCGGACCGGAATCATGACCGACGAAGAGCTTGGCTTCACTCCAGATCCAGGCGAGCTGCAGGAGATCCTGAGCCCATGTGTCGACAAAGTGAGAGCTGTTCCATTCTTTGGGAAAAGCCTGACGAATGCGCAAGGTCTCGATCGGTATGCCCGTCCAGAGCACGTGATAGCCTTGCAGAGTCAAGGCCCGCGCAAGGTCAACCCAAAGCGTGAGGGGAGCGCAGCGATTCGGACTACCGGCAAAGGCATGCAGAACAACAATATTTTTGTCTTTTAGAACATCAGGACGCTCATACGATGGAAAACTCTTGGGATCAAGCGAAGTAAAACCATCAGTTTTGAAGGGAAGAACGGATTGAAAAGCCGCTAGTATACCTTGCACCACCGGTTCCGTACGTGACGGCGCCGGAAAAGCGGAAGAGACCAACCAGCTATTTTTCTTGCCGCGCAGGGCAAAGATCCGGGGTATCCCACAAAGCTTGAGTGCCAGGGCTGATTGCCAATGGGTTCCAACGATAATGGCTTCATCGAAGCGTTGTTCGCGCACGGTAATCAGGCATTTGATGAAGTTCGCCAGCTTGCCTTTTTTGCGATTCGGCGCTCGATCCCAGAAAGGATCGGCCGCAAAAACCTGAGTGACACCCGGCAGCAAAAAGCCGAGTTTTGCGGTGTAGTCTTTGCACAGAAGACTGAGCTTTATATGGGGGTCGGCCGCTAAGGAACGAGCGATCGCCGAGGTAAAGACCAAATCGCCGAGATTGTCAAAGCAGACCAGCAATACTTTTTTCATGAGGTGTCCAACTAGCATAGAACTTGAGCAGATATTATTGTAGGTGAGACCCAGACTTCTTACCATCAGTAAGAAACGTTGCCTCTTACCTTGGGAAATAAAATCCGGACATTTTAAAAGCCAGGGAATAGTCGCTTTATATGAGAAAAAATTATACGCCAAATCGCTAAGTTAGAGATTTTCGATTGAGGTCTAGTCGGCGATTACCGATGACCATCTGCAAGTTTTTTAAGAGGTATTACATGTCTATACTCATCGTGGAGCCGGTAGCGAACGACCTCGCCCTGCTCGAACAACTGCTCAAAGCGTGGGGTTACTCCGACGTCATCGCCTGCGCGAGTCTCGACGACGCTCGCGTGCAGCTTGGGCTTTCGAATGTATCCATTCACGCCCTCCACGACCTCGAACTTGCGATCATTGACATTACGGACTCCGAATCCTTTCCGAAGTTTGTCGATGAATTGAGACAGAGAATCTATTACCAGGATATTCCTATTCTCACGCTCTCCGAAGGCTCCCGTTCGGAGAAGATGCCAACAGCTTTTGCCTTTGGCGCAGCGGACTTTGTCTCCAAGCCTATCGCCGAATATGAACTGCGTGCCCGTGTACGCAGTTGTCTCCGCCTCAAACACGAAGTGGATCGCCGCAAAAGTCGCGAACGCGAACTCATGGAAGCCAGTCACCAACTGTCCGACCTGAATCGAATTCTCGCCACAGTGTCAATGATTGATAGCTTGACGGGCATTCCCAACCGTCGCTGCTTTGACGAGAACTTCGAGCAGGAATGGAAACGAACCTTCCGCAACGGCGGCAATATCACTCTCATCATCGGTGACATCGATTATTTCAAACAGTATAACGACAGTTACGGTCACCAAGGGGGAGATAGCTGCCTCGCCCAAGTTGCTCAGATGCTCAAAACCTGCCTAAAGCGTCCTGGTGATCTCGTGGCGAGATATGGTGGTGAGGAATTTGTTCTGGTCCTGCCACAAACCAATGCCCAGCAGGCGACCACGATCTGTAATAACATTCAATCCGCTCTGCTTACCCTCGCGCTCGAACACACAGGTTCCAAAGTGAGCCCGAACGTAACGCTGAGCCTTGGTGTCGCTTCAACCGAACCTTCGGTAACCGGGATCAGCCGCGAAGTGTTGTTGAGTCGCGCCGATCGCGCTCTTTACGATGCGAAAAAAGCCGGTCGAAACCGGTTTGTGATGGCGTCGAACATTTAAGAACATTCCATTTCCAAAACGAAGGCGAGGCAGAATCATCTGATCTCGTTTTTTTGCAGGTTTTTTTTCCGGGGTCTCCATACTTCAAAAAACCTGGTCTAAAATGAAGCACGCAAGCATAAACCAGTCTTTAATGCAGCAAAATGTTCCATTCGGCGGGTTATATAAAGAATCGTTTTCAACGGTCGGGCTTATCAGAAAGCCCTTCCTCAGGAATTTCCACGTCAGAATCGCTGCTATTCGATTCGTAAGCACATCTTTTTTCGCGCTCGACTCCGGCTGAAAATTTGGCAAAATACCTAGACCTCAAACCGCTCTAAATTAACTGTCAAAATCTGTCTATATAGACATTCTGATAGTGCGGGGGCTGAGCAGCTAGTCCCCTAGCCCATTTTCAACCGGCCGAACGACGCAGTTCAGCCAAAGATTGCTTTTCTCGAATCACGATGAG
>JACMPP010000008.1 GCA_014377445.1 Oligoflexus sp.
AAACCAACGCTGCTTAGGTTTCAGCCGAAATTCACCCCCATGGAGTATAGGAGCGAAGGCTTTTCTTTCAATGCCCACGACTCCAGCTTTTCTTAGATAGCGAGCGACGGGATCAGGGCAATTTTCAGATCATTGGCATCAATCATATAGCCTCCTTCCAGTATGGCGAATATGCACACTCTGCACTGTGAGGAAGTCTAATTCGGACTTCGGAACGCTTTGTGCATAACATTTGAGACCAATACTTGCCGCTCTTTAACGGCAATTTGTCATTTCAAATGAATAAGAGGTTTTCCCCATGAAGATGAGTAAGATTATTTATGCTCCGGCCTTGATTAGCGCTCTTGCCCTTTCAAGTCTTGCACACGCGCAAGCCGGTACAGCAACCACACCCACGCCAATCGCAGCGACTCCTACAGACACCACTGCAGCCTCACCCGCGACCAAAGTCAATGATCGCGAAATCCTTCAGATCCTTATGACGGCAAATGAAGGCAAAATCGATCAGGCCAAACAAGCAAAAAAAATTAGCAAAAGCAAACCCGTTAAAGACTTTGCTGACATGATGATTCTTGAGCACAAACAAGTTCAGAAAGATCTCAAAAGCTGGGCTTCAAAAACCAAAATCAAAGTCGGTCCTTCGAAACTGAATGATGACCTCAAAAACACCGCGAAAGCCAGCATCGAGAAGCTGAAACGCGTCAGCGGCAAAGAATTTGATCGCGACTATTCAGCTAATCAGGTTGCTATGCACCAAGGCCTTCTCGATCAATTGGACTCAACTCTCATTCCAAATGCGCAGGATCAAGAGCTGAAAGATATTTTGGCGAAAGTGCGTACTTCGGTTGCCGCACACTTGGAGAAAGCTAAAAATCTACAGACAACAATCGGTGCAGCTGCAGGCTGATGCTGATGCTGACGTTGACTCTTAAAGCTTAATTAAAAAAGGCAACCCCTCGGTTGCCTTTTTGCCTGAGTGGATCATGTGATTCCTTGGATCAAGGCCCAAGTCCACCATCAGTGAAGTTCCAGTTTCTTGTCGAAATAAAGTTCGCGTGAGCGGCGGAGGCACCTGCAAGAGAGTCGTGGGAAGCTATGCCGCAACACGCAAACAGTTTGGACTGGCGCTCGAGAAATTCGAAGGCATCGACGAACCTCTCTCGCGGATCGCCGGACTCACCTATCTGCTTGAGGCTTCGCGCATCTTCACCGTAGGAGCGGTCGATAGTGGCATCAAGCCAGCTGTGGTCTCCGCCATTGCCAAATACAACTCAACAGAGATAGGTCGCATACTTATCAACGACGGTATGGACGTGTTGGCTGGCGCAGGGATATCCCGGGGTCCGCGCAATCTGATCGCGAATAATTACATCGGGACAACTATCGGTATCACGGATAAGAATATCGAACTGCCCTACCTGAGTTGGATCTTTCGCGGACCCGTTGGCATCTGGTCCAGATTCAACAGCTTCGGTTCTTTGCCCAACGATCGATTGAGCAACGAGATTGCTCATGCCATTTGTCGTCCAGGAGAATTGCGCGAGGCAATGGCGGCTGGGATCTATGTTCCCACGGAGGAGGATCAGACCATCGCCCGCTACGAATCCACTATCGTTTTGATGCATGCTGCCAATGCGGTCTAGGCGAAGATCCATGCGGCGGTCAAAACGAAAAGGCTAGCTAAGGAGAAAGCCGAGCGCCTTGTCGCGAAGGCTGGGGCCGAAGGAATTCTTACAAACGCAGAAGTGGAGCTGGTACGAAAAGCGGAAGCAGCCCGTGAAAATTTGATTCAGGTCGATTCCTTCCCACTGGAAGGTTTGAAATCGAATTGGTTGATGCCCGTTCCTCCTGGTTCGAAGAGGTCATCGGCAGAGCCAGGCGAAATAGTTGCGATAGATGTTCTTATCGGTTCCGAGTACAAAGGTATCTTTGATGCCGGCATTGACTGGATTTCTCGTATCACCACTGGCAACAAGCACGTCTCCGTTCGGCAGTAGTTCGTTACCTGCACAGAAGATATTTGCGGCTTGACCCCTACCCACATACCTATGGGCACCTGCTCCGCCCCAGAAATTCCAGACATCGTAGGACCTGGCGCCCTGGTTGCCGTTCCCATACGTTCCGAAATTAAACACCTGGCCATCGGCATCCTTACAAGCATAAATAATGGCGAGACCGAGATCGTCAAAAGCCCTGCCAGGACTTATTGTGAGAAGTTTACTTTCATGAAATTCCCGGATGAGTGATTGTGGCGGTCCTTCGATTGAGCCTATGATTTTCGACGAATCCAAAGGGCCAGGGCCGGCAGAATCAGAAGCAAAGTGATAGCTGCGTTTTCTCCGGATCCCGCTTCTTCGGCTGTTATTACACCACAAGATTTTTTCTTCTTCACAACTGTCGTCGCCGTTGAGGCCGCTACGACTTCGCCCAGAGCTTCGGCAACGCTAGCCGGTGTGGTTGTGGCTTTTCCGATCGATTCACAGGTCACATCACTCAGCACGCTGCTCAAACCGCGAACCTTGGCTCGCGCTAGAATTTTTGAACAGTATTGATCCTTGAAAACAGAGTGATCCACCAGCATCAGGCTGACGATGAGATGTTTGTAACCCGAGTTCGAAACGAGGAGATCGATCCCTTTCAACACGAGATTGGTGACATGATCCATGGGGATGCCATCGATCTTGTTTAAATCCCAGAGAAGGCCCGCAACGAGTTGACCGCGTTGATGGGGTTCAGTCGGTAGATTGGGATCATCGAAGGTCAGGGTATTTTCGCCCGTTCGCAGGCACTCTTTAGGAATCACACAGACCTGACGTCCGTAGACTGTATCGGGACAGATGCTCTCGCCGAGACAGGCGTTCCCGGTTCGGGCAAACGTGAAATAATCTGCCATGGCTTCATGAATCACCAGAGATTCGCCCGATATCTTGGTCACTGTTTTAAAGATTACATGATGACCCAGCTCGTGACCGACGACGTCCGAATCTGTGCCGAGATTTTGGAGAATATTGCCGTCTCCGTCACCGACGTAGATTGTCGGAGAGTCGGCTGCAGTTGCGCCCGGCTGATAAAGGGCATTGTTGATATCGCCCTGAACTTTGGCGTGTGCCAGCAGATGAATGGGTTTGTCACCAAATGAGCTGTAGCCATGAGCCTGAAGCCATTCCAGTGCGACGACCGAGTGAGCGAAAATGGAGGCTTGTATGAAGGAGTTGGTATCGTTGACCAGATCGTAATTAAACTGGAAGTCTGGAGCTTTGGCAAAAGGTTTGACCGGACTGCCTTCGCTTGGTGAGCAGACGATTCCACCCGATGCAGTGGGGATGCAAATCTTGAAGTTTTTATTCGCGAGATAGCCCGTGGATTCCAGATCGGGAAGAGCGATGGCTTCCGGTACACCTTCGTTGATGTTGGCGGCGTACACGCTTGCCGAACCGGTTTCCTGGAAATGACGCGGGTCAAAACGGAAGACTTCGTTACCGTTGGCGATCATTTCATATTGAACACCCTGGGTAGCCACAACCATTTTCCAGGCTGGGGTCAGCTCTTCGCTCTCGCTCCAAAGACACTGTTCCGAAGAAAGCAGAGAATAGTCGACGCCAAGGCTTGCCATCAAAACGGTTTCGCCGGCGATTTTTTGGACTTGCTCTAGGGTTGCCCAATCGCTCGCGTGAAAGACTTTCTTTGTTGCCTTTGGGATATCACCCATCACTGTCGTAAGGCCGTCGAGACTTCTATGAACTTTCGCCTCGAGATCGCAGACCGGAAATCCATCGAGGTCGAAGCTGTAGCTGATCGTTTCAAAATGACGATCGGCGGTAAGACTCAATTCCTGGAAGTCTTTTTGCTTCAATAGGAATCGATGATCTAATCCTGCGTTTTCGAGCTCTTTGGGGGCTTTTTCAGTAAGGCGAAGATCATCGCCCTGATTTCTGGAAAATAAACTCATCCCCCCAGCCTGAGATTGAAAAGGTGTTCGAAAAATGGATGAATGACTGATTTGCTCATCGGCAAGCAGATTGGTGCTAATCAAAGACAAAGCAAATAGAGCAAACGATTTGGGCGAATACATCTAACACCATCCTAGCTGATTCAGGCCTTGACTGGACCTTAAAATCAATAGGCTCTTATCGGTGCTCTGCTATGGGATCTTTAAGAAAATGCGCGAGCACCCCAATTTTCTTCCGAATTATTGCGAGGGGTAAACCAATGAAATCATTGCCGCATAAAAATTGATTTCAGTAACCACCCGCATTCGACGAAGAGCAAATTAGACCCCCCTCTCACGGAGTTTTGATGCGTTTACCTATCTTCGTCATCAGCCTTTCTTTGCTTGCGGCCTGTGAAGGCGCGCAGATGAGAGAAGGCCACCTAGAGACCGAGCGTGGCTCCGCCGCTGCAGCCGCTGACGTGAACAGCGGTACATCGCCCTCTGCGCCGACCAAGATTTCAGATCCAGCACCCGCCGTTGGAAATTCAACTGACACAAGTCCAGCCACCTATGCGGGCGCGGAAATGCCGATGCCAGACGCGGCCTATATCCCGATTTCAATCGGAGGAGCCTCGCTCACCTGTAGCCTGTCGAGCCACGATTCTTCTCAAGCAAATTGTTTTGCCACGAAAGTCGCAGGCCAACCTTTCAAATTCAGTGCGACCAAGGCTTTCTTCATCGATTCAAAAGAAAAAGTATGGTTTCCAACCAACCTCTTTGAAACGGCGCCTGGCAGCTGGAACGTTAAGCTTCCCTTTAAAGCGGATAACAAGAGCTTCGCTATCGGACTTTCTGATGACAAGTTTTCAATCATGATGGATTGGGTCGCAAACACCGCGGATCCGCTGGCGAAAGGGATTGCTGACGGCAGCTTCGAAGCCGTTCTGTATGACGGAACAATTGCGACGCAAATGCTGGATTCCGCTCATCAGAAAGACTGGAAAGCCATTTCCAAGATCGACGGCTGCGAAAGTGTGGTCGAAGTGGGCAATTCAGCATCGATGTACAAAGAGGTGGCATCTGATGGCAATCAATTCATCGAGCTGGACACGGCCTGCCACGCCAATAACCTTGGTAATGCAGGCAACAACTCTATCATCTTCCAGGATTTGAAGACGAAGGTGGATCACATCTACGAAATCAGTTTTCAATACAAGGGTCGTATCGGAGCCAAACGAAAACAAGAACTCCAGGTTCGCTGGGGTGGCGAAAATATTCTTAAGACAGTCGTGACCAACGAGAGCTGGCAGACTTACAAATTCATCTCCCGAACATCGAAAGAAAACATTCGAATTGAATTCGAGGAGTCTGGCGTCAACGATGGCACAGGTACCTTGATTGACAACGTAATTGTTACGGATGGCGGCGGCGGTCCTACTTGATGCTCTTCCATCATGATCGTGCCGCCGCAAAATTCGCAACTCAGTGAATCGAATCAATATTCGCGAAGCCTTTGGCCAGCATAACCTGCTCGACCCTCTCGCGGTGGGTCTTTTCCCACATTTCCACGGTCAGCGAAACTTCCTTGGCAGCTTTTGCAAGCGCCAGGTTCATCACCTCTTCGATACGATCATGCGGGATGCATACGATACCTTCTTCATCAGCCACGATCATATCGCCCGGCCTGACCACCACACCTCCGCAGTTGACCGGACCGTTCATTACGCCGATCGCCTCCTTCGTTCCCGGACAGGGAATGAGTCCTCTCGCCAGGACTGGAAAATGGCTGGCTCGGATCTCAGCAATATCCCGGACCAATCCGTCGATGATAAAGCCAGCAATCCCACGCTTCTGGGCGATCGCGCAGACGTTCCCCCCTGCGACTGCGAAATCCATGTCTCCAGCCTCACAGACGATTATAGAGCCCGGAGGCGCGCGATAGATGGCCGCGTGAAGCATGAGGTTGTCCCCCTTCCCACAGCGAACCGGATACGAGGGCCCCGCGATCCGTGGCATGCCTTGCCAAAGCTGATGAATAGAGTAGTGCAGAATGCGATCACGGGTCGTAACTTCCGCTAACGTGGTGGGTGAAAGTTCGAGATAGGCTTCTGAATAATTCATGACTCTTGCTCCTTGCCGTAGGCTTCAGCGGAGACAATAGCAACTTGCGGCGATCCGGGAAAATTTTTGTTCGCATCGCATGGCGATAAAACTTTAACCAAACATGGACCTGGGCCGCGATCCAGTTTTCTTAGGCCTCGCTTTGGCTTTGTAGTATACTTGTGACAAGAGCGACTCATCGCTAACACGGAGTGCATCGGCTGTGGACAATCGGATCGCGATAATCGGCGACATTCACGGCTGCATTGAAGAGCTAAGAGAGCTTCATGCAAAGATCGTGGCCGAAGGCGTTGATGCGATCTACCACCTTGGTGATCTCGTTGACCGCGGTCCAGATTCTCCAGCTGTCGTTCAATTCTGCCGAAAAAACCGAATCTTAGGCGTCATGGGCAATCACGAAAGCTCGCTTCTGTCTCTCCTTGACAAATCGCGATCGCCTCATTTCGATACTGAGGCGGTGAGTCAGGCGAAGAGCGAACGTATGAAGATCCTCGCCAAACTTAAATCAGACGATCTGACATATTTGAAAGCCTTACCGAAGCTCCATCTGCTTGAGTCTCATCAGACTGTCCTGGTACACGGAGGCCTATGGCCCGGGCGGGAACTCTGGCAGCAGGATCGTTCCATTCTCTATCTCCAGGTGATCAATCCCAGTCGCCCGCACGAAATCCGATGGACCTCCAAATTTGGCGAATACTCTCTCGAGCAGAGTCGCGCCGAAGGATATGCCCCATGGGCCGAGCTCTACGACGGGCCTCAGCGGATCATCTACGGACACACTGTATTTGAAGAGCCGCAGATTCTGGGGAACACAGTCGGCGTGGATACAGGATGTGTGTTCGGGGGCAAGCTCACTGCAGTGTTGCTCCCCGATTTGCGATTTATATCCGTGAAAGCCGGCAAAGCTTATGCACTGAGAAAAGCTGGTTATGAAGGCGAAAGCTGAAGTCTGGACAATCCTCGAAAGCATTTGACAATCAAGTCAATATGACATCATTTCCTCTCCCCTTTCGACCTTAAATTCAAATGGCACGCATTGATTCGATAGAATGAATCCGTCGTACAGACGCCAGAAGACTAGCGGCATGTTCCGATAGGTCATCCCTGTCGCTTTCCAACTGAGTAGGTAGCTCCCATGGATTGTGATCCCCAGAAACTGCCTATTGCGCGGGCCGTTCATGAACATGTGGCTCCTTGTGGAAACAGGTCTACTGCTAAGCGCTTACTATCAGTCACAGGATGGAGCAGCCTTCTGGTGCGCGCCTTAAAGGCTATTCATTGTGAGCAAGTCCACTTTTCATGCTGGTCTCATCCAATGAATTTTGTCTTTGAAATCAGCATAATCCCATTCGCAATTCAATGAGCCGCCCGCGCCATTCGCCTGAGATAAACGTAGATCGCGCGTATTTCAGGCTGCATGCAAATCATTACGCTAAATTATATTTCACTTTAAATAGATTGAAGAACTTTATTAAAGCTTAAATTCAGCCTTAAAAATCAGTCTCGTTCCTTCACTTTTCCCTAACATAGATTCAAGAGGCCACGTAGAGTTGAGCTGTGCCCAGGCCTATTCTTCCGCTCGTTGGTCACACTTTGAGTTAGGGAAAAATGAAAGTTATGCGTATAGATAATGAGCGACACAAACACGCCGTATCAAGCCGTTCGCAAAACGAACTGTGGCGAAACACTTTCCTCTACAATCCCCAAAGCCTACTCATCGCAGACTTAAACGGCATCGTCCTACTATCGAATGACAGCTTCAAACTCACCATGGGCAGCCTTGATGCAAGTGCGAACAGCCTCAATATTCTTGCGCTTATCTATTCGTCGCAAGGCGATCTTGAACGCAGTTTTATAGAGGATCTCATCGAAGAACGAATCCACGAATTCAAAGTGGTTCGCCCCTTGAGAATCAAGGAAAACGACCGATGGTTCAGTATCAATGTCTCACTTGTAAAAGATGATTTCGGAAATGCGGCAGAACTTCTTACGGTGATCGAGGACATAACGGAAAAGCACGATGCTGAACTTGCATTACGAAGCAGTGAAGAACGCTTTCGAGCCACTGTTAATTACACGCATATTGGCATCACAATGATTACGTTGCAGGGACGATTTATCGACGTGAATCCAAGTTTCGCGACGATGCTGGGGCACACGCAGGAAGAGTGCCTCGGGCTTACTATTTTTGATGTTACGCACCCTGATTCCATCGATGAAACGATGCAAAATGTCGCGAAACTGATCGCTGGCGAGTTCAACTTTTTCCGCCTCGTAAAGAAATATTGGAGGAAGGATAGATCATGGATATGGGTACAGAGCACTGTGTCACTTATCTATGACGAATCCGCTGCGCCAGCCAAGATTGTTGCTGTCACTGAAGATATTACAGATAGAGTGCGAACCGAAGAAGGACTGCGACTTTCCGAAACGCGAGCCCTTTTTGCCGCCGAAGCAGCCAATATAGGAACATGGGATTTCGATATTGCATCACAGCTTGTCCTCCTCTGTGAAGTCTCACGCCGGATTCTGGGTGTCGAGGCTATAGGCGAAGTGACTCTCAAAGAGATCATTCGTTGTATATATCAAGACGACCGTCGCAATGTTTTGCGAGCTCTCCGAGCTACTTTTCAAGCTGATGGCAACGGTCGATTCGATATGACATTTCGAGTTTTTGCACTGGGAGGTCAGCTCACTTGGGTCCAGGCGATGGGCCAAACCTTCTTCCCGGATCATGGCAACAGACTTACTCCAAATCGCTTCTCGGGCGCAATACTCAATGTAACGGATCAAATTATCATGCATCAGGAGCTAAAATCCGCTCGCGCGGCGGCGGAGGAAGCCAATGCTGCAAAGACGATTTTCTTAGCCAATATGAGCCATGAAATACGCACTCCTCTCGGTGCAATACTCGGGTTCTCCGAACTCTTAAAAAGCAAAAGAGGTAGCCAAATTGACAATGAACACTATCTCGAAACCATTATTCGCAACGGCCAATCCCTGATTGGCATTATCGACGACATACTCGACATTTCGAAAGTCGAAGCAGGTCAGATCAACATCGAAGAAGTGGATTTGGATATCTATGAGCTTCTGGTGGAGATCAAAGGCCTCTTCCTGGAAAGATGTCGAGAAAAAAACATCAGGGTCAATCTAAACATAGATCCCAGCATACCAATATTTATCAATTCGGATTCGACCCGAGTCCGGCAAATTCTCGTAAACCTTGTGGGCAATGCCCTAAAATTCACCGAAAAAGGCTCTATCGATATCATTGCGCGAAGTTTTGTATTCTCCAACTTCGCAACTGGGATATCAATTGCGGTGAAGGATTCGGGGATAGGCCTTTCGCCTGACCATTTCGTAAAGGTCTTTCAGCCATTCAGCCAAGTTGATAACAGCACCACCCGACGTTTTGGTGGGACTGGCCTTGGACTGTTTCTATCCCACCAGCTAGCCAAAGCTATGGGCGGAGACATTACCGTCAGGCTCAACGAAGCTGAGAATGAAAGCGAAGTCGGTTGCACATTTACCTTCACTTTCGTGGCGGGACAAGCTCGAAATTCTATTGCGAATAAGCTTTTAGACTTTTCTCCTCTCAGCAGGAGTCATCATCTCCAGGACAAGAGAATTCTCCTCGCCGAAGATGCCTTTGATAATCAATTACTTATTTCCACCATCCTCTGCGATCAGGGTGCTTTGGTCGAAATCGCACAAAACGGTATCATAGCCGTCCAAAAAGCCTTTGAACAAAACTTTGATATCATCCTGATGGATCTCCAGATGCCACAGATGGACGGCTATCAGGCAACACGCAAACTCCGTTCCAGCGGCTACAAGAAACCCATCATTGCCCTGACTGCCCACGCGATGGGAAGTGAGCGGATTAAAACCCGCGAGGCCGGCTGCGATTTCCACCTCACAAAACCGATCAATCCACGCGAATTAATCGACACGATCGAACGTTGTACTTTGCTGCATTAAATACTGCGGGAAAGCCAGATATTTATCGAAAAAACCAATTCCAATCCGCATATTTTACCCATGAGCGCGAGTAATTTTACTGGCTTGTTTTCTGTGTTTAGTCTTGCGATAAGCAAAACCTAATCACATTAACGCGCATTGGGAGAATTACTATGTTGTTAAAAACTTTGGCCTGTACCTCTGTCTTGCCTCTCGCTTTCTGTTTTAATTCCATCGCTTTTGCTGGAGCCCCGAGTACCGAGGAGACGACTGATGCCATATCGAAATGGGGTGGAAAAGTTTGGTCGGCTTCGACCCTGGATGCTGAAGGAAAGATCGACACGTTGTCTCTTTACATAACAATGCCTCTCATCAAAGGTGTCCCCGCTATGTCGATGACAATGGAAAGTGTCATCGTTCCACTTACGGATGTGGCCAAAGAACAGACCTTCTTTGATCACGTGAGTCTGAATTGGAATTCCATGGGCCATGAACCTTTGATGATCTACGGCAAACCGCATTTCGATATACACTTCTTTCATCCAAGCGTCGAAGCTATCGCTGCACTCGATTGCTCAGCGCACTCCGAGATTTCAGCGGATCTCGTTGCACCCGGTTATGCCCTTCCTCCGGATCTGGCCGCTGTCGGAGCTTGTGTGCCTCACATGGGTATCCATGCAGCACCAGTCTCTGACTTCGCGCCTCAATTCAGTTTCGAAGAGAGCTTTATTTACGGCTATTACGAATCAGATTTGATCTTCTTCGAGCCGATGATCACACAAAAATTCTTCACAGATCACAAAGAAGTCACGAAGACTTTAAATAACCCTGCATCGTTCAATCTTATCCCTCAGGCAAAACCGATGGCTTATTCTGTGACCTATGACGAAGGCGCTGATCTCTATAAAATCACTTTTAGTGACTTCAGAATGGCGGAAGAACCCAGAACCACAATCGATTGATAGACGTAAAAACGGCTTTCTCCCTGTGCAAAAAGCCGTAACAAAGAGGAAGAGAATGGAAAGAGGATCGATCTAGATTACCAAGGCAGGGTCTCACCGGCGTGAAAGAAACCGTCGCTGGGACCTTTTTGATCAAGCAACGCGAGAGCTACAACTGTCTTCCCGCCGTCCGCCACTTCAACTGGAGCCGCTTTCCCACCCATACCCGTTTTCACCCAACCTGGATGAGCCGAGTTTACTTTGATTTTGGTGTCTCTCAGGTCATGGGCCAAGTGAAGGGTAAACGCATTGAGAGGGGTTTTCGAAGAATTCTAGGCAAAGTTTTTGGATTCGAAAATCGGTGACTTGGGATCAGAATGCAAAACCAATGAACCAAGTATGCTCGAATCATTCAATACTCAGCGGAATCATTTGGATAGGTTCGGGAGTTTGTTCCTGGATCAGGAGGAACGAGAGACCTGAGTCTAATCAAGAAATCAGAGTTAAGAACCCGCTTGCACCTGCTTTGCGACAGATCCGAAAAATCACAATGAATCTACAATGTGTTGTCTTTTAGGTCGCGGCGACGACTCTTTTTGGTTCGCCTTCAGGTGATATTTTGCTAATGCTAGGCCTAATCAATCGAGACGAAGACAGCTAGCGCGCCAATATTGCGCTGACTATGAGGGTGGTCCGTTATGAAAACAAGCACCAAAATCCTTTCTGCTAGTATCATCTTAGGCAGTTTTTACTATTTCTACCGAGCGAAACCATCTGTTCCTTTGCACGATTCTGAGCCAAAGGTTGTAGAATCCGCAACGGGAGAGTCCTCAAACGCCGACCGAGACCAAGACAGTCAGGTCGCAGCTTCTCCTAAACTTAAACTGCATCCCATGAATAACCACAAGCTCCAGGCACCTGTGCAGGACTCTGAGCCAACGCCGGAAGGCGATCCTTCACCCGAAGCCCTGGCAGGCAACGAGCACAATGGTGATCCATCGCAAACCAAGCCTGAAGTCCAGAGCGATTCCGAAATCGAAGGACATCTCAATGAGAAGATCGCGGCCGATACGCGCGTCCAACGCGTGGCGGATATCCTCGCCGTGAATTGTCAGTCAGGCACTTGCGTGGTAAGAGCTCAGGCGAAGCCTGATCTTGAGCAGGAATTGCAGATGGCCTTCATTCTCTTCCAAAAGGAGCATCCAGAATTTGGATCCAACTTCCGCATGGAACCAAATCCTGACGATCCATCGATCAATAACTTTGTTTACAGCAAAGACAATGGTCAACAGGCGCCCACTCAGATGGAACCAGTTTCTTCCAATCCTCCTAACGTTCCCCAAGTCACACGCTAAGTTTCTTAGATAAGATTTGCCTCGCGAAGCCCTCCCATTCGATAATAATCGATTGGGAGGGCTTTTCATCATGCAAACCAAAAAAAGACCCGCTTCGCTAAAAGCGAGCGGATCCTGTCTATGCTATTGGCCCGGGAACATTATTGCTTGATGTACCAGTCTTGGTTCGACTTGGAATCGCAATCCCATTGTTGAACCTTGGCGCCATCTACTTTGCTTTCAGCAGCGACGTCGAGACATTTGTTGCTGTGCGAGAAGTGAACGACATAGCTACCGTCAACCGATGGAGACAGAGTCACCATTTGGTTGTAAGCGTTTTGGAAGTCCCACTGATAAACAGTTGCACCTGATTCGAAAGAAGAGTTTTCAACGCTGACTGTTTTACCGGATTGAACGCCTACGAGTGCAAAGCGACCTTCAGAGCCTTGAACGACAACGCGGAACTTCTGGTGCGGCTCGCCTGTGCAAGTCCATTGCTGCAGTTTTTCGCCGTTGTAAAGGCCATGGTTCAACACGTCAAGACATTTGCCGCTGTTACGGGAAACGAGTTGGAATTCTGTGTTGGCAGCTGGAAACGCTTGAGCTGGACGGAAGTACCAGTCTTGGTTATCAGCGTTAACGCATTCCCACTGGTGAACAAGGGCACCAGGTGTGCTGCTCACGTCGCTGACGTCGAGACATTTGTTGCTGTGTTTGAAACGAACTGTGTAAGACGAATCAACCGAAGTACCGATGTTCAGACCTTGGTTCGGAGCGTTTTGGTTGTCCCACTGAAGAACCGCTGCGCCGTTGTCTGTCTTGGAGCTTTCAACGCTGATTGTTTTGCCAGATTGAACGCCAACCAAAGTCCATTGACCCGCTTGAAGGACAAGCTTGAATTTCTGATGGTCTTCGCCAGTACAGTACCACTGCTGGAGAAGAGCGCCATTGCCCAGGCCGTGGTCCTTAACATCAAGACACTCACCGCTATGACGGGAGATCAGGTTGTAAACGCCGTTTGCTGTAAGGCCAACAGGAGGATTTACGACTGGAGTTGGTGTTGTCGGAGGAGTGACGGGAGGAGTCTGGCCGCATTTTCTCCAAGACAAACCGAAGACTTGCTTCAATTCACCGTCGACTGTGTCGTTGGTGATGATGCTTTGAACATTGGCTGGAGCGCCAGCAAGTTTTGTCAAACGGATCGAAGGGTTGATCGTCAAAGCACGATCAACGTTACAGGGCGACCATTGATCAGGAATATAGACAGAAGCGAGGCCGATTTTGTCGGTGTAGACAAAGTCTTTAGCAACAGGTCCGGTTGAAGTCGCAGAGAATGTGCCTGTATCGCCAGTTCCTTGGAAGAAATAGCTTGTGCTGTGGTCGGCGCGAACTTTCGCTGCGACATCCATGAAGCCGCGATAGTTGAAAGTGCCAATGCTGTATTGCCAACCAGCAGGAACTTGAAGAGTCAGTGTGATCGAACAGTTTTTGCGAGCGTCCGACAATGGAATGCCAGGACCGATTTCGGCTACGAACTCAGAGAAGCTGAGTGTAAAGGCCTTACGGTCATCCGAGAGGTTCGAAGAGTAAGTGCCGGTCGGGCAACCGCTGCCTAAGGCGTCGATCGATTTAATAAAGGTTTGAGAAGGATCTGGAGCGTCCTGGCTGAATGCAGATTCTGTTACGAAAGCATGCGAGGACAGAGCAAAGATTGCTGGTACGAGAAGTCGTGTGAACTTCATAGTTGAGACCTTTCAAAATGGCGAAGGTAATTTCCAATGTGGAAGCTAATGCAGACCTCGTGCCAAGTTTCTTGGCGTACATTTTGATGCACTCCAAAAAGACTATGAGCACCTTGAAAACCATTAATAGCAGATCTTTCAAGGGAAACAGTATTTTGGACGAACAAAGGATATGCGAGAATAGGCGACAGAAAACTGCTGAGACCCGCGAAGATTTAGAAGATCATCAAAGGTGAAAACCGAGCCTGGTCTTTCTCTAAACCAGGCTCCTAACGTTTTCGAAGGAGTCTGCGAACGATTAGATCGTCTTTGTTATCGAACTTTCCGTTCGGGCCAGCGCTGCGTATGTAAAGAGAGCCCTCTTCCATCGTGCAGCGAAGCTCTCTACTCCATTGATCCTGGAAATTCTGTCCGGCTTCCCCCGAGGCATTGCAGCCCAGGGGGGATTTGTTTTGCTGACTGTGGGACTCGAGCATTGCGACATAGGCCGACATCTGACTGTAAGACCGATTGGTATTGAGAGGCTTGATGGGAATAATTTCGGGAATCAGAAAAGAAACGATGACAAAAGCGATGGCCAGGATCAGGACGACGGCTGCTGAGAGTTTGATGATCTTAAGCGCTTTCATGCTCGCACTCATGGCTCTAGGAGGGACATTTCGTCTCTTGGGCTATTCTAGCATTGGGGAGGCACTTGGCGACAAGGCAAAACTTGTGGCGAGGCTTGACGGGGCTTTTCAGATGAAGCCCCCACCTTTAGTGGGATTAGATCCGTTTTAAGAGCAGACCGCTGCCCAGGCCCAACTGTGGGCAGACATGAGGGAAGCTTCCAGGCCAAGATCATGCCACACTGCCATGAATTTATTTTATCAAGAGTGCTTCTTCCTCCTGGCCGGCCTTCCGAATGCAAAAAGGAGGTAGCCACTCACAATTATCCCCAATGCGGCTGTCGCAGCAACACGGAGCCACGGATTGTTGAAGTCTTCCCGCGTGCTGTAATCCATAATATGAAGCATCCAGAGAAAGTCATATATTCTCCAAAGCGAGTTACGCTGGAGAATGAGTTTTCCGTTCCAGGGGTCGGTGTAGAGTCTGGTCGAAAGTCTGTCGTCCAACTCCACCCGATATACCGGGACAGGACCTTTGTATTCGGAATTTTTCGCATGAATGAGTGTGATATCGACTCCGGACGACTGACTCTTAACCTGCGACATTGCGATCGTTTTGGCTTCGTCAATCGAAAGAAAATCCATCTTTCGTCCAGACTTCGCCTCGAAAGTCGAGATTTCACCCTCTGTGGATTCCACACTGTAGATAAAGCCTTTGGGAGTCAAATCGAGCTTCAAAGATTTGAGCCTGTAGCCAGTAGGAAAGTTGAGATGAGCCGGCGGGAAAAGGTCGGAAACAGGTATATCCTGAGACAGGACTTCAACCCTATTCGTGTCGCCGCGAACATTCTCAATGGATATCCACGCAAAATATGCGCCGCTTACGATCCACAGTGTGAGCTGGATCCCTACAATCACGGCCACCCATTTGTGAAGGGTTCGAATCTTAACCCTGATCTTTTTACTCATCATGAGAAACCTCTGGAATTGAGTTGCTGTGACCATTGAGTCCAGGTTTGGGAACGGATTTGCCTCCTGAAGACGTTCAACTGATTACGAATGCTGCGGTCGCTGGAGCAGCAAAACCAGCTCCTGAGCTGAACACCACAGGCTCTATACTGGGATACGACAAAACTCTAATTCTCGCTTACCATTATATCAAAGGTGCTTTCTCTTTCGGCGAAGGCGCCTTTTGCAATCCCACACCCAGCAAGACCCAGAACACGGCTCCCACTCCATTAGTGCTATCCACGGAAATCCCTGTGATTAGAAAACCAATGCTGGCGATAAAGTAAGGGAGATCCCTTGCGATCCTGTCGCCTTTGAGCAAGCTGCGCCCCTTGATCCAGAATAATCTTCCCAATAAAACAAGCAATACGATGAGCGCAAGGACACCGTGAGTGTGCGCAAAAGAAATATAAAAGTTGTGAGGCTTGTCGACGAGTCCACTGACACCAAACATAGAACTCATTTTAATAAAATCGTTGTTCGGAAATTCGAAAGGGAATGATCCGGCTCCATGCCCGAATAAAATTGTGTCTTTCAAAAGAGGAATCGAATAAGCCCATACGTAGCCTCGCTGACTGAAAGCCGTATCGGCAAATGGCAGAGAAAAGCGTTCTCCGTTCACAGGCGTAACAAAGGCCCCGACCCGCCCGATTCGAAACCCCCAGTTGGTGACGGCGACGTCAATTCCATTCATAGTGAGGACTCTAAAAAAACCGGCATCATGCAGAACCATACTGAGTCCGGCATAGCGGGGATCCTGCAATTCAACCTTTTCGAAATCCTCTTCTTTGACACCACCAACTGTGAATGCCAGGGGTTGGTAGCTGCCATCCATGAACTTGACCGCCTGATAGTGCCTCTCGAGTAGGAGTGTGAACGCACCCAAAGGACCATTGCCTTCGATTTTCAAGCGCCCCTGCTCCAGATAAATTTTCGAAAAGGTTGCGACAGGAACGGGCGCCACCACGGCAGGAATCACCGGCGGGGTAAAACTTTCGACGGTGAATTGAGGCGGGACCGAAGACACTCTCTCAACGGTGCGGCTCGCGGAATAATGGTCAATAACCTGATAGGCGAGAGCATGAAGAAGGACGAGAGCGATACTATTGATGAGCCTTGGTCGCTGACGCAGCATAACAACAATCAGTGCAAAGGAGACGGCAATCCCGGCGGCAATGAAGCCTCCCCGGCACATGCTGGCGAGGAGGAGGGCGAAGCCACCTGCGGCGATGCTGGAGAGGATGATCCCATCCACAAGGCGCCTTCGCGTCAACGCCAGGGCAAAGACAAAAGACCAAACCATGGCGGAGTACATGCCCATGTAATTGGGATTCCCAAAGGGAAAGGAAGCCGCCTGGAAACCAGAATAGGGGCTGATTCCATCCGCAGTATTCAGTAGCCAGGAAGCGAGCCATGGGTCGTTGACAAGAAGTTTACCGGCGATCTCAGAAATTCCAAAAATAGCCACGACCACTAGGGAAAAACTTATTCCCCAAGGCAGACAGCGCTTCACGATGCTCTCGGGCAAACGCATCGCCGCCATAGCCAGCGCCACATACGCCAGCGACGAAGGCAAACCTTCGAAGAGATAGGGCACGCCCCAGATATTGAGAGCTCGATAGGGACTGAAGAGGGAAGAAAGGATCGCGAGGAGGGCGATTATTCCAAGCAGACCATCATCAACACCACGCGGCCCTTTGTGAAGAAGTAGGCCGACAGTTGCGAGACATCCACAGAAGATGACAGTGACCGCTTTGTACCAGGAGAAGCCATCGAGGATAAGATGAGGATAACCATTGAGAACGAAGGCAGGCAACAGTTCGACGAGTCTGAGCTTCACGATCAAAGGCACGAAAAGCGCCGCGATGAGGGTCGCGGCGCTTATTAGGATTATGGATAGGCGATTACGGTCCAACGTACATCGGCACAGCATATGTTGGAAGAGCTTGGTCCAAAGGCATTGTATAGGATGTCGTAATCGGGAACGTTGTGAAGGATGTTACTGTTACGTTAGTACAGGTACTATCGGTCATATTCGAGAGGAATGGACCGTAACCTGTGGCGACTTCAGAGCCTGTACTTTTAAAGAAAGTCGATGTCCCCGAAACAATAATGCCATTCTTAACAGGCTTATTCACTAGGTAAGGAGCCCCTGCACAACTTAAGGATTTGAAGTAAGTCGTGGATGAACAGCTGCCACTGGCACAGCTTGGATTCAATGTTCCTGAATTGAGACCGATGCCCATGAATCCAAGAGTCGCTCCAGCAGCACCGACTTTCACCAGCGCATTGGGACCGGAAATCGAAAGAAAAAGACCAACCTTCGTCGTTGTTGCATCCCACAGATACGTGCCGTTGTCGGCACCCGGCGTTCCAGTTGCACCCGTTGGACCCACTCCGCCCGTGGAACCCGTAGGTCCCGTTGCGCCAGTGACTCCTTTGAGATCGATAAGCTTCCAGCCTTCGGCAGAACAATATTGAAACCGAGCATCTTCCTGAACATAGATGGTCCGACCTAAATCGGCTTTGCCACAGCTTGGAATGACCATGTTCGCGAGAATAATTTCCACGCCTTCGTGAAGCGAGATCGAAGCGAGCTTCTGGGTGGCGGGAACTTCCCTGTCAAAGGCCACGACCTGAAACCAGCCGAAGAATTTGCTGGGATAAAGGATATCACCATCTTTATTGAAGGTCAGTTCTGTGGCGGGAACGAAGCCAATGATGTTCTCGCCGCTCGCTTGTGATTGAATGCGGTACACAACACCCAGCTTCTTGAGAGATTCACCATCGACGGCCAAATTAAAGCCTGTGGGCAAAGGCAAAGCGATGATCATCGGCAGTTTGAGATCGATTGCCTTGGTGGATGTGATCTCAATCGCCGATCCGCTGGAAGCAACTTTTGCTGTATCAAGCGCAAGCTGGCCCGTAAGGAGCTCGCCATCCAGTGAAGCACCCTCGCGCATCGTGATCTCAGTCGCGATGGACAAAGAACCAATAGGAAAAGCTACGGACACACCCGCTATATTGCTGCTGGCGCTGCCTTTGAGCAACTGAGCTTTGGCCGCGTTGGGACTGAAACTGGCGGTTATCACTCCACCTGTATCGGAAGTCACAGGAGCCTCAGTTGCGGCTGGCAAAGATGCGCTGAAAACTGGACGTGTGGGGTGACTCGAACGACCGCAATGGGTTGAGGCGATGACGACGAATAAGCCAAGAGTCAGCGATGTATAAATCCGCATAAGCTTCATAAGCGCTCCATAGGATTTTTTGGAAATTTGATAAAACCTATCACAAGCGATTAGAGGTGGCAAATTATTTGGCGCGTTGCTTGACCTACGACAAAATGCCCTCGAACGATAAACAAATATTGAAATGAAAAAATCCTCGCGTGTTGCGAGGACTTATTTTGAGTCAGACCAAGGCTTTAAAAGCTTTTCTATCGTCATTGGCAGCTCGCGAATGCGAACGCCTGTCGCATGGTAAACCGCCGAGCAGATGGAAGAGGCAATACCTGCGAGTCCAATGAAAATGACGAATCGGAAATAGGCAACTCGGCAGCGATACGCGAAGTCGACCTCTCGCAGTCTGCGAGCCTGAGTAAGAGCTGAGGGTGTGGCTTAACAAAAAATGATTCCGGTGGGTAGGCATACTTTGGCTTCATCAGGGTGTGCCTGTTAGAGTCACGGTTTGTTGCTCAAGGCTGTCCGAATCGTGCGAAGCGGCCCTCCCTCAGCTCATCCACATCTCTCGGTTAGATTTCTATTGACCGTCTGTTTATGACTAACTAACCTTGTGTGAATCTATTCTTAACATAAACACGGTACTTAATTTGCTGCTTGGTTGAACCTGGGGAGAATCTATGCGTTTCTACACGATTCGAATATGTGTTGGTCTACTAGCGCTTTATGCTTGTAACAAAAAAGATGATAGTAAAGACAATAGTAAAGAAGAGAAGGTCACTGTTTATTCATCGAGACAACCCGAAAACGGTGCTTGCCTTAAAGTGGTTTCGCCGGTGGCAATCGCCATCTCGAGTTTAGCTAATGGATATGTAGTTTCAGCTTGTCCAACCAGCTTGACCGTCGTTGGCCAGAAGGCTACCGTTGTGAAGGTCTGCGATTCTTATTTAGACACGGCGAATGATGATCCCAATACTTACCAATGGACCATATACAACAAAAAAGTGGGTACAGATGGCAATGTGGTGACCTTAACGGATGCTGAGGCAACAGTTAAATGTGACAATTTGAGGCCCCATCGCTCATGAGTGTCGCTCCGGGAATTCTTAAAACGACGGAAAACCCGGTCTCGTTCAAGTTCAAAGCTATTCCTTCTTCGTCCAGAAGGCCTCGACTTCTATCATCCATTTCCAAAGTTTTATTCAGACTTCTGAGTTAACCGGATCAAGATTGCTTTGAGAGCGAAACGTAATCAATCCAGTTTGCTGCGCAAAGAGGTGTCGGCCTTAGTCACCAGAGAGAGATAGAGTCATACGGCTATTCAAATGAATCGAATCAGACGCGGAACTTCAATCTTTTCCTAAAGACGCTAAGATTTCCCTTATTGCTGTTTGAACCGCCCATCAATGGACATTCGGCTTCTTCTCAAGCTCAAGCTTTAGCGCATATGCTTCCATGCAACAGCCGTCTCCAATCAGCGCGAGTTAAATTGAGTAGCACTCATTTTCTACGCACTGAGAGGCTGCACCACAAGTCAATTTATCTGCAAGTATTTGAATATAATAATTTATCAAGTCGTCATAAAAGAGCCGTACCCATTTTCAATGACCAACCCATTACTGAGCGGCTGGCTCTTCCTTCAGCGCGCGTTCCACTGCAGACTTGACCGTTGGGACTGGACTTTTGTCCATTAGAATGTTCATCGCTGCCTCGAGGGCGGCAGGGTTCTTGTCATAAGCTTTTAGGAATAGTCGCGTGGCTTCGTTCGCATAATCCTTGTCCGGCATCGATGCAATTTTGTTCGCGATCCGGTCATATTCCGGAGCGGACAGATCACGATAGAGCATCGCTTTAATGCCTTCGGATACGGTGCTGCCATCCTTCTCTTTTTCTATAGCGGACGTGAGGACAGCATTCACTTCCGGAAGATTGATATTCCTGAGACTGTAAAGCGTTGTACCGCGTACCATCGATTCTTTTTCATTCAGGCTCGCTTTGAGGATCGGAAAGTACTGAGCACTTCCATGATTGCCCATGGCGGCCAAAACTGATCGCTTCAGCATCTGGTTCTTCGAATCTTTGTAAGCGTCGATAAGGGCAGCTGGAACCTCAGGGATCTGATCACCGATTTTGTGCGCGATCGAACCAGCGGCTAAAACAGCGGCAGCCTGGGTGTCATAGTCGGGCTTGGTTTTGACAAGGTCCAGCATCTTCCTGGCACTCGATACTGTCGGAGCGGTATGATCATTCAATGCTACGATCGCCTGATCTTTGCAGAAAACATCCGAACATTCACTCGCCAAATCCGCCAGTACGTTTGCAACTGAGGATTGATCGCTTTGAGCCATCGCACCAAAAACGGCGGCTAGCTGCCTTTTGGCTCCTTCGTCCCGAGCGGTCGTGGCCAGTATCTTCTCTTTCAATTCCGCTGCGCGTTCAGGGTTGGCACGCAATTCGGCCTTCAAAGCCGCAAAGACAAGATAGACGTCGCGACTATCCGTCTTCGCGTCGATGCCGGACAGGCGCTTCAAGGCTTCGTCGTAGCCAATCGTGGATTGAGCTGTCGCTTGGAGGGCGATCTCTTTGATTTTTTGATCATCAGCTTTGACCAGTTCATTTTCCTGTAGAGCCTTTGTTTCAGCGGCTTTGGCTGAAACTTTGATCAGATCGAGGTTAAGGGAGATTACGAATGTGTCGTTATCAAGGGCTTTATGGACAAACGCGATATCACCGTCGACACCGATCAAACGACCTTCCTTGCCGAGCAGATAATTCACCACGTTCTTCTTCGCGTCTGCAGCAATATCCGGGTTCTCATAGGAGAGCCATTTCTTGGTGATCTCCTTGTAGTCCTTCCGATCGTTCACATTAAATTCAACCCGGTATTCACCCAGCTCTTCCTTTTCTTTCCTTTGAAACTTATTGCCCGAGGCATCAGAACTTGCCACAAAAAGTCTTTGCATGACATTCAACTGCAGGCGAAACCATTCCTTGGGAAAATCCTTCGCGAAGAAATGCTCGAATTCCCCTGCCGTATCGCGCGTGAGTATAGTCTTTAGAAGGAGCGACTTCATCTGATCCGCAGTCGCAATATTCGCCCCGCTCGATAGCTTGGTGACATCAATCCACTGGCTTACGAAAACCCCGGGGGACTGCTCCACTTGCGACAGAGTGCCGGAGACCAGAGCGAGGACATTGTCTTCCTTGCCTTTGGACTTTTGCACAGCCTTTAGTTCCACCCTATATTCAGCCATACGATCGGGACCAAGTCCTTGTTGCCGATAGAGCTCAAGCGCCTTCTCGTGAGTTCCGCCTCGGGGTAATTTGAAAAGAAGAGCACCGAAGGCAAGAAGCAAGCCTAAGTAGATTAACTTTTTCAAAAATCACCTCTCTCTGGGGGGCAGGAACTATCCATAAATATTAGCATAGAATGTGTAGACTCATGATGAGCTAGTCTCGCTGCCGTAAGGAGAATTGTCCTCAAAGGAGAAGTCGGCATTTGATTTCTCCAATTATAATCTTTGATAAATCAAAAAAATTATATTAATAATTTCAGTTAATTAAAGACCATTTTAATTTCTTATTTATCCTGAACGCGAAAAATTCCGATAGGACTGTCAGACTTGTTTATTTAAGACGCGACCTAGGGAGACTTATGAAGCTAGCAATACTGGCCTTTGCAATGTTGGGTTTGACCTTTGCTTGCAAGAAAACTGTTAAGGTTGGCTCCGGGGGAGGATCAGGATCCTCAAACGTTATAGCGCCAACACCTGCTGGAGACGAGCCTGCACCTCAAGGCGGTGAGGGCGATATTCCAGATGCCGAAGAAGGAGCTATCGAGCCTTCAAAAGCAGAAGAAACCTTCAGCCTTGTGACCTTTCTCAAAGGTCTCCCCGAGCCTGAGCTCGACGGTATAAAGACCAAGATCAATCCCGAAGTCACCAAACTTGTGGTTGGGGATCAGTCTAAATTTAGTCTCGAAACGAATACGACGATGCGCGTGTCGCCTGCAACTGATGAAACCGCACCCGGTGAACGTAAGATTGAATCAAAGTTTTGGGTCGATACCTACATGTTCGGTAAAAAAGTTAAAAACATCGGCGTTGATGCCAAGGGCGATAGCTTCATGGATGCATCGGGAACGGCTGTTCTCGATAAGCTCAGTATGGACGCCTATTACCGCTACCTCGGCGTCGACGTTTCCACCAAGACGATTACCGCCGGTTGGGAGCCTCGCTACACACGAGATAACGAAGTCAAATTCGGTGCGAACGTGGTTGTTGTCGGTGCGGAAGTCAGCCTGCGAATGGGCGGTGAAATCCTCGTAAAATTTGAATTCGGTGTTCGCCGGGACAACGTTCTTAACCTTATTTTCACACCGCAGGCGCACATCACGGCAGGCGTCTCCGGTCAGGTTAAAGTGCTCGGAGGCCTCGGATCTGCCGGTCCGGAAGGCGTCACCAAGATGATGGATTATATTGGGCGGGGCAATGCCAACCTCGGTATCATCAACAGCAGCAAGCTTCTCTATGCTGATATCGGGGTCGATCCCGGTTCCATGACATTCACCGATGGTAAAGTTGATATCGTGGCTTCGTCTTTGGGACGAACTCTGTGGAGAAAGAATGTCTTCGATCCCAAACCTTTGCTCATCAAAAAAATTCCTCAGTACGGTGCGACCGTCGTGAAATTCATCAAGATGCCTGCGACCGCCGAACTCTGTGCGGAAGCGACTGCTCAAGCCGAGAAGATTCTGAACGCGAACAAGGCAAAGATGAGTAAGTATTCCGAGGCTGTCGCGCCTGAGGACAAGCCTGTTATCATCGCTTCCTTGAGCCGCATGGATGAACTCAAGATCAAGATCGGCAAAGCCTGTTCGGGAGACGCTGTGCTCCCCACACCCTCGGCAACGCCAACCCCAGCAATCACGACCCCTTGATTCTCTTTAAAAGAATAGACCGCAGTTCCGGAAACGGGCTGCGGTTTTTTATTATCGCACAATATCTAATTCATTTTTTAACTTTATATTTCAATGCTTTATCTATTAATGTTTATAGGAAAAACACGCTAGCTCTACAACATTTGCCGGCTAAAGATTTCTGCCTTTTGTATATTCAGAGGCCGGTCGGCTCGAAACGATTCTTACTTTGAGTACGCATTCATTGAGCCTTCAACAGGTCATGTCGAAAAAGCGCTGAAAATTAAACCTCGATTCCTCCTTTACTTGCAGCTTATGATCAAGCGCAAGCGAGCGACTCGACAATCTTAAAAATCTAATTATTATCAATATTAATCGACGGTTAAATTGAAATAATATTCAACTATTTACATGCGGAGATTGTCATTATGGCTTACGAAACTTTGAATTTTGAAGTGAAGGGCTCGGTTGGCTATTTGACGATCAACCGCCCAAGCGCTATGAATGCGCTCAATTCGCAGGTCCTGAGAGAGATGACAGCCTTTGCAGATGAGCACCAAAAATCAGCACTGCGTTGCATCATCATCAGCGGCGCAGGCGACAAAGCCTTTGTTGCCGGTGCGGATATCAAAGAAATGGAATCGATGTCGGAAGCGGAAGCGGCACGCTTTGCTCAAAACGGCCAGGCTGCTTTCAACGCGATTGAAAGCATCTCCTGTCCTGTGATCGCAGCTGTCAATGGATTTGCTCTGGGCGGAGGCATGGAGCTCGCTCTATCCTGCGATATCATCCTCGCCTCGGAGAAGGCCAAATTCGGTCTTCCAGAGGTAAGCCTTGGCCTTCTACCCGCCTTCGGCGGCACGCAGCGTTTGGCTCGCTCGGCCGGTCTCTTCAAAGCGCGCGAAATGATCTTTACCGGCAACTTCTATAGCGCTCAGGATCTTAAAGACGTCGGTATCGTCGCTAAGGTTTGTGCGCCTGATGCTCTGCTAAGCGAAGCGGAGACCATGGCCGCAACGATCGCCACACGCAGTCCCGTCGGTATCGCTGCCGCGAAAAATGCTATAAACAAAGGATTTGATCGCCTGCTTAGCGAAGGCCTTGATGTCGAAGTTCAGTCCTTCGCGAAACTATTTAATACTGCGGATCAAAAAGAGGGCACTTTGGCCTTCGTTGAAAAACGCAAACCGAATTTCACGGGCAAGTGAATAGAAGAGTTCTGGAAATGTAAAAGCTCCGAAGACAGAAAGCGAGCCAATCGAAAGGTTCGCTCTTTTATTTCTGCAATTCACTGCTCTCGTGTCGAGTAAAACCTAAATTATCGTAAAACTTGGCGAATAATTCTCGCCGTTCGTCGTCATAACCGAAGACACCAGTGACGACCTCTTCCTTCGTATCGCAGGAGAGGACGGGAAGCATTTCCGTCGACTTGTTGGCGTCATCGATGGGAAGCGGCGTGAACATACAGACAGGAAACTAAGCTGACTTGGAGTTCTCTTCATCTCTTCCCTCCGAAAGAGAGTCCTGTTCCCGGCCAGTAGGCGTGACTTCCAGAGGGGACAGTCCTGCTTGACTGGCTTTTATCCGCGTACTTGGAGCTCCCGAACGGAAGCCTTTACGCTTCATGTCACCCCAACTGTGCCCGCCTCGTGCCCAGCGATACATGCCGCGGACTCGCCAATAAAGATGCAATTGACGATAGCCGATCTGCTCCACAACTGAGCCTATCATCAACTTCAG
>JACMPP010000080.1 GCA_014377445.1 Oligoflexus sp.
CCCACGAAGGATTTGATCGTGTCATCCGAGATGGAATTGAGGAGCCCGACACCGGTGAGGGCCATCGGACGGCGGATGGACATTCCCAAACCGTCCTTGCTCAGTTTCGTATCGATGTCATAGATGTTCTTTTTAAGTGTGACTTCGGTACCATCCATCAGCTTCACAAGGGATGTTTCAACTTTTGTGACCTTGAGGGCGCCTTCCGCATTGTCGCCATTCGGCTGCAACTGGTTTCCGAAGACTTTGCTCTCACTGCCAGTGGCTTTATCAGTGAGCTTCGCCAGCGTATGGACGACCGGTTGACCCATATCGGGCAAGAGGTGCTCGCCGTTGTTGTAGTGACAGGTATTGCAGCTATGCACGTTGAAAGCCGTCGCGGCATAACCTTTACGGGCTTCCACATCTTCCGGAAAGAAGACAGATGGCTTATCGTCGGCCTCGTCTCCCTTGTGCTTGCCTTCGACCATATCGGTGTGAAACCAGGTTCGGCCGTTTAGGAAAACCTGAGAGTCTTCGCGCAAAAGGTTGATGGATTGTTGTTGTAAGGCACGCCAGGGTTCGACCTTGATCATCGCCGTCGTCATCCAGCCGCCGCTGTGGCGAATGGGTGATGGAAAAGCCGTGGTGCTATTCAAGTCGTCGATGTAGAGGCCGGGCTCACCGATTTTAATACGCCAAAACTCGGAATAGTAAGCGGAGAGGTTGTGCTGATTAGTCATCTTTTGCCGTTGCCAGTCAGGATTACTCTCGTCGAGGAAGAAGCGGAATTCGAACATCAGCATATCACCCTTTTTCAAGCGATCGGCATTGACGCTGAAGGCGCCTTCATCGATAACAGCTTCGAAGTTCTTGAATTCAGAAATATGAGTCATGCGGGTATTGATCACGAATTTACTGCGGGTCGTCTCGTTTTCTGCCAGTGGATCGCCTTTATAAATCGCGGAAAAATCGGGTCCACGAGTCGGAATGTAGTTCTGCGGCCACTCGGTCGTGAGCGAAAATTTGATGAGCTTTTGACCTTTGGCGGTAAAGTCCTCCACCTTGAAATAGGACTCACGGCCTTGCCAGTAGAAGGGGTTGAACTTCGCAAAGTCCATATCGTTTTCATGACGACGACGGGGGCGGATGACGCCTTCGGTTATGACGACGCCATCGACGAGCTTGGAATTTATCCTAGGACCAAGATCATCATAGGACGTGATGGGTTTCTCTTTGAAAGTACTGGCAATCAGAGTTTTGGGCGGCATAGGCAGAGTGGGTTCACCGACGACAGGCCCAGGCGTTGGGAGGGACGGTGATCCACCGATGGGAACGACGACGCCTTCGCCTTTCGGTTTACCGGGATTCTGATCAACTTGACCAATAACTTTCTCTTTAGTTCCAAAGGGGATTTTGGAAGCTTTGTAATCCAAACATCCTGAGACGGCCATGGACATAAGCAGGAAGAAATTGATCTGTCTCATCAGAGAACCTTTCGATTGCGGCCTCTCGCTTTTGCAGCGTAAGAGGACTCGGAGAGTGATCCCTCCTGATCGGCAATACGGATGATTTCCTCGACCCTTTTTCTTAGGGAAATTTTCACCAGGAGTGTCAAGGGGATAAGGCTAGTCTTTGGATAGGCACCCGATAGGAGGGGGCTTGAGATCGATGACACTTTAACATTGGCCATGTTGCTGGGAATTGCAGCGGTTGTGCAGGTCTTCGATCAAAGCAAACCGTGATCAGCGAAAATGCAAAGTTCATAATCTTTTTTTGGATTGTATCCATCAATCCCAAGCGAAGTTGAGCTGACTTTCACTTCACCTCTTTTCAGCCCCCGCACGGTATAGGAGCTGGCGCCTTGACTCTCGGACCAAGCCAATGTCATGCCTTCGGAGCCAGGGATAAGTTGAAAGCTCTGAGGAGGATCGATCTGGGTTTCCGTCGCCACCATGCGCAACTTGGATTTTAAGGTTTTTTTTCAATGACCTTGAAAATATAATAGCGGCCCAGTTCCAAGGCTTGAGAATAAGTAAATTTGGAAGAGTTTCTCACGGTAGCGATCAATTCGAAATCAAGGTCTGGATCGTCACTCTGCTGAGTGTTGCGAAAAAACCCTAACGGTGCTTCCTGGCTGAGGGAAAGAGCGAATAAAGATGGGGGCAAGGCCTCGGTTTTTAGAATATAAACATCGTATGTGTGCTGCGCTTTGTCTTCTTTATAGCTCCATTTGTTTCCAAGGACATCTTAGCAGACGGCTCTACGATACCGGGGGAACTTCGCCCTTTGGCTATACACTCAGGCAGGCTCGCAAAAAAGCATCAAAATAGTATGAAACGGTAAGGAGTAAGCCAACTCTAACAGGTGCAGGTCGACCATCTACTTTAAGATCATCATACCAAAGCCAGTAGTTAAGCTAGTGTCCGCCGACTGCACAGTATTCTGCTGTAACGTTGAGGCCCAAGCCTCGAGGCCACTCAGTTCGTAAGAACCATTGGCAAACGCAGTGGGTGTCGATGCAAAATAGGTGAAATCGCGAACGACGATCGCAAGATCTTTTGGCGTTTCGCTAAGACCTTGGGCGAGAACAGAAAGTTTGGATCCACCGTAGAGAACTGATGAACGCATGAATGCATCGCTGCTATCGAGGAATGCACCATAACCACCCATATATGTGGGGTAGCGCAAGAGCTCGACACTTACTCCAGCCACCTTCAGTCCGGCAATATCAGACATCAGGGTTTGATCGATGAGAATTCGCTTGATGCTTCGGGTTTGATAGAACTCCCGCTCAAACCTCATGTCAAAGGACGTTGCGACCGGATGAGTTCCGGCGAGCACCTTGATAAGGTAAGTTATGACTCTTACGTTTTGTCCTCCGGTTCCCTGAGCCATCAGCAGCATCCGATAGTTTCCCTCGGTCAAGGAACCCCTGAAATCAATGACGCTCTCCTTGAGATCACTGTCAAAGCCGTTCGGCTTCCCGTCTTTTGTTAATACAATGTAAGCATAAGTGGTCGCATGAGGAATATCCTGAAAATCGATAATTTGCTTATCATAATCAAGTGTAACATTGACTGGTGGAGGTCCTTCGAAGGAAAAGGGCTGAAGCTTGACCTTAAGAATGCGATCGGAAGCGTCCATGTAAGTCGTCTCAAGACAGAGAGGCTGGGAGTAGGCATTGATCGGCAGTGAGAATTCAGGCTTATCCTGAATGCCTAGATTATAGATTTCTTCCCCGCACGATGCATCGAGAAGTCGGGCCCTAAATTTAGTGGCCTCTGCTAACTCATCGGCTCGAATCTGGCCTCGGTCGTCAGTGACGACTTGAATAGTCGACGAAACCTCCGGAAGCACAGCCTTTCTGAATTTGGGAAGGACTCGATAAGTCACTCGATCCTGGCAGCTCAAACAGGCGACGATGACGACCGAAAGTGTTAAGATTAACTTCACGATTCCACCTCATTTAAGCTTGCAGGCTTGTTTCACCGCATATCTTTCGCAAATTACTTGGCCCATCATGGTGTTTTCCTGTTCTAAACTAGTAAGCGACTGCGTAGCTCTTTTTGGTCATTGTGAATGTCTGGAATAGATCCCCCCTGAGTTAAATTATCGATAGGAATTTTAAAGGCATATGGAACAGCACTAAATCGCTGACCCGGATAAATACTTTCATTTGTGTTATCATTAATTTCAATTCCCCGATCCGCAGCAGAAAAAACGGCATAAAACTGAGCGTCTGTCAATGTTATGGTGAGGCTAAATACGCTGTCTTGAAGGCCGACACTGGCCAAAGTTTGGCTGCCAAGGCTTGTGCCTCCGTCCTTGCTTGGATAGCAGTTGACTATGACGTCTGTAGGTCCGAAAATTGGCCGCCCATTGGCAGTCACGAGTCGACCACCGTATTGACCTTGAAATGGAGACGCTTGCAGCGCGGTGGTCAGAATTAGAGACAAACTCAGCATACCTTTGGATTTGTGCAGCATAGTAAACTCCGATTATTACCTAATAATTCACTGCCAAATGTGAAGCGACCCCAATGATTGTTATATCAATCGGTATAAACGGCAGAAACTTGAAGAGAATTTGATATATCGGATGAAGTCAGTTTTAAGCTAAGATCAAGTAAATTGAAGACCCTAAAAAGATTCAGCTTTTACGACGAGAGTTGGCGATCAGAATTCATACCGAGTCAATAGATTTGGGCCGCTATCCAAGGACTCGCCTGATTTTTATGCTTAGCTCATTCCAAGGACTCTACCCAGAATGCATGAGTTCGAAGAACAACACTCGAAACGATGTTTTTGGCATTTCCCGTAACGGCGACCGTAAGACAAAGCAACTTAACCATTGCCTCTATTTTAAGGTTCTCAGAATGTGAAGAAACGGTTCTACTCTCTAGTTTTCTGTGCACTCTTTACCTTCGCTGCTGGGAGTGGGGGATTTGCTGCAAATATGGTCAAAATCGAAGCAAAGCGCCAAACTGCAAGTATTAGCTTTAGCTCAGAGTTTGATGACCGTGAAGATTTCTCTCAAAACTGGGAACATTTTTGCAAAGAACTAGGCCAGAATCTTTTAGCAAAGAATTCTGGATTCTTGGGTTTTTATCATTGTGAACCCGTTGATGGGTCACCCCAGATGCACCGTCGCTGGATCATTAAGTTTATAGAGCGGAAAAATTTTCTTGAGCTACGCGTGATTCATAAGAGTTCGGAGTCTGATCAAAGCGAAATCGTCTTTGAGTTTGGCACTAACGGTCAGGCGCTTCCTCATTTGGACAAGCAACTGCTAGCCCAGGCCTTTGCACGCTTGCTAACGGAAGCTTTGCCGCTTGGGATATCTTTGGCCTATGATGGCAGTCCTGTCACCTTAAAAGCTCTTAAAGACTTGCCTGCCCCACCCCATGAGCTCTTGGTATTTACCCTAGGCTATAATGCAGTGGAGCGGACCTTTGAGCCTAGATTCAAAGGACGACTCTTACGACAAGAGGGAGCGAATTCGAGTGACTCCTTGCAGCAAGAGGTCTATGAGTTCGAGGGCAATAGGCCACTCATTCAAGGAAAGAATTATTGGCTTCATAGCCCCGAGGGACCAGGATATCGAACGTCCACCTATCGGGCGATAATAGGCGACCTATTGCACGGTTCATCCCTATCTGGAGATAGCTTTCTCAATCGCCTGTTTTTCGAGAGCTTCCGCTCGAGCTATGCTGGGTTTCGCTATGGTCAGTCACTCCTGGGGAACAAAAAATCGATTGTCAGTCAGTCTCATCTCATATCCTCCTTAGTGGAGATACGAGGCGGGCCTTTGTCGGGACTGCGCGCTTATTATGACAGCTTTCCTGAGGTTGGCCAAGGAACGGGCACTCAGGCTGAGACCTTCAGTTTGAGACGAATGTCCTTAGGTTGGTCGATTACTGCGCTTACTTCGCCTAGTCCTCAGGGTTTCATAACGAATGTAGATCTGCAGCCTAAGCTAGGTTTGCTAGACCTAAGCACTAACTTTGTAATTCCAGGGAACACTCAAGCTAAGGGGGCATTTACTGCAAAGAAAGTTTATAACTTAGCCCTGGAGGCTGGACTCGAAAAGACAGCCTCATGGTTTCGAGTTCGCTTATGGGCATCAGTTGATACGGCATTTCCTGGATTAACAGACAAGCAAAAAGTAAGTGTCAGCAGTACTCGAATTGGGTTAGATTCCTACTACAATATCTATGATCAGGGCGATGGCCTTGCGATAAATCTCTTGGTTTTTGGCGTCGCTGAACAGATGTCGTTCAGAAAGGACCCCTTGAAAAATTCAGAAAAAGAGACAAACGAGCAGGAGGTTTCAGAATTCGGCTTTAACCTCTTTCATGCAGGCGCAGGTTTTACACTCAGCTGGTAGACTCGCCCCTATTAGAACTGTCGCAATCACAATTTGCAGGAACTCCTCCCCTGGAAATTTAGAATAGAGATTTTTTCAAAGTCTGGACTTGCTGCCAGCTGCAACGATGAAAGACTTAAAGTAAAAAATCTGCTAGCGATTCCTTGTAGAAAAACGACGTAAATCGTCAATCCAGGAAATTTTACTTCGAGCAGATTGCTACCGAAGGAGACTGAGTGCAGATGAAGTTTTTGAGCTGGGCAGTACCGGTCTCTGCCTTTTCAGCTTTAGCCTTGAGCTGTGCGGACTCAGCCTTGAGCTTTGCGAACTCAGTCTTGAGCTGGCTGATATCAGCGTCTTTGCGCTCGCTGTCTGCCTTGAGCTTTTCAAACTCTGTGTTTTGCTCTTGCATGGCCTCGATAATGAGTGGAATCAGATCGGTATACTTTACGCGCTTGACGCCATCGGAACCGGTCGTCACCACTTCTGGAACAATTTTTTCGATCTCTTGGGCGATAACACCAAGTTGTGTTTCACTGCCGTACTGCTTTTCGTTGATCCATTTGTAAGAAACGCCACGGATGGCCAGTATTTTTGCAAGGCTATGAGCTAGGCTTTTGATGTCTTTCTTGTAGCGAACATCAGATAGTGCATTGTAGGCACCGACACCAGCAACGGATCCGTTTACGTGTAGCATGTAGGATGGAGAGGAAGTGCCGATGCCTACATTGCCGTTGTAATCGATCATCATATTAGTCGTAGTGCCGTTTCGGAAGCGAGTATAGTTACCATATTGCATAAGAATGTTTGCTCCGAGGCCGTCTCTGACTACTCCAATTCCAATTTGAGGGGTACCGTTACCGCTGCCCCAGCTTGATTCAATGGCTGCAGTTGGATTCGAACCTCCCACCCCAAGATAAATGGCCCCCCCATTGCCAGTCCCAGTGACTATTTTAGACTGGTTGTTCCCAAATTGTTGAAGACTGCTAGCATCGCGGACATCGAGAGTAGTGTCGGGACTTGAAGTGCCAATCCCGACTTTGCCGCTTCCAGAGGGCATGATATTGATATTTTGAGTCGCGTCCGAACCAGAAGCCGAAATTGAATTGTAGCCAATCGAGATCCCTTGGGTAAGGTTGGAATGCCGAACGTTAATACCGCCGCTTCCCGATGCAATACTGCCCACGATATCTAGCAAACTACCAGGACTGGTCGTGCCAATACCGACATTGCCAGTCGAGCTGAGGCGCATCTTTTCGCTTAAAACACCCGCTGACGTTTGCGCCTTTGTCTGAAATGAAAGATGAGATGAACTCACCCCGTCGTCAATCGATTGTATTCGGGCAACAACTGGTTGCGCTTGCACGCCGTAACCAACCTGGTAATCGAGTGCGCCTCCGGCTCCTGCACCGTATCCAAGGTTGGAGATTGTCAGGACTGGACCTAGCGTACTGTTCGCTGTGCTGGCAATGTCGAGAATCGATTTCGGAGCCGTTGTGCCGATGCCTACATTGCCATTTCCTTTTATGCGCATCGTTTCGGTAAAAGCTGCGCTACTTCCGTAGCCAAATGCTACGTCAGCTCCAGACGCATCTGTGTGAATTTGCAGAAGGCTGTTTTGGATTCCAAATCCGTAGTGACCTCCGCTATTACCCCAAAGCGATATTTTGTCTCCAAGAGATGAAGGAAAGTTAAGAGGAAATCCTGGGCTAGTGGTGCCAATACCAACGTTGCCGGTGTTCGTAATCGCAAGGCGATTTGTCCAATTTGTATAAAAATCGAGTCCATTATTATTTCCTCCGGCTGTCCTTTTCGAACCTATTGATTCTCCGCTACTGTTGCCAAAGTTTAACCCATGAAAATTCAGCGAACCTGTTGCTCCTGAATCTTGGTCGTTTTGATCAACATTCAAGTAGCCATTTACACTTAATTTTTGCTGAGGGCTTGTCGTGCCAATACCAACGTTCCCAGTCGAGCCTATGGTCAGACGATTAGCACCGGCTGTAGAAAAAGCTAAGGTATCAGTAGCGCTCGACCACATTCCCGTATTCAGATTGCCCGTGAAGGAAAAAGAAGGAGCTGCCACAGCGCCTAACGGAGCCGTAATTTGACCTGTAAAGACAGGGCTAGCGGCAGTCGCTTTCGCATTGAGCTGGGTTTGAACATTGCTCGTCAAAGAATTGAGATATTGAAATTTTGCACTCGATACCGAGCCATCAGCAATCTTCGTAGCATCAATAGCAGCAAAGGCATTAACATCGGCATTCACTATCGAAGCATCTGTGATCTCCGTACTGCCCACTGCACTAAGTGTAGCCAATGAACCAAGACCTAAATTTGTTCTGGCAGCTGCCGCAGTCGAAGCTCCGGTTCCTCCGTTTGCTAAAGCTAAAAGACCTGTGACGGCAGCGCCTTGTGAAATATCGAGCGCGCCAAACACTGGAGCACCACCAGCGCTTGGGATGCGAAGACACTGATAAGCCGCGCCAGCCGCTGTTGCACTTGGCGAAGCGCCTGCGCCTCCTCCAATTAAAACCCCATTCGCGCTAAGAGCTGCAGATGAAGCAAGCGCTGAAGAACTAGAATAATAAGGGATACCGCCCGAAGTTCCCGCCGTGAGACCAGTACCGCCATTGGCTACCGGCAAGGCCCCTGTGACTTCACTTGTTAAGTTTACACTAGCGCCACTCGCCGCAGCCGTTAATCGACCCTGGGCATCGACGGTGACATTGGCTCTCGTGTACGAACCCGCTGTTACTGCTGTGTTTGCTAAAGCGATAGTTCCGCTTGAACTGATGGCCCCACCGGAAAGTCCCGTACCTGCCGTGATACTCGTGACGGTTCCCCCGGTGCCGCTGCCCCAGCTTAAAACTCCGCTACCATTGGTGCTCAAGACCTGGCCGCTGGTGCCATCAGCAGCAGGCAGAGTCCAGATTTTATTCGCAGCGATAGCATCCGGAGCTTTAAAACCAACGTAATTGCTAACGCCGTCAGTGACGTCATCGAATCTTAATTCACCGCTTAGGCCAGTCGTCGAACCATATTTTTTCAGTTCCAAACCATTTTGCAAAGCTGTCGTTACCGTACCAGAGTTTAGCACGCTCGCAGCGCTGATAGTTGCCTGCTTATTATTGAAAGAAAGATAATCTCCCGCACTCAAATAACCATCACTAACACTTGTCGCGGCAGGCATAGAAAAATCGCCTGTTCCTGAGTTGTAGCTAATCGGCGCCGAGGCGCTGTGTGCGGCTCGCGCTCTTGCGTCGGTATAGTAAAGATTCGTCAGTTCAGGAACCGCAGCCGAGTTGAGAGTCTGCCAGCTCTTATCACCGCGATAGAATTGAGCTGTCGTGCCCGCTGCAATTGTCGGTTCTTTGCCAGAAAGGGATGTCGTGAGTCCACTGATTTTCGTCTGCGCGATCGCAGCCGAAGCGGAGACGTCGGCATCAGCGATGGTTCCATCGGTGATTTCCGTGCTAGAAATAGCGCTTAGAGTAGAAAGAGTGCCAAGTCCAAGAGCTGTTCTCGCAGCAGCAGCTGTTGTTGATCCTGTACCGCCATTGGCTACTGGCAAGGCCCCTGTGACTTCACTCGTTAAGTTTACACTAGCGCCACTCGCCGCAGCCGTTAATCGACCCTGAGCATCGACGGTAACATTGGCTCTCGTGTACGAACCCGGAGTAACCGCTGTGTTCGCTAAAGCTATAGTTCCGCTCGTGCTGATCGTTCCACCCGAGAGACCCGTGCCGGCAGTGACGCTCGTCATGGTACCACTCGTGGTACTGCCCCAGCTTAAAACTCCGCTACCATTGGTACTCAAGACCTGGCCGCTCGTGCCATCAGCAGCAGGAAGAGTCCAGATTTTATTCGCAGCGATTGCGTCCGGTGCTTTAAAACCAACATAATTGCTCGTGCCATCGGTGACATCATCAAATCTTAGTTCACCACTTTGTCCTGTCAAGGAACCAAATTTTTTCAGTTCGAGACCATTCTGCAAAGCCGTCGTCACAGTCCCGGAATTGACAACAGTGCTAGCCGAGATCGCGCCCTGCTTATTGTTAAAAGAAATCCAATCGCCAAAACTCAAATAACCATCGGCGACACTCGATGCGGCCTGCATAGAAAATACACCGGTTCCCGAGATAAAACTAAGGGGAGCTGTTGCACTCACAGCAGCTCTTGCCCTCGCATCGGTATAATAAAGGTTAGTGCCTTCGGCTACAGCCGAAGTATTTAAGCTTTGCCAAGACTTATCTCCGCGCCAGTACTGAGAGGTCGTACCGGCTGTGATGCTCGGCTCCTTGCTGGCGAGATCAGTCGTGAGACTAGAAATTTTTGATTGAGCGATAGCCGCCGTCCCAGAGATATCCACATCGACTATCGTGCCATTGGTTATTTCGGTTGTTGAAATAGCGTTCAGCGTTGAGAGAGAACCAAGACCCAGACTGCTGCGAGCTGTCGAAGCGGAAGTTCCTCCGGTACCGCCATTGGCTAAGGGCAAAATTCCACTGACATCCGAGGTGAGATCCGCAGCACTGCCGTTGGCAGCGGCTGTCAAACGTCCCTGCGCATCGACGGTAATATTGGCCTTGGTGTAGCTACCGGGAGAGACAGCGGTGTTGGCGATGGCTATGGTGCCAGCACCCGTAATCGTGCCCCCGCTTAAACCTGTCCCTGCAGCAACGCTCGTGACAGTTCCTCCGCCTCCTAAGGGGAACCAAGAAAGAACGCCACTGCCATTAGTACCCAGCACCTGACCACTTGTACCATCGGCTGCCGGCAGGGTCCAAATGCGATTGGCCGCGATAGCATCCGGAGCTTTAAAACCGACATAATTCGGACTGCCATCGGTCACATCTTGGAAACGCAGTTCACCGCTTTGTCCTGCCGAGGCACCGTAAGGCTTGATCAATAAACCGTTTTGTAAAGCCGTGCTTAGGGTTCCCGAGTTTAGAATACTCGAAGCCGAGATAGCATCCTGTTTTGCGCTAAAGCTAAGCCAATCTCCAGAACTCAGGTAGCCATTGGCGACGCTCGATGCGGCTTGGATAGAAAAGATGCCCGTGCCGGGAATATAGCTCAAGGGAGAAGTAGCGCTGACAGCAGCTCGGGATCTTGCGTCTGTAAAATAAAGATTAAGCGCCTCAGGGATGGCATCGGTGTCGAGTGTGCTCCAGCTTTTATCCCCGCGAAGATATTGAGCGCTCGTTCCAGCTGCGATAGATGCTTCTTTCGTAGCCACGCTCGCGGATATTGCAGCAAGGTCTACCGTTAAATTGCTAATTTTGCTTTGCGCGATAGCCGCCGACGCTGAAATATCCACGTTGACTATAGACCCGTTGCTAATCTCGGCGGAACCTACACTGCTCGATGCGGCAAGGCTTCCCAATCCAAGATTCGCTCGCGCTCCAGCAGCGGAAGTAGCGCCTGTACCTCCGCTTCCTATGGCGAGCGTCCCAGAAACCGAGCTTAGGTCTGCCTGAGGCGCGCTATTCACCCTCAACTGACCATCGCTATTGTAGCTGAGTGTGACATTGTCAATGGGAATTTTCAGAGCGTAAGGCACTGCCGAATAACGCTGTCGAGGGTAGATCTTTCCGTGAGTGTTATCGTTGATTTCTATCCAAACCTCAGGCGAGGAAAAAATACTGTGAAATTGTGCGTTCGATAGCGTAAGAGCGAGGCTAAAAATGCCGTCTTGAAGACTAATAGCAGGAAAGCTTTGCGTGCCCAGTAAAGTTCCAGCATCTTGACTGGAGTAAAAGCTAGCGATGATTTCGATAGGTCCTGAGATAGGGGCACCGTTAGCCGCCGAGAGCCGACCCCCGTACTGGAGTTGATAGGGCGATGCTTCCGCTACCGTCGCTGTTAAGAGCGAGAGGCTTATGAGAAGAAACGGCTTGAGGTTCATGACCTAGCTCCCTCTGCGTGTCGTGGAAAATTACGAATTGGTAAAAATCCATAACTCATTCGCATATGCTATTGAGGTCGGTGTTTTTCTTGCCTAGCTTTAGTCTTTTTTTTGTGGTTATGTTTTGGGAGAAGGATGTGATTATAGAGTATTGATTCTATTGAATTATTATTGTCTGAAAAAGTCAGATTTCAAAGTCATCTTCACTACGCACTAGGCCCCCCCGAGTCAAGTCATCACAAGTGTTAGCGAGAATGAAATAGAAGATGAAAACGAGGGCTTGCAGAAGGTGCCTGAGTCGGATGATAGTTTGAATTACCAGATTCAACAATCATCGCAGGATGTTAAACCTGTGTCGACTCAAGCTACTAGAGAATATCTTCTTTGCATTGGAAGCAAAATAAATCGGCGACGAAGGAGCAGAAAGTCGGGCTTCTTAATGACCTGAAACGTGATCGTCGCGAGACATCGGATATCTTCCCACATCTGCCGACTATCGACATGGCGAACAGCCAGAACATTCAACGCATTCCTGCCGTTTAGGTCGAGAGCTTTCTCGTAGATGGAGAGGCCTTTAAGATTCTTGGCGCGAAACGAAGCCAAGTCGGCTTTGAGCGATTTCAGGCAGAAATGGAGGTCGCATGAGTTTTTTCATTTGGGCACTTTCCATCGATAAGAAATTCATCTGATGGAAGGAAGGCTAAAGGAGATTCGGGGATAAGTATCTATGCGCAGATGAACGGCTTACATTCCATCGGGCAGTTCGAAGACGGGACATTCAGTAACAAAAGAATTCGCAAAAAAAAGTCATAAAAAAGACCTGCTCCTTCCGTTTCCGGAAGGGCAGGTCTTTTTAATTCAGAGGATCTTAGTGCCGAAGGTAGAACTCTTGGTTCGCAGCGCCGCCGAAGCAGGTCCACTGATGAGCGAGAGCGCCGTCATCGACAGATGGTCCAGCGATGTCGAAACATTTGTTATCGTGTGCGAACACGATTTGTTTCGAACCGTCGGTTGCGTCGATCAGGCGAACCTTTTGATTGTCCTGATTGCCGCAATCCCATTGTTGGATCTTGCCGCCTTCGCCGGCTCCGTCAGCATCGACACATTTGCCGGAATTAACGCTGACGAGTTGGTAGAGGCCGTTGCCGACATCTTGTACGCGGAACTTCTGAGCGTCGTTACCGTTGCAGGTTACTTGCTGAAGGTTTACGCCGTTATCAACGCTTGCCCATGGTACGTCTACGCACTTGCCGCTGTTGCGAGCGACGAGTGTGAAGACTTCGCCGTTACCGACGACGGCTGCGTGATCGCCGTGGCCTGGGTTCACAGCGGGAACGCCTGGGTTCGCAGGGGGTGCGCCCGCTGCGCCGTTGTTCGAAGCATTGCCACCGTCAAGGTGAACGATTTTAGCGTAAGAAGGAACGCCTGCACCGTTCATGAAGAAGAGCATGTAGAAGCCAGGAGGCGCTAGGTTCGGGCTGTTCGGCATCGAAACATTCACAGTGCCATTGCCTTGATTTTGGAAGCCCAGTTCAAGGAAACGCTGACCTGCGTCGAAGGAGTGCGTGACATTCCCTTCACGAACGAGAGTGACGCGAGCCACGTCTCCGCCGAAAGGAATGTTTTGTAGGTTGTTGTAACCCTGTTGAATGTTGAAATCACCCATAGTTGGGCGAGCTGCGAAATCGTTCCCGTTGAAGAGGTAGGGCGGGTAGTAGATTTCAGCGTTGGTGTTGTTCAAAGGACCTGGAGCGCCACCGCCGCCGACCATAACCGATGCATCGGGAAGAAGGAGGGCAACGGAGTGGTACATACGAGGCGTTGCCGCTGTCGCGAGACGACGGAACTGACGTGTGTTGGGGTTCCACATTTCCGCTGTATTTGCGGGATCGATAATTTTGTTATCGAATGCACTGCCACCCGTGACGAGAACTTCGCCGCTAGGAAGAACAGTACTGTCGGTCCACATGCGACGGAAGGCCATGTCGGGTGTGCCTTCAACGATCGGTTGACCCGATGTGATGTCAACGGTAATACCTTGACGAGATGCTTCGCCACCGAAGTCACCGGCAGTCGTGCCGCCGACTTGGAGAATTTTTCCAGGTGCGTACATAACGGCACTCGACTGGTGACCGCGAGTTTTGTCAGGAAGGTAGCCAGCTATTTCGGTTCCACCGTTACCGCCCCAGTCTAACCAGTACATAATGTTATCAGTCATACCGAAAACGCGGCCGTTAGGGGCTACGAAGTTACGAGGATAGAACCATCGCGCTCCCTCGTTGTTGATGATTTGACCGTTATTCGCACCCCAAAGAGTACGCCACTGACCATTTGCGTAGATCTCAGGGACGGTCACTGGATTGTGTCCGCCATCGACTCCGCCGTGAACGAGAGACTCACCATTGGGAAGAGTGATCAACGATGGGTACCAGCGAGCGTTCGCCATGTACGCGGTACGATTCAATGTTTTTGGGGCCCATTGCAGGATGAATGAGTCATTGATCCCGTTATTGATTGGGTTGCGGGTATCGCCACCCGCCACGAGAACGTCGCCGTTCGGCTGGAGAGCTGTTGCGGCACAGAAAAGGTCGGTGCCGTATTGGTTAGGAAGTGTGTATTGAGCGCCAGGGCCGCCCCATGTGTTCCAAATCGCGTATTCGAACATCGCGCCCTGGTCGCCGTTTCCGTTGGTACCGAAACTGAAGACTTGGCCATCCGGCAAGAGGGTTGCACTGAGAGGAATCAGTGGCATTCCAAACTGTTGTCCCCAACGTCCTTCGACGTTGTTCGCCAGCAAAGCCGACGGAAGTCCAGCGGCCAGAAGCATCGCTAGATAAAGGTCGCGTCCTTTAAGATTGATCATGAACATCTCCCAGGTAAGGTTAAAAGGGAACAAACTGAGGGCTGTTCCCCTGTACGGGCTCTTGGTGGGCGGAGTATGCATTCCTACTTTGCCCAACACAAGGTCGATTTACTCCTGCAGATGAGCACGGAAGACTTTCCCAGGCAAGATGATCACTTAGATTCATCACTGCATAAAAGTATTTTTATAATGACGGTTGGAATGCAAAATAAGGCACCAAGAGGGGCGAAAAAGCTCAAGGCTTGCGAAAGATTTGCTGAGATGGGGAAAGGACTTTGGTGCAGGATTGCGAGAAGGCCTACCTGATGGGATGAAAGATCGAAGACCTTACTTGTCGAGGATCCATAGTTGGTTCTTCGCGAAACTGCAGTCTACGATCTCGAGACGCGTCTTATCGTTAACGATACCGCAACTAAAAGTCTTGTCCCAAATCCAAAGTAATCTTCCGCAAAGGCTTTGCGACAAAGAAAGACTTTCCATCCATCAGCGCCCGTTCCTCGCGAGCCAGTTCCACCGTCGCACTCTCAATTCGGCCAGCTGGATCTCCCCCAGTCTGATCGGAAGCGTCCTCAACCAAAAGGAGAATGCGGTTGCTCCCATCCTTTAATATTTCAGAGCTCAGAGGGAAGGAATCGGGATCCGTGTTCATCCACATATCGCGCAGAGGTCTTGCCCAACTTCCACGATGGAGCCAATCAACATCCGATAGCCAACGACCAATAAGACGGCCATTGAGGTAGATCGTTGCCTTAGTCGAACGACCTTTGAGTGTGAGCGCGAGTGCTGTCCTCCAGTTGCTTTGCAAAGGAAGATCTGACTTTTGAATAGAAAATTCGTACCAACGTACTGATCCTGGCTCTAGCTGGATGGGGAAGGCAGCAGGCTTCCATGTTAAAGGATCGGAAGGCTTCGCGGGGAAGCCTTGAAGATCCCCACCCAGCCCCCCTCGGACTTTCCAATCAACAAAAGCTTGGCCATTGAGCGAACCCTTCCCGATCACGCCTTTTACAGCATCGTAACCAAGCGCCGGCAGGCTCGGGCGTACCCAAGGCAGTTTCACAGAGCGCCCAGCAATCATGAGACGATTGAATTCTCCCCTAGGGAACATGAAGCTGCCGTGTCCCCAGATTTCATTGCGAATCGAAAGGACATTGTCCCCTTCCTTCAAATAGCCAGCGGGGACGGTAAAAGGGTAATACTTTGTCTTACCCTGACTATTGACCTCTGTGCCTAAGGGGGCGAGCGTCAGAAGATAGGACCCGTTGAGATAGAGACCGGCAAAATCACTGACGGATTCCAATTTCAGCTCCGCTTTTTGAGCAAGATCCTTCGCCGATAGCGTGACATGCGCGCGATACCAAGCATGTCCCTCGGTGATGCCGTTGAAATCCAAGGCACTTGCCTCAGCGCCTAATCTCTGAAAACTTTGATCGTTGAATTCTACAAGACTCTCGGCCTTGTCCTCGGTCCATAGCCCTTCTCCAAGCGGCATCTCGAATGTGAGATCCTTTGCTCCTTCCACGGACAAGAGGCGAAAGCCTGGGACAAGGCCGATCTCTCGAAGGTTTGTCGAGCTCACCCTAACGTCGTCGCTTACATAAATCTTTGCGTGATCCTTATCCACTTCCAAGGCTATGTTCTTGCCATTTGCTTCCAGCAAAGCGGGACCAATAAATAGACTCTCATGGCCATCCTTGTTCGGGACAAACCAGCTGCGTCCTGCAGCCTCACGATCGAGAATCAGAAGATCAAGACTATGGCCAGCAGCATCGATGAGACTGGCCTTTTGCGGAGCGGCTTGATGCTTGTAAACAAGGGTAAGACTATCATCCGTAGCTACTTGCTTGCGAAAGACCTCAGCTCCGCTCAAAAGCTTCAAGCCGGAGCCCTGAAGGCGCATTTCGCCTTCGCTACCACTCACCCCATAAACGATCAGGAGCCGCTGACGACCCTTATTTCTAAAACTTAGAATCTCGCTACTGGCATAGGCCAGAGTCTGCCCCTGACCAAGAGGAAAACGTATAGGCAAAAGAAAGTCGTAGGCTGATTCGGAGCTCGCAGTCCCAGTTGTGCTGCCAGGAGCATCTTCAGGAGCGATAACGAGCTCACTATAAAGGGGAAGCTTTTCCCCGAAGGCCGTGATCGAAGCAGCCTTCAATCTGACTGTCTTGGCGCCCGGGTTGAGAAGCCCAAGCAAGGCGGCACCCTGGTCAAGACTCAACCAGTAGTTCACGTGGGCCTTCTTCGCATCCGGGTCGAGCGACCCTAATTCGGAGCTATCGACCCTTATCCCTTGGTCCTGCCCCTCTATGTTCTGAGCCGAGCTTCTGCGTCCGGATCCGGCAGCAGCCAATAGCCCTTCAAAACTATCAAAAAATAGATTGCTTCGACGCATTCCGTAAAACTTCTCCCGTATGACTCCTCCTGAACTTACTGCTCCGTAATAATCAACGACATTATGAAAATACCCAACCGAGGGCTCAAAAAAGACATTATGGGCATTCAAGCGATCGAAGTCAGTGATGCTACGAATGAAGTTGATATTAGCCTTGGGTTTGCTCCCCGAAAGCGTCACCGAATTCAGCCGGCCTTCCTGATGAAAACCAAAGATATTAAATTGCATGACGGCATCAAACCCTCCCATGATCTGTCGCCTAAGGGTGCTGACGGCGCGCTCCGTCTCGGTGGTGCCACTCGGGAAGTTTACGTAGTGGCCAAGATCTTTTTTTGGATCATGCATGTCGCGAAGTTGCTTATACGCAAAATATTCTGGAAACAGAGCGTTATCACCGTAAAAATTAGGCATGGAAATGATGCCGCTGGCACTCGCCATAGAATCCGTCCCAGCTTTGCCCGGGCAGGTCGTGATGGGCACATCGATGCCATACTTTAAGGAGATATCGCGTAAAAATTCAAAATATTTTAGAATGTCTAACTTTTGATCACTGCCCCGTTCGGGGAGACTCTTGTAGGTCGAAGCCTGATCGATAGCAAAGGCAGCCTCAAACCAATTGTATTCGTTTTCAATTCCGAAGAGTATAATGGGCCCTCCGTTGCTATAGAGATAAGGTTTGATTTCAGTGATGAGCGCCTTGAAATAGCGATCAACCGCATCCAGATAATCGGCATCCTGAGTTCTGAGGTTCAAGACCCCATCGCGTTCCGTGGCCGAGAGCTTAGCCTTACTCGACTTTTGGATCACCCAGGCTGGCAAACCACCCGCATCCATCTCGTTGGTGATATAGGGGCCTGGTCGAAAGTATACATAAAGCTCGTACTTCTTTGCGAGATCCAGAAAGCGTTTGATGTCGAAGGTCTTAAAATCGAAGACGCCTTCCTTCGCTTCATGATTACGCCAGGCCGCATACATATCAATGGTGTTATAGCCAGCTGCCTTGAAAAGCTTGATGCGATCCTCCCATTCCTCAGGCGGCAGTCGAAACCATTGGAGGCTGCCCCCCCGCAAAAGCTTAGGCTGACCATTAAGGAGAAAGCTATGAGCATTCACGCTGACCGCTTTATGCAGATTTGCTTGATTTTCAAGGCTTTCGAGCCCCGAGCCAGTCCTTGCGGTCTTGCACGCGAGGGCAGCCGCGAACCATAGGAACAATAAGAGGAATTTGCATCGATTTAACTGTTTCAATGAATTCTTCCTTCTTGGAAATTCACGCCAGTCTCACGCGAGACTCATTAATTTTGATTCAGACTAGCATATTACATCGTACATCGTCAGCCTACTCCGCATTTCCCATTTCGCTAGCTCGAGCTTAGCCGAAAAGGGAAGGGAATGTGGTCGGTAGCTTGACGCTATTGAACTGGCATCAAGCCGTACAGAGCTGCGATAGTTTGGTCTTTGGCGGCTATTCGGACTGGCGCCTACCGACTCAAAAAGAATTGATGGAGGGCAAGCAACAGTCAATAAAATATCTTGACGAACCTGTCTTTTGCGCTTATCCATGCCTAGTAAAGTGCTGTTAATTATACATATTATGGACCATTTATGTATATTTCAGTGGGCGCTGCTGCAGGAATTCTTGGAGTGTCAATCTCCACACTGAGAAGATGGGAAAAAGAAAAAGTCCTTCTTCCCTCCTATCGAACGATCGGTGGTCACCGACGTTATGACCCAGTCAAACTCATGGATACTTTTTCAATTCAGGACTTGCCTAA
>JACMPP010000081.1 GCA_014377445.1 Oligoflexus sp.
CAACGAAGACGCTCTTACCTATATGCAAGAGGAACTGCTGAAAAAGGCATTGGTCGCATCATTGAAGGACGCTAGTAATAAATATTTTCCTGATAAAGACGCATGGCTAAAGCATATAGAAAATTAGAAGAAATAATCAAAATTAGGCAAAGAGCTTTATGACAAGGTGCGTCATAGGGTTTACCCCTAGTTATTGAGAGGTTGCAAGCATTTAAGCGAATAGCATCATGAGAAAATCACAAAAGTTGTCATGTGCAAACATTGCTCGAAATCAAGCTCAACACAGCGACATCGAAACCATGACACTGAATACGCACCGCCTACTATGTGATGAAGATCGGACAGGCAGAGAACTCAATTTGTATTAACAACGCGCATCTGTTCTTTTCTACTCAGCAAACCGAAAACTAAACATTCGTCGATCGGTTTCTCCGGATCATAAGCTGATGTAAACCACAAGTTTCTCCGTTCACTTCCAGCCGTCCTGTCTTCGCAATGCAGTCGGATTCCCCCGGCAAGTCCTCATAAGCACGCTCTTCAATCGTAGCAGTAAGCGCATCAAAAACGGCAAAAAGAGGTTCATCCTTTCTAAATACCAGCCTTAACTCGGGTGCTGAGCATTGCTAAAGTGCTGACAATTTTGTGAATTTGACTGTGGCTCAGAATAATTTCCCGAACCACAGGTTTTCTGCGAAGTCCCTGTAACTCAAAATCTGTATCCCATCCTCAGTGATCCTCGATATTTCCTCCATGGAGACCACATATCGATTCTCTATTTCTTCGTGATCTTTCTTTAGCTCTCTTAAGCCTTTTAGATGATCAGCATTGATTCTTGCAGATGCTTTCGCCTCAAATCCGCACTTCATATGTCCCACGATGAAATCGACCTCAACCCCAGTCGTCAGCCTCCAGTAACTCATTTGCTCTGGCCTGTTGCTGTACTCAATATAGTTTTTTAGTTCGTGAAACACCCAATTCTCAAAGGCTTTGCCCCAATTGGATGACTTTGGTAGGACCTGTCCTCTTTGTGCGAGATAATTCACAACGCCGACGTCATTGAAATAAAACTTCGGAGCTTGAATGACTCGACGCTTGGGCCGCAAAGTGTACGATGGTAAATATTGCGCGAGCAAGGTGTCTGTTAGGATTTCATAATAGGACTTCACTGTAGGGGAAGACACTCCACAATCTCTTGCTACTGTTTGATAGCTGAGGATTTCTGTGTCACCGAGTGCCGCAATCTCAAGAAAACGATTAAATGGCTGCAATTGCCTTACAAGGCCTTCAGCAAAAATCTCTTCTTTTAGATAGTCGGAGCAATATCCTCTCAAATTCAATTGCACATCATCTGAATCGTATATTCTCGGCATGTATCCGTGGTTAAGCATTCTCTCTAGGGAGAATGCTGGTCCTAACTCAGCCGATACCAGCCCGGATAACTCATATCGATGCGCGCGACCACCCAGCAGATTTGCGTGACCGCGCTTAAGTTTTCTCGCGCTGCTACCGCATAAACCGAATACCACTTTGTCTTCCTCGATAAGATAGTGAATCTCGTCGAGGATGTGCGGGACTTTTTGTACCTCATCAATAATAACGAATTTCCATTTATTCTGGCGAACTTGCTCCCTCAGTTTCTCAGGTTGAGTCTGGTAGAGAAAAAATTCTTCCGACTTTAGGAACTGAATAAATGGCGTATTGGGATAGAGCGTCTTTAATAGACTGGTTTTGCCGACCTGTCGCGGTCCCCACAAAAAAAACGAATTATTAGGTGATTCCGGAAGGTTAATCAATCTTTTGTACAATCGAAACCTCTGCTTTAATATTTCATGTTATATTAAAGTACTGGTTTAGATTTATTATTTCAATGTAAAATCAAATTATTGCCTTAAAACACCATACATAAAGTAGTGCCTTGAACGAAGCTCCCCAAGCCAAATACTTCGGTGTCTCTGGCATCTCGTATTCGAGGATTCCAATTTACCTAGGCAGACACTCGTTAAGGAAAACCATCATTTCCGTTGCATCTCCCGAATCATAGAAGGCGATCATTTTTTGATTGAACTCGAGTTTTTTAGCGGCAGGAACACTTGGAGTCTCAAAGCTGCGATCGTATCCGCCGTCGAACTAGGTAACCTTTGAACAGACTGAGACTGTCCTTCGCAATGAGAGCAAACACCTGAAGACCTTTGAAGGCTGGCCTCAAGCAAGGTTGGGCGATTGCTGATATCTGGATTCCTACAATCAACACCGAATTTGCATTTCATAGCGTCGCTCGACTAAAAAAGTGTTGTTGAGCGTAGATAATATTGAATTAAATACACGAAAAGGACTTTGTTAGACAGTCCTCCATCTTGCTAGTTAGATGAGTGGTCACTCCAGACATCTGTTTCCTAGTACCAATCCATGTCAAACTCACCTATTGAGAAATCCTCGGGAACTTTACCCAACTTTTGAATTCTCAGCTCCCGAGCTTCGTGCTTTTGAGCAATCCGCACAGTCTCAGATCGACGCAATTGATCAACGTATTTCTCATCGAAGACGACCTCAATTTGCATCAGTTCCCTAAGCGCGCAAATCCGATCGACACCAAACCAGCGGCTGTAGCCATTGACTAAGCTTTTGCCGCTGTAAGTCGGCAACCAGTGAATGGCGGCGGCACGTCTCTGTTGGGCTGTAAACCGCTTTCGTCTTGGAGTATTAGCAGCCATAACAACTCCAATGAGGAACTCTATCTCCAAGCGCCACAAATCTACTCTGGATCTCCGGCACTCATCTGTGTAGATAACCTGAATCGACTGCCCTCGAAAGAACTTTTCGATTTTCGGGATAACTATGGACATTCGCCGTCTCACAGCCCTCAAAGAGCAACACGCTGGATTTCGCCTGCTCAGGGCGCAAAATTTTCCGTTTATCGCAAGCTTTCTCTGGCAGACCTTTCCAGGAGCCAACCGCCGCGTAATCGATGCCGAAATTCTGAAAGCGCTCCTTGATGACTTTGTCTTTCAAGAACCTGATCAGGCCATGGCGGGGCCCGCCAACATCATCCTTCAGACCTGGGTCGATCAGGGGTATTTACGACAATATTACGGCGAAACCGATGATGTTGCTCGATTCGAGATGACATCGGCGCTTGAGAGTGTCCTCGATTGGGTCTACAGCCTACAGCCGCGTGGCTTTGTCGGAACCGAATCAAGATTGAAATCGATTTTCGACCTTCTGGAAGACCTCAGACGACAGACCGAGCCTGATATTCAACTCCGTGTGGATCTTTTGCAAATAGAGCGACGACGGATTGAAGAAGAGATCGACAGGACCTTGAAAGGTGAAATCAAGACCCTCAGCGACCTGCAAATACGGGAGCGCTTCGCTCAGCTCGAAGATATGGCCCGACAGTTACTGCGGGACTTTTCTGAAGTGGAGCATAACTTCCGAGGACTTGATCGGAGGATTCGAGGCCGGATTGCTCGCATCGATGGGAGTCGCGGAGAGGTACTTACCTCCGTTTTTCATGAAAATGATCAGATTCAACAGTCCGATCAGGGGCAGAGTTTTGCCTCGTTCTATGAATTTCTCATGTCGGCACCCAGACAAGAGCACTTTGAAACTCTTCTCGATTATCTTTATAAGCTGGAATCGATCCAGAGCACAAAGCCCGACCCATTTCTGGCCAATTTGCAGACCCGGCTTCTCGATGCCAGCGATAAAGTACGAGGCACTCAGAATCATCTTTCAGCGATGTTGCGCCGTTTCCTTGATGAACGCAACCGTCTCGAGAACAGTCGCATCAACCAACTCATTCATGTCATCGAGCAAGAGTATCTCGATCACAAGACTGAATTAGCGGCGTCCAATTTCACCGCCTTCCTAGACGATCTCTATGCAGAAATCGATATACCGACCCGCACGCTCTATAAGATCCCACTCGCTCTTGAAAAACAAGCTCGTCTCGAGGAAGCCAACGATAGGAGCGTTTCCGCAGCTGCGTTGTTTGCGATCGATCAGGTCGATGATCGCGTGCTTCGGGCCCGCATTCGGCGCTGCCTGGAACGTAAGTCTCCCGTTACTTTGGAGGAGGTTCTCCAAAACTTCCCCGTGGAAAAGGGCATGGCCGAGTTGGTGGCTTATATGAAGATCGCCAGTGAGAATCCAAAGACCGATGTGATGCCGGATCTCAGTTTCGAAATCGAACTGTCAACTCGCGACGGTATCCGCCGCGTGGCGGTTCCTGTCATACTTTTCCAGCGATGAGGACATTATGAAGCCTTCCCATACCCCACTCAAGCTCACTGAGCAGGGTTCGTCCTCTGAGACAAGCCTTTCGCATTTGATCATCCATCTTCTCAAAGGACCTCTTTATTCTGACGTGAAACCCAAGCTTTGGAACGCCCTGCTCGATCAATTGCAGCAGGTACGGGACTATCTGCTGGTTATCAACCTTGCCCTGTTCTTTGACGAGGCCGAAGGTTACGCCTTTCTTCGTCAGATCGAAGCGGAAAACTCCGAGGACCCTTTGCCTCGTCTTATAACGCGGAGACCGTTGGGATTTGCCATGAGTGTGCTTTGCATCCTCTTAAGGCGATGGTTATCTGAACACGATACCAAGGCAGGTGAGGTCCGGGCGATTATCGAACGGTCGATGATTCATCAGGAGCTGGGGCTCTATCTCCCTGAACTTCGGAATGAAGCGAAATCCAGCGATAAAATAGACAAACACATTGAACAGGCCATCGAACTTGGGCTGGTAAGAATCCTGAAAGGTGATCGAGAAAAATTAGAGATTCTAAGAATCACCAAGGCTTTAATAAACGCGGAGTGGCTCGGTGATCTTAATGATCGCATGAAACAGTACAAGCAGCATGCCGGTTTGCTTTTGGAGGACGATGAGAATGTTTGAACGTCTTGAAGGCTTTCGTCTAAATCGCTTCGAGCTCCTCAACTGGGGGACATTCGACCAAAAAATCTGGAAGATTGAACCTAAGAATCTCAATTCGCTGCTTACGGGTGATATCGGATCCGGTAAATCCACTCTGGTCGATGCCTTGACGATCCTACTGGTCCCAAGAGCCTCTAACCAAATCGTATTCAATAAAGCGGCCGGTGCTGAAGCTCAGGAGCGATCACTTAGGTCATATGTCCTTGGCGAATACAAAACCGAGGTCGATGCCGATGGTCAAAAGGCCAAAGCCGTTCCATTGAGAGGCCCTCGCAGCTATAGCGTGCTCTTGGCTTCGTTTTATAATCAGACAACTGATAAAAGGGTAAACATCGCGCAGCTTTTCTATTTTCGGGAAAAGGGCGGTGCACCCGAACGCTTGTTTGTTGTGTCCGAGGAGGACCTCTCGATAGCATCGAATTTTCAGAATTTCGATGATATCCCAGATCTTCGGCGTCGTCTGAGACTGAAGGGGGCAAAGGTCAACGACGGTCTCAAGGAATATGCGGCTCAGTTTCGCCGTCTCATGGGAATTGCAAGCGAGCGGGCCCTCGAACTCTTCTATCAGACTCTTTCTCTCAAGTCCGTCTCCGACCTGACTCAGTTCGTCAGAGATCATATGTTGGATTCCGACGATTCCAAACAGCGAGTAGATGAACTCTGTCATAGTTTCGAAGATCTCGACCGAGCCCATAAATCGGTGGTCAGGGCCCGTCAGCAGATTGAAATACTCAATCCCTTGGTGAAGAGCGGACTAGACCTTCAGACGAAGGAAATAGAGCATCAGAGTCTTTTCGCCCAGCGCGAAATACTCGAAGCCTGGACCGCCGACCACATCCTTCGACTTGAGAAGCTAAAGCATGCGAGGCTCGAGGAGGATTTCCAGAAAGTCGAGACCCGCATCGTTCGGCAGGACATCGAAATTGACGAGTGTCGAGCGCGGGAGCGAGGCCTTGAACTCGCGATCAACAGCAACGGCGGCGCTCGCTTGCAAGAGTTAGAAAGGGATCAAAAGCGAATCCAACAAGAACTTGGCAAGGCTCAGGAAACCCGCGGGACCTTTAAGGGAAGGCTGGATACGATCGGGCTGTCGATGCCGACTTCCACTGATCAGTTCATCGATCTCAATCGGCAGTTGAATCTCCTGCACGAAACGAGCAAATCCGAGGAAAACAACTTCGACACAAGTCGCCTTGACCTGAGCATAAGCTTTAAGAGTCTCCAGTCTGAGATCCAGGTCTACCGGTACGAGATCGAATCGCTAAAAGGCAGGCCCAGCAATATACCCAGGCATCTCCTCGAACTCCGGCAGTCCCTTTGCCAAGCTCTTGACATCGATCCTACAGATATTCCTTTTGCCGGCGAACTCATTCAGGTCGCGGCCGAGGAACAAGCCTGGGAAGGAGCCATTGAGAGGGTCATTCATAACTTTGCGCTCAGTCTACTCGTCGGGGAAAAACATTATCGCCAGGTTTCGGAATGGGTTGACCGTACTCATCTCAAGGGGCGCATCGTCTATCATCGATTGATCTCGAAACGCCAGCACGCAAGTTTCGATCGTTCTTCGCAGGGCAACCTTCTTTCCAAGTTGATTCTAAGGGAAGAAAGTTTCGCCTATGAATGGCTTCTGAATCATCTGAGCGAAAGGTTTGACTATCGATGCTGCGATACCCTAGAGGAGTTTCGTCAATCCTCCTTTGCACTGACCCAAAACGGTCAAATCAAAAGCGGAGGAGATCGTCATGAGAAAAATGATAAATACGATATCTCGGACAGGGGGCGCTTCGTCCTCGGATGGAATAGCCAAGCCAAGCTCAAGGCTCTGGAGGCCACTTGTCAGAAGCGGGAGCTAGAGGCGCAGTCAATAGGCTCCCAGTTAGCAGAGACAGAAAAGCAGCGGCGCAGTTTGCAGGAAAAGATCAGGGTACTCGACCTCTTGCTGGACGTTAGGTCCTTCCAGGTCATCGATCTCGAAGCTCTCTTGATTGTTCTCAATGCTATCGATGCAGAACGTAAACTTATTGAACAGGCCTCCGTAAAGCTCCGTGAATTGCAGACCGAACTATCGACCGTCCAACACAAAAGCAATGAACTACGGGATGAACTGCGTAGGCTCCAGGAAAAGCGGGCCGAGATAAAATCGAACCTCCAGGTATCTGTCGACAGCCAGAGCCAGGCTATATCCGTACTTAGCTCTCAAAATGCATTGAGACTTACGGAACTCATGCCCCTGATCGAACATCGCTATACTGATCTCTATCAGGATGAACCTAACCTGCAAAACGTTAAGGCTCGCGAACGAGCTATGCGCGAGAAGATGCAATCCGAGATGAGAAGCCTGATCGAAAGACAAAATCAACTCCGTGAGACGACTGTTAAGCTTATGCAGGACTATCGGCGGAGCTTTCCGACCGAATCGACCGACCTTGACACGGGATTGGAGTACTTTCCTGAATACTGCCGAATCCTCAACGAACTCGAAGTTGATGGACTGCCGGCCTTTGAACTGAGGTTTAAGCAGGAACTGAATGAAAAGACCATTCAATCGGTGGCTGCATTTCGAAACCGACTCGAACGTTCCCAGCGAGAGATAAAGGATCGTCTCAGACAGATAAATGGGTCTCTTCATGGAATTGATTATAACGACGGAACCTTCATAGAACTTCAGATTCGTCCCAATATCGACGTGGAAGTGAGACAGTTTCAGAACGACCTCAAGGCTTGTCTAGAAGGAAACCTAGGTGGCAGCGACCTATATACCGAGCAGAGCTTCTTGCGAGTCAAAGCCTTAATTGAAAGATTTAGAGGTTCGGAGGCTGACCGCCGTTGGACGACCAAGGTCACGGATGTAAGGCACTGGTTTGACTTTGCCGCGAATGAAATTTGGCGTGAGACGGGGATCTCGCGCGAGTATTATGAATCAGGAAACGCCAAGTCGGGCGGTCAAAAGGAGAAGCTCGCTTATACCGTCTTAGCGTCGGCACTTGCCTATCAATACGGGGTCAATGAAGAGCAGGCCTATAAAAATTCCTTCCGCTTTGTTTGCATTGACGAGGCCTTCGGCAAGGGATCGGACGAGAGTACGCGCTACGGATTGGAACTCTTTAGGAAAATGGGACTTCAGCTCCTCGTTGTCACGCCCATGCAAAAGATCCGGGTGATCGAGGATTATGTCAACGCCGTTCATTTCGTTCATAACGAAGGAGGGAAAAACTCCATGCTGCGCAATATGTCGATCGAGGAATACAAAAAAGAACGCGACCAAATCCACCCTCAATCCGAAGAATATCGCGCGGATATTCTGCAAGAAGTCCTCTCTAGAAAAACCAAGTCCACAAAGACTCCTAAGAATGAGTTTGTAGGCCGGCTGAAGCTCGGTGCCGATGGCTTTGAATCCGATGATTGATCCGATCGATCTTCAGAAAAAAGCTCTGCGTAAATGGCCGCTAATCCTCCGCTCAGCAATTTTACTTGAGAATCTCTTTCCCATGGAGCTGCCGTTGGGACCACCACAGGGTCTTGAACTGCTCAACGAATTTGAATCAGTGGGCACATGGATTCGGGAGATTCGCGCATTTGCTTTGAAGCACGACCTGGGACTTCGGGACAAAGTCATTCAGCATAGGCAGATGGGTGCTCAAGTTTTACCCACCCACCTTTTAATCAATGATCTGGATCATTACTTGAAGTGGATAGGTCGCGGAACTCTTTTTCGACGATGGCTCGCCGAAGTGGAAATTACGCTCAGGGATTTCCCTGCATTGCACGAATGGCTTTTAAAGAACGTTGAGACTGTTGAAAGAAACCTAGATATATGGCCTTCAATTCGGGCTGTGATGAATCGTTTTATGGAAAGCGAAATAGCCCATCTCTACCTTAGAGAACTCGATATTCCCTGGGTTGATACCAAATTCATCGAAACTAATCGAATGCTACTTTCCCAACTCTTGATAATCGTATTGCCCGAGGAGCGAGTGATAGCAGGCGTAGCACCCAGCAGCGCCTCTCGATTCTGTCAGAAGTTTGGGCTGCGATTTGATCAGACCTTAATTCGCTTTCGATGGCTGGACGAAGATCAAGCTCCTGCGGGCCTTGCGGATATGACCATTCCTCTGAACGACTTTCAAATGCACAAGCCTGAGGTAGAAAATGTTTTTATCACGGAGAACAAGATCAATGGGCTTATATTCCCCCGGGTGAAGAACAGCATTGTGATCTTTGGCCTCGGAGGAGGTATCGATATTCTGCGGGAGGTGAATTGGTTGCAAAGCAAAAGAGTCCTGTACTGGGGGGATATCGATAGGCATGGATTCGCCATCCTCGCGAGGCTTCGGAAATTTCTTCCAAACGCAGAATCGTTTTTGATGGACAGTACCACTTTTCATTCGTTCAAGATTTTCTGGGTTAAGGATTCGGCATCACAACGGCCGGATTGCAATCGAGAGCTGATGAGTCCAGAAGAAATAGCACTTTTTGATGAAATCTACGATGAAGCTGATGGCGGATTCCTGCGCCTAGAACAGGAAAGAATACCAGTGCCCTACATAAGATCGGTGCTTGGAGCATCTTTTGAATTTTGTGAATAACCTGCGGCAACAGCCTTCAAGACAACAATGGGATCTATCCACCGATCAAAAACTATCACTTGTGCATGATCGGGCCATTTATCCGCGCTCCCAAGTCGCTTGGAAACGCAGATAATAAGATGTTGAATGTTTGCGAGGCGAAGATTTTCAATCTTTTTTTTAAGATAATTGTCGGTCCAATATCCCACGATTTCCAAAAGCCATGATTTTCCGGTATCCGTTCGATGTCTGATTGCAAAGTCGGGAAAAATTAGACTTTCACCCGCAATGATCGCTTGAGGCTCCCGAATCAAGTCGTAATCGTTGGTCATCTTCATAAAATCTCGCGCAAATCGACGTTCAATTTGACTGTCGTAAGCGGTATTTTCGGCAGGCTTAATGGGGTCACCGGATTTTATTATCCACGAATTTTGCTTTTCTCCGTCCGAAATGATGGCGTTCAAATGGAACCGGTCACAATTTGGCAAAAATGGTAGTACTTCGACTAAAAGCCGACCATAGAGGCGAGCGTGTCTAAAAAGCGCGAGTGGTCCCGAAAGTGAAATTTTAATATCATACCCTGAGTCGCCGTGGAGTGGCTTCACGACGCAAACTAAACCTCTTAATAAAGCCTGTCTCACGATAGGTCTTACTTTTCCACAAATGAAAATATCGACTCGCTCAGAGCGTTGAATGATTCCTTTTAACAAATAGGTGTTAGCCGACAATATGAGATCGTGAATGGAGATGTCATCTCTAAGTCTTCCGACGAGTTTTTCAGAAGGAAGATCTGCAAACAAGATAGACTCAATTGATTCGTTTTCCTTTAAGGGCCCAAGAAGCGTATGGGTAGCTAAGGTTCCGAACATTTGTTCCTGCCGAAAATTAATGTCTTCTGCAATTCTCCCAACGGACGATGGATAGACGAAAGACTCCGATTGGTGAAAGAGAAGACGCCTCAATTCCTGGAGTTTCTTCTTTGGGAGTCGATCACTGGATTTAGACACTTCGTCAAGAGCCTTGACGAAATACTTCAGTTTTGCATACGGGCAGTAGAAGGGTAACGGTTCTCGGAGACGTAAATACCAGTCGCGCAAAGGTTTGCCTTCAAAACGTCGGTACTCCTCTAAAATTGAGCTAACCCATGGCTCATCCCTTGAGTCGAGAAAATGTGGTCGAAATTCTTTAATATTCAGCCCCGTATTTTTCAAATCTTCGATCATTGAGTTTATTGCCATTTTGTCTCGACTTCATGACTTCGGTCGTACCGGCCGCAAGAAGCTCATATATAATTGCCTTTTTTCCTTCTTTAGGTCTCAGCACGCGACCGATTCGCTGAATATGTTCTCGACTTGACCCCGATCCTCCCAAAATAATTGCAACCTCAGCATCGGCCACGTCAAATCCTTCGTTAAGCACTTTGCAAGAAACAATGGTTTTTATTGTCCCCAACCGAAAGTCCTCGATAAGTGATTTTCGCTCCGAGGGTCCAATTTCTGCCGTTATTGGAGCAATAAGCAGTTGGCGAGCAATGACCAATGCAGTGGTTGAGTCAGCTGTGAAAACCAATTTTCTTTGCTGGACATGCCGATTTAATAGTTGGCACAACATAGACATCTTGGATTCCGTCAAAGCAATATGTTTCTTTGCTCTTCTGTGAGCAGCAATTGCAGCTCGTCCGGATGGCGTTCGCCCGGCTAATCTCAAGAAATCTTCCCATTGACCGCCTGGATGCTGCACTTTAAAGTCATCAAAAAATCTTCGAAATAAATCATAATCTATTTTGTATGCGTATTTTTCGGCGTGCGTCAGTGGTAGTTGATGGCAGGATAGCTCAAATTCAGCTAAGGCTGTTCCGACCAAATCATTGATTCTCTGTTCGAAAATTTTTGGTCCAACAAGTTGCTCCAGGCGTTCAAGCCTTCCATCGTCCAAAGTTGCCGATAGCCCTAGTCTGAAGGGTGCTGAACATGCCTCAAGCGCTTCATCCCGCTCTCCGTCCCCAAAATGATGAACTTCATCAATGACAAGAAGGTCAAAGCGATTGCCCAGTGTCCAACCATTACGAAACGCACTTTCGAAAGTGGCTACAGTTATCGGTTTGATGTCGTGCTGACCATCACCTAAGACTCCAACCTCACCGGTGTAATGCTCCCGAATTGAATCTATCCATTGGTGAAGGAGGACTCTCGTGGGTACCAAAAATAATGTAGATTTTTTTGACCGCTGCGCAGCGGCTAGTGCAATACGAGTCTTTCCTGCCCCTGTGGGCAAACAGATGATTCCGCGTCCTGCTGCAGCTCGCCAGGCCAGCAAAGCCGACTCCTGGTAAGCTCTTAAGTCTATTGACAACCAAGGAGCCACTGGAAGCTGGGGGCTCCTCACATGATCTTTGAAGATCTCCTTCGCATTGCGAAGTCGGGATAGGATATGAGCGTATGAACTTGCAGGTGAACGCCACATGTTAATCCGCTCATCCCACTTGATGAGATCATCGATTAGAATTGCTGCAGCCGATGTCAATCCATTTAGCGCGATTGTTCCACGATCGTATTCGAGAGATATTGACATCGCGATCAACCTGTTATCAATCACAACTACCTCACATGTGGATAGGTTGCTAGGGGGGTAATATTTATTTGCGAGCCATTTTCGACCCGTAGTTTCTTCTATAACAACGAATAATGAACCGCCGTCTCATATGTCTTCGCTCCGAATCTAGCTCGTAGCCTGAACTGACCACGATTCAAAGCGATGAGATCGATC
>JACMPP010000009.1 GCA_014377445.1 Oligoflexus sp.
CTATCCAGATTGGGGACACTGCTGTGGAAAGCAGAAAAATAATTAAATTCGCAAACTTAAAGATCGACATCGTCGAGGCGTCAGGTGTTGCCCATTATTACATCGCCGGTGACGTCGATGAAAATTTTCGGCAGAAAGAAATACCTCGTCTCAAGTGCCCCGAGCTTTATCTCCACTTAAAAGATGTGGGGAATTTCAACTCGGTTGGTATCCGCGAATGGATACAGCTCATAGCCGATCTGTCGCAATATTCAAAACTCAGCTTCCACGAGTGTAGCGTCTCCGCTATCGATCAAATCAATATGGTTCCCCACTCGCTAGGCGTCGGCACTGTAAAGTCGTTCTACGCACCTTACTACTGCGGCTGCGGGCGAGAGACCGTTAAACTCATCGTCGTACCCGAACACGAAAAAGACTTGAGGCAAAATCTAGCACCTCACTTTCTTTGCGAGTGCGGCAAAACCCTAGAGTTTGATGCTCTCGAAGAAACCTATTTCCAATTTCTAACCAGCCTTCCTAAGGCGGGCTAGTCACTAGTCAAAAAGGGGACTTGAGCATGGATGCTCTGGTCAAGGCAACGATTGAGTCTCTCTGCAAAAAAACTCTTCCTGAGCTACAAGAGCAACTGCTCTTGTGTTTGCATTCCGGTCTGGCACTCGATGATGTAAACTTTATGTACAACCTAGAAGAGGGCCGGGAACTTTTAAACTTGTTGCTCAAGGCGAGCGACAAAGTCAATGATCCTAGCACTCCCTCTATTCAGGATAGCGCAAGCACATTAGATAGCAAGCAAGAAGACGCAATAAAATTTCATCCATCTTCCGCAACATCTCGTAATGTCAGCCTTTCAGAAGATTTGACAAAAGAGGCCGCGAAAAATTATGAAGCCACGTTGAGCGATGAAGAGGCCTATGCTCTCCTCGCTGAGATGGATAATTTGGGAGGGGAAACAGCCCTCAAATCGCCCCCTAAACCCCTTGCAGTCCAAGCCGTTGACCTGGATGAAGACGAGGCCATGCGCCTGCTGGCTGAGATGGATGCGCCTCTCGAATCGCCCTCGGCCCCTAAAATGATTGCTGCCGTTTCCAAGTCCGCGCCTACAGAAGAACATGCAGAAGAATTAGCTGATGACGAAGAGCTTTTGGAAATTCCCGAGTGGGAAGCGAACGAATTTCAAAGCGATCCATCGATGCTCACTGATTTCATCGTTAATACGGATGAACTGATGCAGACCCTCGACGCCACCATCCTCCAGTTGGAGCAGGATCCGAGGAATAAGGGCATAATCGAGGAGATCTTTCGCTCAGCTCACACCCTGAAAGGTGCGGCTGGGATGTTTGGATTCAAGGGCATCGAACGGGTGATGCACCGCATGGAAAGTCTCTTCGATTTGATACGTAAAGAAAAATTGATGACCGATTCGCGCACGATCGATGTCGTCTTCCAAGGCCTCGATCTTCTTCGAACTCTCCTTCAGGCGATCAAAGATGGAGCACCCTGCGGCACTGCGACAGTTCCGACCGTACATGCACTGGGAATGGCTGCCAAAGGCAAATTTTCGGCTTCGAACAAAGCTTCGAAAGACCATTCGCCTGCGTCCACTGCCTCCGGTAGCCCAACTTCATCGGCCTCACCCGCTAAAACGGTCGTAGGCATCTCCGATGATAGCGACGGCAAAAGCGGCAAGAAAAAAGAAGTGAAGGAACAATCGACTATACGCGTTGACCTCGAACGTCTCGATGTTCTCGTCAACCTGGTCGGCGAACTGGTCATCGACCGTTCCCGTTTTGCGAGCATCGAGAGTGAACTGCGTACCAATTATCCTCAGATCAAGGTCGGTAGCAATTTCTCAGAGACTGTGCAGCTTTTCGGACGCCACATGAATGAAATTCAAGACATCATCATGAAAGTCCGCATGGTTCCGATCGGGAACGCTTTTAACAAATTCACCCGTGTGGTCCGTGACATATCACGTTCCCTCGACAAGAAAATTGATCTCGTCATCGTCGGCGAAGACGCCGAGCTCGATAAGACCATGGTGGAACAGATTGGTGACCCCCTCATTCACCTGATCCGAAACTGCTGCGACCACGGCATCGAAATGCCCGACTTTCGCGCCGAAAGAGGCAAAAATCCTACAGGAACCATCCGCTTATCAGCCGCCCAAGAGGGCAACCATATCGCCATTAAGATCATCGATGATGGCAAGGGCATAGATCCAGCAATGATAAGGCGCAAGGCCGTTGAGAAGGGTATCATCTCGGAAGAGTCGAACCTGAGCGATCGCGACAGCCTGAACCTCATCTTTGAAGCCGGCTTCTCAACCGCAGAAAAGGTCACCAACCTCAGTGGTCGTGGCGTAGGCATGGACGTCGTCAAGCGTCAGATCATGAAGCTGAAAGGCACGATTGATCTCGATTCAAAGCCGGGTCACGGGATGACCGTAACGATCCGTTTGCCTCTGACTCTCGCCATTGTGCAAAGTTTACTCGTACGGGCCAAAGGCGAGACATTTGCCATTCCCCTGAACTCAGTCATCGAATCGATCCGAATTTCGCCCAAGGATATTCAGAAAGTTGGCGATAGCGCCGTCTACAAGCTCAGAGACACTGTGCTGCCCCTGGTCATGCTGGAAGAAGCGATGTCGCTATCCTCAAGAGAGGACCACACGACTTCACGGAACAAGCTCCAAAAAAATCGAACCGATCGTCATTTTGTAGTCGTGGTGGGACACCCAGACCATCCAACCGGTATTATCGTCGATCAACTCCTCAACCAGCAGGAGATGGTTATTAAGCCAATGGGCCCACTTATGCTAAATATTCCCTGCGTTTCAGGCGGAGCAGTCTTGGGACAGGGTGAAGTCGTACTCGTACTCGACATCCCAGAAATCGAAGCGATGGGCCGCGGCCGTCATCGTTTTCAAGCAGCTTAAAGAGGCGTTATGTCGAATCCATTTGCTAATTTTGATAGTGAAAACAGCATGTTCAGCATCCGCGGCGAGCTGGATGGCGATCAGAACGCGCAGAATTTCAGTCACGCACGCCAGTTCATTGGCCTGATGATCGACAAGGAAGAGTTTCTCTTGCCTATCGAAGTCACTAATGAAATTATTATGATGCATCAGATGACCTTCGTTCCCCGCGCTCCTAAATTCATCGATGGAGTGATCAATCTCAGGGGAACGATACTGCCGGCGATCAACCTCAGAAAAATGTTAGGCATTCCGGTTGCGCAATTTAACGGCCAATGTCGTATAATTATAGCACGATGTGAAAACGTTACCGTGGGATTGATCGTCGACGGCATCACATACGTTGTAGCTCTGGGCCAGGATCAGCTGCAGATTCAAAGTCTGCACAACAAAGGCACCGGCTCAGAACTCGTCTCTATGATCAGCAAGAGAGGAAATCAAGTAAACGGTGTATTGGATATTACAAAAATCGTCGCTGAAACCGGCATCAGTTTTCACGAAGAACCCAATCAAGACGAAGCTGCTTAAAATCGGCTGCCTTTCTCTCGTCCTGATTTCGCTCATCGCCCTTTCGCCCGCTTCTCTTGCGTCAGCCGCTCCGGCCGCTAAAAAATCCGACTTTACCTACGAACTTCAGTCACCCGTGAAAGATCTGGGACTTCTCCAGGACGGCATCATGGGCGCTGGTGTGAAAATCGAAATCGAAGGACGCAAAGGCCTCAACGAGATCACCGTCACGGCGCCTCTATACGCGACTCGAAAGATCCGCTTCTACCTTGAATCGGGCAAGAAGAAAGTCCTTTCCGTCGATCTCGCCAAGATCAAATACGAAGTGAGCTTAAACTGGAAAAGCCCTTTCAAACGATTTGAAGCTGGGAAACTCGAGAAAAAAGCCAGCATCTGCAGCTGGTATCAAAGCAAATCGCAGGACAAGACCGGCTGCGATCGTATCAGCTATCTCGATGACATCTTCTACACCGACGACAGTGTGTTCAAAGCCGCTGATCTTAGGGACTATCAAAAAGCACAGGAACTCACCTCATTTCGCAATATCCTGGCCCGACTGGATCGACCCGAGACGGCCTCGCTCGTCGAGGATTTCTTCACGAAGCACCCGAATCACCCTTCGGCCTATCACCTCGCCTCCCTCTACAGTCTTCTGCAAGGCGATTGCCCAAGGGTCTACAGCCTCTACACCGAAGCCCAACAAAGCTTGGATCACTTGGGAACGCTGCGCCTCCATATGGCTGTCTGTGCCGAGGCGAACAACAACGCCAAGCTTCGCGATCAGATCATCGCCGAGGGACTTAAAGAAAAATATCCCAATCCTGCCCTTAACGCCTGGGCTTTTCAGATCCAGTTGTCGGGCGCTCTCCCCAAGGCGAGCGAGTACGCAACAGCCTGTCTGAAAGCGAAGCCGCTCGATGTTCGATGCCTGGAAGCGATGGGCATGGTCGCCAGGCTCTCGAATAAGATCATTAAGCTCAATTCTCCAAACCTCGAGGAAGAGACTTTTAAGAACTTTCTGAATATCGAGGAAAAGCGGCCAAAAGGCTCTCAGGAACTGCTCTATCTCAACACGGCCGCAACCCTTGAGAACAATCCCCACTCGATCGAGGCCTATCTCCTGATGTCCTGGATCAACACAGTTTTCAGCAAAGATTTGATCCAGGACTATTACCTGGGACACAAGGTGCAGATCGCTATGGTCGAAGCCGGGTCCACGCTTGAGAAGATTGTCGAAGCCATAGAAAAGGACGATCTCACGCAGCTACTCCCACCAGTTTATTTGCGTCGTCTTCGCTTTCAACCCGATGATCCCAACCTCTGGTATCGACTCATACGCTCCTTCGCCAAAGCCAAACAATGCAAAGAGATGTTGACCGCAATCGACCAGGGCAACGAATTTCTACCGAAGTACAACTCAAGCCTTCTGCAAATGAAGGGCAGCTGCGAACTCGACCTCGGGCGCAATAAAGAGGCGCTCACGACCTATGCGAAGATCATGGAGGTCAATCCAAAGGTCTGGAGTTCACCGTACAACCTGGCCAATATCCACGAACGCATGGGACACAAGAAAGAGGCTTTCACCCTCTTCACGCGGACCCTGGAACTCAAGCCGCCGGCCGATATCACCGATTCCGTCAAACTCAAGATTCTCCAGCTTCATCCCGCGCCACCCTGACCGAAGAAAGCCGCTCCAGATAAGATCTGTGAGCGGCTTCTTTTTTTCCGTATGTGGCCTGACTTATTTACTCGTCAATCGAAGTTCCGCGGCAAAAGCCAGGATGCTCTTCGCCGAACCCGACTGATTGATTCTCTGGAAGGAACTCGCGCGCGGATTGCAAAGATCCACACCCGAAATCGTTTCGATCACTCCGATCAAATCCAGGGTCTCGGCTAGGTTGAGGCGATAGATCTGTTCGATGAAATGAGAGATCGTCTGGCTGATGCGATCCGCACTCAGATTTCCCAGTTCACCAAAGAGTTGCGAGAGATAGTCACGATCCTTTGCTTGAGCGAGTATCGCACGAAGAGGATCCTTGTCCATACCCAACACCCTTTTCACACCATCGGTCTGATCGAGGGAGCGCTTGCACTTCATCAGGAAGGGAAAGATCTCGCCACCCGGACTCAGGTGGAGGAAGGGAAAGTAGTCGAGACTTACAGCGCGCAGCAGGAAGGCCAGGCGGTGGAAGACATGACTCGGAGGAGCCGCCATATAATGGTTCCGATCGATGTAGATGTCGCGCTTTTCAAAGTCGAATTGAAAGCGATCACCGATCGAAGGCAGATGATAGATATGGTAGCCGTTATCCTTGAGAGCGGCTGTGTAATAACGAAGATTGGTACGTTGAATCACTTCATCGTTGAAATCAACGGGTCGACGAACCTTTAATATTTCATCGGGACGCATCTTCAATCGATCCGCAACTCCTGAAAGACTCATCTCATGCGCGAAGGCCTGTATGAAGAGTGGGTAGAGTGCTTTAAGAAGGCGCGCCAGTGGACTTTTGATCCCAGGGTGGAACATTTCGCGATCCATGCGGTCGGTCCACTTCAATTCATAACGAATCGCTTGGGGATCGCGCCAGACGCGGTTAGAGAAACCATCGAGTGCCGGGATCTTGTCTTCCATGAGCGCGGCCGCCTGAACAGCGATAATTTGCTCGGGAAGGTTCGGCAAAGGATTATTGAGCAGGTCTTGAAGTAGACCGGCATCAGGAGCATGGGCCTTCGCCACGCGGCGCCAGGCCGCTGGCAGATCGCTTCTCTTTTTGACTTCAGCAGGTGCGGCTGCAGGAGTCGGATGATCCATTTGGAAAGGTTCGGCAGGTGAGTTGCTTTCCCCTTCATCGTCTTCGAGCTGCAGGCTGCCCAAGGTTGGAGGCGGAGGAAGCGTCAGCAGTTCACCCAGCGGCTTAAAGACGTTGGTGTTATCGTAGAGGGAAACCGTATCCATGGGACTGTATCTACGGGGTTCTGTGCCCGTTGCATCCATGCGGAAATGGGAGTCCATATCAGGTAGCTCAGCCACCTGGGTGTGCATGGGCAACGCCGTTGGCAAACGACTTTTGGTCAAAGCACTGTATTGTTGAGAGTCTTCCCCGAAAGCAAAGACCGGCATGTCGGACGAGGCCTTGGTCCCGCTCGACGCCTGGGGATTATCCATTTCATCGTCATCTTCGAGACCAATGGAGGAGGGACTATGACTGATACGCGAACGTTTCACGTTCATGCTCACATCGTTGAGCTCAAAGCTCGGCGGTGGAAGAGGCTGCTCGAATCGGAGGGAAAGTACCGTACGCCCTGGAACTTCTTCATCATCGATCGAGAAGACCTCCTGACCCGATGCATAATTCGAAGCCGAGAACCGGGTTCGCTCATGGTCCTCAGGGCCAGTCGAAACATGTGTGTGCTCGCCATCGACTGAGTCGCTGGAGAAGAGAACGGAATGATCCATGTGCTGCACAGATGGGGGATCAAAATGGGGCATGCCCACAGCTTCCACCGGTCCATCGCGCAAGCTGTCCACACGGGCGCTGAGCTCGTTGTGTTCCAACTCGAGGCCGGAAACTGACAATTGATATTCTTTGAGAGGACGCGGGTCTTCCTTGAGCGAGGGCAAGACTTTGCCTAAAAGCTCGTGAAGGGCGATTTCAGCTTGATTCTCCCGATAGAGGGCGATCAGACCACCCCAGACGCGCGACTCCTGAGGCCTTTCGTTGTAGAGGCTCTCGAGGAGAACCCGGGCATTCTTTGACGAATCGTCGTGTTCAATCAAATACTCGGAATAGAAGAGTTTGATTTCAAATTGAACGAGAGGATTGACGATGGAATCATCCTGCTCACAGAGATCGCCGAGACGTTTGTAAAGCTCACCCATCATGTCGAGTATAGCGAAAGACTTTTTGGAATAAGCCAGAAATTCAATGGTTTCCTGGCGTTCTTCCAAACGCAGAAGGCTTTGCCACCAGAACTGCTGGAAGGAGTTGCCATCCCGCTGCTGAAGGCTGTACTCCGTCGCGGTCTTTGAACTGCGGCCATCCATGATTTTGAGGATCATGTCCTGTTCGATGAAGAAACGGAGGGTGTCCTCCCGGTTCTCAAGGATGAGGCGACAGATGAAGGAATTGATAAGTGTTTTGGGATCGATGCTACCGCCGCCGTGCATCAAACAATGCTGCATGACAAGGAGAATCAATTCCCGATTGGACCACATGGAAGCTTCTTCGAGGAGATAGTCGAGCAGCATTTCGTCATGGATCGATTCGTTGATACCAAATCGTTCCAGCCAGGTCAGACGAAGGCGAACGGTTTCGGCAACCGAAAGGCTAGCGATGACCTGAAGCAGCTGGAGGCCACCTTCCGCCGCGATATTGTGCTGAACGAGATTATCCTGAATATGGTCCAAAACATAAGTTCTGTGATCTTCATGACTGCTCAGACGGAGCTGGCAGGTCAGATATTGGAGAGCCTGGGGCTCACGGCCCATCGAACGCGTTTCTTTGAGGAAGAGGTCAAGTTCACCGACCGTGAACTGGGATTTACTCGATAAACGATGCTGAATTTCCAGCTTGATGCTCAACATCATGGGGATATCGCGGCTCAGACGCAACGCTTCGCGCTCATAAGCGAGAATTTCCTCAAAATCGCTGCCCCGGTCGGCAAGTTGAAGCAGAAGATCGACTTTAAGACTGTCGTCTTCAATCATCGCCAGCATCTCACCGGCCGGCATGTCGGGGATTTCTCCTCGACTGATTAAAAGTGCCAGGGGTCCACGGACCCAGTTTTTATCATCCGCATCCCAAAGGTATTGGATCGTGAGGCGGGCCAATTCAAACTGATCCTCGCCCATTTCGCGGAGCTTGCTCAGCAGGCTGATCAACCAGATGTGACGGCTTGCGCTTTGCATTTCCTTCACGAAGTTCAAGGCCGTGCGAACGAGATTATTCACCACCGCCTGAGCTATCGCATGGTTTTTGAGTTGATGCATCAGATTGATGATCGATTCGCCATCATGATTGTGTTCATAAACGGCCAATCGCTCCTCGATCGGTCCGACGTCGTCGAGATCGGTCGCGAGGATTTGAATCGCGTAGGAATCCTTGTCGCGATCGAGGACACCTTCGTCGAAATAATAGAGTTCACGGAGGAGCACAGCGCGTTCGCTGTCCACGGCTTGTGTGAGTTTTTTCTGCAAAAGGGCGAAGCGCTGTTGGTTCATGCCCATACGGGAGTAATAGGAGTCCAGGAAATCAAAGCTGCGTGAGTTCACACAATCCGTGGCAAAGGCGCGCTCGTAGAAGCTGTGGATGCGCTCAGGATCTTCCGCATGATCCTGGGAGAGATCGCCGAGCAGCTGGAAGTAAGCACCTTGTTCCCGCGGCTCGAGGAGAAGCACACGCGCTTCCATCGCCCACACGATATCTTTGAAAGGCAACTCGAGGTCTTCGCGTTGAAAGATACTGAGGGTATAGGGAATTCCAAGCAGGGAATTCTTCAGGACAAGTGTGAAGATATCGGAGGCCTGCTTGATGTCCTCTGAAGTGTCGCCCAGATCGAGCAGAACCTGGACAAAGCGGGACGAACGCTCATGATCGCCCTCTTTTTCAGCGAGAAGCAGTGCGCGCGTGGTGACGTCGATCAACATCGCCGGGTCATCCAGTTTTTGGACCAGGCGAATGATTTCATCGAAGACTTCTGTTTCGTCTTTGATGAGATCGAGAGCACGGGTGATACGCTCCGCCGCCAGATCGAGGCGTTGCATGTGTTCGAGCCATATCGCAGCGATCTTGATCTCTAGGAGGAGCCTCTGATCGCCGGCCGATTCTTCGATGATTTCTGAGGTTTCGACGAGCACGTGAGCCGCATCATGCGGTCTCTGCAATTGAATCAAAAGGTCGGCAGCAAGGATGGCATAACGCACCTGACCGCGATTCGTGTGCCAACTCTTCAAGGCCCACTGAGACGCGTCGGCAGGATCAATTTTCTGTTTGATCTCGGCCAGACGATAGTAAATGGCCGCGCGGGTTCGAGCCAAAACTTCGCAGGACAGAAGACGATCCATGTAGGCTTCTTCAGCAGCTGGATCATCGATGTCCCGCATGAGGCGAATGAGCTTAACCAGGATACGGGGGATTTCACCGCGCGAATGCAAGACGCGTTCGTAGCAGCTCACCGCACGTTGATCGTCCTTTTGATTCCAGGCATCACCCAGCATCTCGGGCAGGGTCAAACTCGTGATGTCCAATCCATCAAAGTCAACAATGGATTGGCCCAGGCTGCTGCCGAGTTTCGACAGGTTTTCCAGGAGAACATCCGCATCCACTTTTTCCAGACCGTGGCGAACCCAGAGGGAAAGTGTCATGAGATTCGAAGGATCGAATTTCATCATCAGATCGAGATATTTTTGTTCGAACTCAACGTCAGCCCAGAGGCTGAGAAAAGCCCATCGACGAATCAAATAGAGGGATTGCGGGTTCTTCTCAAGAAATTCCTTGCACTGCTTGAGAGCCGCGGGAAAGTCTTCGAGGAGTATCAGTTCGTCGAGTCGCTGAAAGCGCTTCGCCACTTCCTTCTGTTCCAGGATTTCCATCGGGGGAACGAGGAGTTCGGGAGTTTCTTCGCCATGGATCCAGCTCAATTGCCAATTCTTGCCAACATAATTCAGCTTGATTTGACCGAAACCAGCCTCTTCGGATCCCTTGGCGATGACCAGGTTGTGGACAGCTTCCGGCAACTGACAAAAATCAATGAGGGATGTCCTCAATTCTTCGCTGCGAAGTGTGAGGAGATAGGCGTTGAAATTTGTTTTATCTGAAAGAGCCGAGCCAAAGAGCGCTTGATTCAGAAGCTTAGGCAACTCGATAAAGAGAGGCCCCGGGGTCTGCCCGATGAAACAGTGCTTGGTCATAAACAAAGAAATTTGACCTACGGCTTGGATAACCGACAGATGCAGGGCCGCAAGCCCATGCGAGAGTTCGTGGGGGATGGCGTCATCGCTTTCGATCAGACGACTTTGGTCGGCATCCATGTCGCGATCGAGAAACTCGATCAAGAGCCAGAAGCCGCCCTTTCGGTCTTCCTGCAAAGCAACTTTGCAAAAGGTTGGAAAACGATCTTTTAGGAGATCTTCAAAATTTTGAATAAATAGTTCAGCATTCAGCTTGGCTGCAAAGCTTTCCTGATAAAGCTCCTGGCCTCTCGCCGCGAGCTCCCAGTTCTGAATTTGCCAAGGCAATTCATGTCTTAAGGGGCTTTTACCGCCGATTGGTTCAAAGCGAAAACGATCGCCTTCGTGTTGGACGAAGCCGGTGTTTTGAAGATCATTGTCCAAACTTTGCAGATTTCTTGCTGTCATGGGATCGACCCTTTTTCGTACAGACCCTAAGTTTCGGAACCCTGTTCGAGATTTTGCTGAATCTAGTCTTCATTCCTGAAGAGGCTTGTCGGTACAATAGGAGGGAAGTTTACGAATTCGATATTTCTGCTGCCCCCGCGCGGCGCTGATGAGGCGACCCATGGATATCTTGACGAGCTTTACGCGTAAGTCCCAAGCCTTGAATCAAGAGAGTCTTCAGCCTATCGTAAAAAAGCTGCAAAGCTCAATCTATTCTATACTTTTACAAGAGACGGATCCCCGCACGGTAAGTCCGGCCCTCGTGCGTTCCGCGGCCTTCGATCTCAGCTATCTCCTGATCCGTCACCGGCAGTGGCACCACGCATCCCTCCTGCCCGAACTGGCGATCGATTATCTCAACAGCGAATACTTTATCCCTCATACACTCAGCGCTCAACTCGTCGAAACCGCACTCGATGTCCTGCACAGCTATACGCCGCGCGAACTCGATTGGTCATCTGCGGATTACGAAGAGGAATTTCTGGAGCATCTCATCATCTGCTCGCTCATTTCGCTTGACGAAGACAGCCTCGAAATCGACTTGGGATTCGGCCGCAACGTTCTCAATCTCCTCAAAAGCGCATTGGCCCTTGAGAATGAAAGCCCCGACGTCTTTCAATTCGCCCCGGAAATCACGCAACATCTGAACGCAATCATGCAGCGCATTTTCGGTGAATTGGAGGAATCCCCGGCCAACATGGATCAATACCGCATGAAGAACGTGCTGCAAAGAGACATTTCCACAACTAAAAATAAGCTAAAAACTTCCTATCTCGTCTATCTCGGAAAGATCCTCACCGCCTGCTGGCCGGAGGGAAAGACGGCGGCGGAATTGGAGCAACTCGGCGAGGGCGAGCTCTTTTCCGCTGACCTAAGGTTGCTCGCGCGCAACGGACTCATCTACGAAGAACCGGGTGCACGGCGAAATCAGAGCTCAGTTTATCGCCTAAGCAACAAAGGTTACGAACTTACCTGCATGCAATTTGCTTTTTCGCGCTGGCAGGACCTGGGTGGTGAACTCCATCTGGCTCAACTCCCCTCGCCCTATCAAGCCACAGTTCTGCAAATACTGGCCAAAGAGTCGGCCCCACGGCTCCAGGCCCTGATTGAAAAGGAAGGGCAACATTTAAGTCCTGTAGCGCTTCGCTTTGTCATCGAGCATTTAAAACGCCATGAAGGCGAAAAGGGCTTACTAGAAATCTTCTCGAATCTTTTGCATAATCAGGCTCACGCGTGGATTCGTGTCGAAATTTGTCAAGCTTTACCCCTTTCCAACGGGGAGAGTCTAGCGGCGGCGATACTGGATCAACTCTTAAACGAAGACCCGTCTCCCATGGTTCGAAGTGCTGCCCGCGCTGCCTTGCAAAGACAGCGCCGCTTGGCCAACCAGCCCCAGGCCAGCAGCCTTTAACAGGAGAGACCTTAGCGATAAGGGATGCTCGATGCTCAAGGGCTTAAGTGAGAAGGAAGTCAAAGACCAAGGTCTTAACACGCGCGACATAGAGATTCACCAGCGTCGCATTCAAGGCAGCCTGGCTAAGAACAGCAACAGCTTCATCAAGATCATCGATACCTGGCGACTCGACAACCATGGCATCCTTCCCCAGCAATACCTCGCTTCGAAGCCGGAGAATTCTATCGAAGGCTTCGTTGCCTTCGTTCCGGCAGCCGGAGCCGCAAGTCGCTACTTTCAGCCTCTCCAGGGCCTCCGTCAGGCCCTGGTCGAGAACCATGCACCCGCGATTCGATCAGAGATTCGGGATCTCAAGAAGCAGGGGGCGGAAAGCTGGCCCTTACCCGACGCGCTCACCGGCCTGATTCAATCCAAGGATGCGAAGTTTGCGGCCGAGGATATTGCCAAAGCTCTCTATGAGATCGATTCGCCCAAGGCACTCCTGCCCGCACTGAAAGCCGGTCCAAGTTTTCTCAAAAAGAAACGCAATGAACATTCCAGAATCAAAGGGCTCATGGCTGAAGTCTATGTGGCTCCGCTCGGTTATTCGAAGAAATTTGAGGACCATCTGGAGCTGGGTGAAGCGGCAGACGGCAATCTCCTGTTTTTGGAACAGGGCTCTGATCTCTGTACGCTCCGCTTCACGCGCGACGGACTTCCCTACCGCGATGACGAAGAGAAGATTTCTCTCGTGCCTGCCGGGCATGGCATGCTCGTGCGACTGTTCCCTGCGATCAAAGCGAAGTTTCCCAAGGCCCATTCCCTTTTTATTCGAAATATCGATAACGTGATCGAAGAGGAAGAGGCCTGTTATCAGGACAGCTCGCTCTTTCTCGGGCAGCACCAACAGGTGTTGATGAGTCTCAAAAGCATTCGCAAACTCTTGAAGAGCGATGATTTGGAAGGCGCGTCCCAAGCCGCCGACAAGCTTCAACAATCGTTTTTGAGCCGCAAGAATCACATCCCCCTTTGGGTTTCGGCCGAAGGCGATGCGATTCGAATTCTCTGGACGGTTCTCTTCGAGCTCTTCCACTGCCCTCTCGCTCTTGCCGAAGGACTCAAGGCCAGGCTGGGATCGAAAGGCGCGCTGCAAAAGCTTTACCATCGCCCTCTCAACGCGCTCGGCCAAGTCCCCAACAACGGGAAAGACGTCGGAGGGAGTCCAGTTCGGGCCGTTCATGAAAACGGTGAAGTCAGCATCTGCCTTGAGCTCCCGCATGCGAGTCCTGAGGATAGAAAAAATTTCCTAGAGAATCCAGCGACGGCCACCCATTTCAACCCGGTGTTTGTAGCGGCTGAACTCCCTGAGGACATTGAGGTCTACGATTTGGAACAGTGCCCGTTCTGGATCCTCGCCGAAAAAAATATTCGGGGCACGCCCGTCGTCTATCACGAAATAGTTCTCTACGAAGTGCTAGGCAATAGTTATACGGCGAACGTACTCTTTCCGGAGATACCAAGGCGTCTCTTCCAGCCGCACAAGACTTTGCTGGATGGCGTTAAGAAATGAAAATCAAAGGGAGAAGCCATGCTTCTCCCTTTTCCTTATCAGCAGCCGCTTTGCGCCTTCTGTCAAATTCCCCACGCTCTGCACCCCATATTCCGTCAAGATTTCGACCCATTTCTTATCGACCCTGACCTGGCAAAGCCTTACCGAGCAAGGTTTACCCGTTGAATCCGAACTCATAGGGAGACAAAATAATTATTAAGAAGAGAAACTTCTGTTGAGGAGCGATTGGAATGAACGCACAAGTCGATAAAGCAGTTTTCAGACAAGCCCTAGTCGAGCTAGGCCATGATCCAACAAGTTATGAAGGCAAACGTTTGTCCTTCAATGGCATGTGCGAACTCTATGAGCTCGATCCAGACTTTGTTCTGAACGCTATCGACCTTAAAGAAATACCTGCCCACTACGACTACTATAATGACACGATATGGATGGATGCCTTGGATGCGGCTCACTTCTACTATTGTCATCTGAGCCGACAACAAATCTTCAAAGTGTAAGACCTGGGACGGGAGCAATACTAGCTGACAATGTCTTATATTTAGGCTATATCATGCTTCCGTCACGTTTCATGACTTTGCACCCAAGAATCTGACAAGAGAGACCACCTATGTCACTGTTGGCTCGCTTAAATCTAAACTACCTCCGCATCTTCCTCGTTGTCTATCGTACGCGGAGTATGACTCTTGCGGCCAAACAACTCCATCTCACGCAGTCCGGCGTCAGCCAGCAGATCAAATCTCTCGAGGACACCCTCGGCATCATCCTTTTCGATCGCATCAATCGCAAGATCCTTCCCACCTCGGAAGCCGATCTCCTTTATGCCGAATGCTCGCGTCGTTTGGATGACCTTGAAGAAACCCTCCGGCAAATATCCAAACAGGATGGCGAACTCCTCGGACGCATTAAAATCGGGGTTTCCCCGACTCTTCATGGCCGTCCCCTGATCAAACTCCTCTCTGAGTTTGGCGCGCAACATCCTTCGGTAAAATTCGAATTTAAATTCGGTTTCGCGACCGATATCAGCAAGTGGTTTGAAGACGGCAATATTGACTTCGCGCTGGTCGATGCCTTCGTCAACGAACCCAATCTGGATTATGAGGAAATTGCCTCCGATTCCTACGTCATGGTGGGCCATAGTTCCCTTCTCGACACCCATCCCCAATACAGCGAAAGCTACGAGCAGTTCACCAAGCTGCCCTTCGTTCAATACTCTGAAGCGCAAGAACTCATGAACGCCTGGTTCAAAAAGAATTGGGGACGTCTCCCAAAGGACATCAATGTTCGGGCCAAGGTTATGGACATTCAGAGCTGTGTGAATTTTATCCGCCAGGGTATGGGCGTAGGTCTAGTTCCAGATTCCTACATTCGCGAAGCAGCCAAGCTCGATAGTTCGCTCCAGGTGATTCACCTGAAATCCCCCGTCTCGAACCGCATTCGTGTCGCGTTCCTACAAAAACGCACAATGGGATTGTCGGCCAAGTTCTGCTTACAATGGTTACAAAACAGTTTGGATGTTGAGAGAGAAACACCCAGTAAAAATTAGTCCTACTAATCGATCTGAGTAACTGTAAATAATTTTAGAATGATCGGTAAAGATTATATTCTCGCCCTATTAATACACGGGCTCCGGAGGCGGTCACCTTAATCTCCGCTCTTTCATTCTTCCCCCAAGGTTTTATTCACGCCATTCCCATGATTTCCACATTCCCCTCCCCAGCCCACGCGTATTTTTGCTTGAACCCTTCGATGCTTATCTGCCATTCATAGGAGATGAACAATCAGACGAAGGAATTCCATGGCTACGTTTAAGCTCATTGTGGACAGCAATAAGTCGGATAGCTTCTCTCATCTGGGGAAACCCGAGCCGCTCAAAGTCCTTAAATTAACACGCTTCGTTTGGACCGAAAACGAAATCTCCCCAGACACGCTTGATCGCATCCTCAAGACCACACAGGCAGGCTTCAGCTGTTTCTATCTCCCCCAGAAGGAATGGAAAGCTGCTTTCTTCGATATGGATTCCACCGTTATCAAGCAGGAATCCATCGTCGAACTCTCCAAAGTCGCCGGCAAGGAAGCCGAGGTCCTGGAGATTACCGAACAGGCGATGGCTGGCCTGCTCGACTTTACCTCCGCCCTGCGAGAACGGGTGAAAATGCTCGCGGGTCTCCCCGATAGCATCATAAGTGCTGTCGCCAAATCCCTGGTAATCAATCCCGGAATGAACGAATTTAGTAAAGTAGCCAAACAACGAGACATCAAACTCTATCTCGTCTCGGGCGGCTTCAATTCTTTGGCTAGCGGCGTCACGAAAGAACTTGGTTTCGATGGCTTTATCGCGAATGAGCTCGATAGCGAGAACAACCGACTCACAGGGCTTCTGCGCGGAACGATCATCAACGCAGAGGCGAAGGCTCAATTCCTTATGGAAACCTGCACCAGGCTCGCAATCCATCCGAACGATACGATGGTTGTTGGTGACGGTGCGAACGATCTGCTGATGATGCAAGTTGCCGGTGCATCGATTGGGTATTATCCCAAAAGCGTACTCCTTCCCCATACCTTTGGCGCTATCTTTGCCCCTCACGACCATCGTGCCTTGATACAAGCTTTATAATTCGCTGCCGAGATGCTACTGGTATTTCTCGGCTTTGACGGCTGGGTGGGATCCACCTTGTCATCATGTTAAAATAGAGAAAGAAAAGACAAGATCCTTTCGAGCGCACGGTTTTGATTGGATCGAATCCTGAGCGTTCCCTCTCTTCTGTCTTTCCAACTCAACCCGCTTTGCGAATCGTTCTGAAGGGCATGCATGCAGATAAAATTTTTAGACTCCAGCAAAGATCTCTTTCCTCGCAAGGGTGCAATTTTCGTAATCGGCACCGCCAAGTCCTTTCAAAAAGGCTTTCATAAAGCCCTTATCCCCGCGGCCCATATTCAACTCTTTAAAGAATCTTTTAAAAGTACAGCTCCACTCAAGGCGCCAGCAATCTACAGCGCGGTCACAGGCGTTTCTGATCCGCATAAGATCATTCTTTCGATCCTCCCCGACCAGGTCTCCAAAGACAACAGCCCTACCCGTCGGGAATGGATCTTCCAGCAGATGGAAGCCATGGAAGCGGAAGAGCGCGGTCTCGTGATCATCGCCGTTGAAGACCGGCTCTATCTGGGGGGCGCGATTACCGGTATCGTGCGACGCCTGCGCGAAGTGAACTTCAAGAAGAACGCTCGAAGCAAGCAGATCGATATTCTTGCCGTGGATCCTAAAGGCAACATCATCACAATAGATGAGTCACTAAAGCTCCTTGCTCAGGAAACTGCGTGGGCCTGCAAAGTCGTAGACCTTCCGCCCAACCATCTCAATCCCAAGATCTTTGCGAAAGAGATCATCGGCAAGTTCAAAGGTCTCACGACGGTCACATGCACAGAAATCATAGGCAAAAACCTGGTAAAAGAAGGCCTCAACGGCATCTACACCGTCGGCAAAGCCGCTGAGGAAGAACCGCGAATGGTCGTCCTCGACTACAAACCACGCGGTTCCTCGAAGACGGCAGTTCTCGTAGGCAAGGGTGTGTGCTACGACTCGGGCGGCCTAAGCCTCAAAGTCGGCGGCAGCATGGTCGGCATGAAAGGGGATATGGGGGGAGCGGCGGCTGTCGTGGGCGCCTTTGCCAGCCTCGTACGCAATCGCTATCCGCACCGCCTGGTCGTCGCAGTCGCTTTGGTCGAAAACGCCATCGGCCCCACTGCCTTCCGAAACGATGACATTATCACGATGCATTCGGGCAAAACGGTCGAGGTCAACAACACCGATGCCGAAGGCCGCTTGCTTCTTGCCGACTGCCTTTCCTATTGCGCCCGTAAATATAAGCCCCAACTGCTCATCGACGCAGCGACACTCACCGGCGCTCAGCTCGTGGCCACCGGCATGGTGCACGCAGGGGTGATATCGAACCGCAGCGAGTTGGATGCACTTGCCGTAAAGATCGGTCGCGAAAGTGGCGATTTGGTGAACCCCCTCCCTTTTGCTCCTGAGCTCTATCAGAACGAGTTCAAAAGCCTGGTCGCGGATATGGTAAACTCGGTGAAGAACCGCTCCAATGCGCAGACCTCCTGCGCCGCTCAGTTTGTATATAGCCACATCGATGACCTCGATATTCCCTGGCTACACATCGATATGGCGGGACCTTCGTCGACTGCTTCTGGCCTCGGGACAGGCTACGGCATCCAGTTGATTGCACGTCTGGCTCGTGAATATCTATAGAAGCACTATTTAAGGGAAAGCCTTACTTGGCCGCAGCGCTCAAAAAGCCTTTTTGCTTCTCAAAAGAGTCGATATTAGGATCGACTTAAGCCAGCACAGCTTTTTTGATGGATGCTTGGCGGTTGATTCCCAATCGTTCTGATACAGCATCCAGTGCCTGGAGTAGCTCAGGAGTGAAATCGAAGCATTTGGTGATCCGGTGAATGCCCATGGAATCCACTCTTTCGCATCAATACGTCCCGAGCTGAGCATCAATAATTGAAAAATCTAGGCATCCTGCAGAAATATCTCTACGAACCATTCAACCGCAAGCATCACCGCCGAATGAGCTCTACCGGCAAACGCTTCTTTGGAACCTGAATCGGCACCTGCTGAAACTTCTGTGTCTCA
>JACMPP010000082.1 GCA_014377445.1 Oligoflexus sp.
GCGGAAATTGGTTCCATGCCATGGATGTGGGCTTTCCCGCTTCTCATCCTCGTCTACTTTTACAGTCACTACATTTTTGCGAGTGCCACCGCCCATGTCGCTGCCATGTACTCCGCCCTCCTCGCGGTAGCATTGGCCGTTGGCATTGAAGGTAAGCTCGCAGCGCTCATGCTCGGATTTACAGGATCGCTTTATGGAGTCCTTACCCACTACGGTCATGGACCCGCTCCTATTCTCTTTGGAATCGGGTATGTTTCCTTGAAAGATTGGTGGAGGCTGGGCTTTCTCTTCTCGATCATCTATCTCCTGATTTGGATGGGGACGGGCGCATTCTGGTGGAAAGTTCTCGGCATATATTGAGAGGTGTCTCGTGTTGATAGTGCGCAAAATGATTTTGGCCCTGACCGGCCTTTTTATCTGTCTTTTCATAACTGTTCACCTGGGCGGCAATCTCATCCTCCTTCTTCCAGAAGCACACGCAAGGCCTCTCTACAACGCCTATTCCTCCGCATTGGGTGGCAATCCTTTTATTAAAGTGATCGCCTATGTTAACTATGTTTGTTTTCTCTTCCACATCGTTTACGGGACTATCATCACCTTCAAGAATAGAAAGACTCGCAAGGTCCCCTACAAAAGCAATCACGTGGGTGACGTCTCCGATTGGTCCTCTCAGAATATGGGCTTGCTTGGGGCTTTGCTCTTCGCATTCCTCGTTATCCATCTTATTCATTTTTGGTATCCGGTAAAATTCTCTGACATTGAACCTGATCTCTATTCACTGGTGTCAGAGCAATTTCAACAACCTCTTTCCGCTCTATTCTACACACTAGCCATGATCCCTCTGGCTCTCCACCTCTCGCATGGCTTCTCGAGCGCCTTCCGATCTCTAGGTCTCTACAATGCGCGATATTTGCGTTGGGTTACGCACTTGGGCCATGCCTATGCATGGGTGGTCTCATTCGGTTTTGCGTTGATCCCTATCATCATGTACGCGAGGTCCGCGCTATGAACTTAGATGCAAAGATTCCTGAGGGTGATCTCAAGGACAAATGGAAGCGCTACCAAAGCGAATGCAAACTGGTCAATTCCGCAAACAAACGCAAGTTCGATGTCATCGTAGTTGGATCGGGTCTGGCAGGAGCCTCCGCAGCAGCGACTCTGGCTGAGGCTGGCTATAACGTAAAATGCTTCTGCTTTCAGGACTCACCTAGGCGTGCTCATTCCGTTGCGGCCCAGGGGGGAATAAACGCAGCTAAAAACTATAAAAATGATGGCGACCAGGTATGGCGAATGTTTGTCGATACTCTGAAGGGTGGTGACTTTCGCTCGCGCGAAGCGAATGTCTATCGTCTGGCGGAACTATCAGCCGCGGTTATCGACCATTTTACCCAGCAGGGCGTTCCCTTCGCGCGGGAATATGCTGGTGTTTTATCAAACCGCAGTTTTGGAGGGGTACAGGTTCAGCGCACGTTTTACGCGCGCGGTCAGACGGGTCAACAGCTTCTCCTTGCCGCCTATTCCCAGCTCAGTCGCCAAATCGAAAGCGGACAGGTAAAGATGTTTTCCCGTCACGAAATGCAAGATCTTGTCGTCATTGATGGCAAAGCCCGAGGCATAGTCGTTCGCGATTTGGTGACGGGTGAGATAGACTCGCACGCAGCGGACGCTGTGGTTTTGGCGACAGGCGGTTACTCAAAGGTCTTCTTTCTCTCGACCCTGGCGATGGGATGCAATGCAACAGCCATTTGGAAGGCGCACCAAAAAGGGGCTCTCTTCGCCGCGCCCAGTTTCACTCAAATCCATCCGACCGCTCTGCCTCAAATCAATGAAACCCAGTCCAAACTCACGCTCATGAGCGAGTCGCTTCGAAATGATGGACGCATCTGGGTGCCCATCAAGAAAGACGAAACCCGGTTGGCAAAAGATATACCTGAAGCCGAAAGAGACTACTACCTCGAGCGACGCTATCCAGCGTTTGGCAATCTCGCCCCGCGGGATATTTCATCTCGGGCGGCTAAAGAACGCCTCGACCAGGGCCTTGGTGTTGGCCCCCTCAAAAATGCCGTTTATCTCGATTTTAAAGACGCTATTGCCCGACTTGGGCAAAAGGTTATCTCAGACCGCTACGGCAATCTCTTTGAAATGTACAAAAAAATAACTGGCATTGACGCCTACCTTCAACCGATGCTTATTTCCCCCGCTCCGCATTTCTCGATGGGTGGCCTCTGGGTGGATTACGAACTGATGACGACGATTCCCGGACTTTATGCAATTGGTGAATGCAACTTTGCCGACCATGGTGCCAACCGTTTGGGCGCCAACTCACTTCTGCAGGCGAGTGTCGACGGATATTTCATTCTGCCTCTGACTCTTGGCAATTATCTGAGCGGAGAATTGAATAAAGCAAAGATCAAGACCGATCATCCCGCTTTTCTCGAAGCGATGGCCAAGGCTTCTCAGAAAATTAAGGCGGTGTTGGCAAACCATGGATCCATCACAGTAGACGCTCTTCATCGGCGTCTTGGAAAGATTCTGTGGAGAGAATGCGCGATGAGTCGGAATGCGGAGGGGCTCAAAGAGGCCATTCAGGAAATTCGCACCCTGCAAAAAGACTTTCGGGAAAACATCAAAGTCACCGGTCGTGATGATGAAATCAATACCGAACTTGATAAAGCCATGCGGCTCGAAGATTTTCTGGAGATCGCCGAACTCATGTGCCTCGATGCGCTTCAGAGGGAAGAATCCTGCGGGGCTCATTTTCGAGAGGAATATCAAACGGTCGAGGGGGAAGCGATAAGGAACGACGAGGACTTTGCCTATGTTTCCGCCTGGGAATTCAAAGGAGAAGGACGGTTCGAACTGCATCGGGAAGCTCTGAAATTCGAGTACGTAAAAGCCCAAACGAGAAATTACAAATAGGTTTGCCATGCAACTTCATTTTAAAATTTGGCGCCAGGAAAACCCTGCGCAAAAGGGACAGTTTAAAGCCTATGATGTTGCCGGGCTTCACGAAGACATGTCACTACTGGAAGCTCTGGACTTCCTGAATGAAAGTCTCGTCATGAAGGGTGAAAGCGTGGTCGCCTTTGATCACGACTGTCGCGAAGGAATTTGTGGGCAGTGCGGAATGTTTGTCAACGGCAGGGCTCATGGCCCCCTCGATCATGTGACGACCTGCCAGCTCCATCTGCGAAGCTTTCAGGACGGAGATGTCATCACATTGGAGCCCTTTCGGGCTGCCGCGTTTCCTGTCCTCCGTGATCTGATGGTAGATCGTTCTGCATTTGACAGAATCATTCAAAAGGGCGGCTTTATCAACGCCCATACGGGATCGGCACCCGAAGCGAATGCCAACCTGATCGGCAAGAAGTTGGCGGACAAGGCCATGGATTTTGCATCTTGCATCGGTTGCGGCGCCTGTGTTGCGACCTGCAAGAATGCATCAGCAGCTCTCTTTACGTCAGCAAAGATAAACCATTTGAACCGCCTCCCCCAGGGCAAAATTGAAGCCCACGAACGGACCTTGGCCATGGTCAATCAGATGGAAGAGGAAGCTTTCGGCCACTGCTCTTTTACCGGAGCCTGCGAAGTCGAATGTCCTCAAAATATCTCGATAGCCTCTATCTCTGAAATGAACTGGAGTTTTATCAAGGCTTCTTTGATGAAGTAGAATGCCTATTCAAACAAGAAACCCGAACTTGCCATCAACACTGTTGAAGGCAAGTTCGGGTTTTCTTTATTGGCCTAGAAATCAGGGAGTGAAAGGAAACGCGTGATAATAATAGGTCACAGACCTTCCTGTTCCTGCACCGTTGAGAATGCCTTCACCTTTGACTTCGCCGGTATGATCGGCTCGCTGAAAGGCGCTGAAACCATTATCCTGAGATTTCATGGTCAGCGTGCTGTCGGCATTGATGGAAAAGTCTGAGATTGAGTTGGTATATCCCGAGACGCCTTTTTCTCCCGACGCATAGGCAGGTGTGTCTTCTGAATAAAATTGACCAAACGAAGTCCAGAAAGGTATTCCGTCCGCGTCTTTGATGATTTTGACGATAACGTTTGAATCTCCAACCACCAGTGCAGTTCCAGCGGTCTTGGAGTTAGCAACCTTATAGTATTCAACAGCGGGTGTCGTTTCACCAAAATAGGGAAACACGCTTGGATAGATCACGCAAATCGCAGGTCCAGTAGTATTCGCCGCGTGATTCGCATCGCTAAGGCGACAGCCGCCCATGCCGGGAGAACTGTTGGGAGCATAATAAGCTGTATAGAGTAGATTCGAGAACATGGTCATTGTCAAAGTTGTGCCAGCGGGCACTTCTTTATTCGTGTTGTCAGCACCAGCTGCAGGAGGAGTTGCTGCTGCGACGACGATGGGCGTGGCAAGGGGCATTGTGATGCCGCAGCTACCGCCTGTGTAACTGATCTTCAGCGTACCGGCTTTGCTGATGTCCGTTGTGAGGGATCCACCACTGTTATCATCAGGATTCGCTGTGTAGATCGTCGAACCATCCGCAAGGGTTGCCTTACCCTTCACCTTTACATAGCCGCCCGAGCTGGGTGTGCATGACATCCAGACTTTGGTGTAGGTCCCAGGTGAGATGGGAAGGGCGCTTAACTTCGCCTCAAAGGCAGCGATCGAGGTCGCGCTTGCAAAGTCGATTTCGCAATCGCCTTCACTCGTTTCACATTGATAGAATTGGTTTGACCCCGAGCCGTCGTCATTTTGCAAAACGATGGTGTTGATCCAGAGTTTGTAGGAGTCAGGGGTAAAGGAGAGATTGCCAGCGCCAGTGGAAGTGAGCTTGACGCTATCCGTAAGATGAGCAGGCGCGGCGGTATCTGCATTGCGAATTTTGATTGTAAGGGCAGTAATACCACCTTCAGAAGCGTCCGAGCTCTTCTTGTTGCAATACGCAACGGCTACGCTCAAGGAAAGGATAGCGAATAACTTTGTATAATCGCGGAAAGTTTTTTGCATTGTCTGCCTCGAAAATCATGCGTTTCCGTTATTATAGCAAGCGCATGATCCGTCAGCATCCCACCCTGCCAAGCAAAAACTCTCGGGTAAACCTTTCCTAGGACATCAAAAGCTTATATCTACAACTTATGTATTCAGCTTGAAATTAACAGGCACGATGACCCAACTTTCATCCGCTAATTTCTCAGCACCCAATCGAAAGATCCAACTTTTGACAGTTTCAAGCGCCGAACTGTCCAGTCTTTCAAAACCACTGGAATGTAGGACTTCGAGGTTTAAGACTTTACCATCACTGCTGATAAGCACTTTAAGGACGACTTTGCCTTCTTCGTGAAATCGACGGGACATGCGCGGGTATTGGGGCTCGGGATTGCTTGCATAAACGTCCTGAGTCGCCCGACGCGGGCTTTTCTCGCTTGTCATGGCGGCAAAGAATTCGCGGTCGTCGCTATTCAAAGCGGTCAAAACCCGGATGTTTATCCCATCTTTACACCAGACAAAAGCTGGTATTGGTTGGCTTGTAAACTCATTACAAAAATCGCCGATGGCAACATGCTGGTCTGGAATTCAATTGCCGACTGGGCCAAAGACTACGTAAGCATTCCGCCGCAGCGCTTCTCAAGGGCAAGTGGCATTCCACCTTTAAAGGGGTATCGGAGGGTTCAAGCCTTGGCTACAAAGAAGCCGCAGAGCAGGAAGGGGCGATGGTCATCGTCAGCGATGTGGATTTCCTAAGTGATTCTTTCACAGTCGACAAGATTCAATCCCTCGGGCAGGTGGTTTATAAACCCAAGGGCGACAACATCAGCTTTCTGATGAACGCTTTGGAATTCATCAATGGGCATCAGGACCTCATCGCGATCCGGAGCCGAATCCATGTCGATCGCAGTCTGCAAAGGATCATCAACATCGAGAAGCGATCAGCAGAGCGTTACCAGGGGCAGGACTCCAGCCTGCTGGCTCGCCTCGCAGAGATTCAAGAAAAATTGGGGCAGTGGGAAGGCCAGCAGAATAACGAGGTCGGCCAAGTCGTAAGCAAGGATCAGCAGATGATGATTCAGGACTTACGAGAAGAGGAGGCCAAGATCCGGCGCGAAAGACGTCTATTGAAGGATGAGACCGAATCCCAGCTCAAACACATGAAGAACAATATCTACTGGTTGCATATAGCCTTCGCTCCCCTCAGCCTCTTGCTTGGTCTCGTGTGGGTCTGGGGTCAAAGACGAAATTCTATCACCATCTAAAAAAGAAGGGTGCGAACGTATTGTTCACTCCCCGATTGCAGTGGTAAAAGGAAAAAATTTTCAGAAGACTAGCACCGAAGCTTCGATCTACTCGATGGGACGGAGGTTCTTAACGGTCAGTTCACCGTTCGAAAGGTGACCTTCCACTTCGAAGGATTCCGCTGGCGATTCATCAACCGCTTCGACGAGCGACGGTGTCAGCAAGAGTTCGATGTCCCCGCGACTGTCGTCGTGAAGAATCACGAGGGGTTTCCCGTCCTTCCCCGTCTCCACTTTCAATGTTCCTAGAACGATTACATCGTCCGTTTTGATGTCGACACAGCGATTACCCGCATCAACAAAAACTTCATGTGTCGTACATGAAGTCTGTGCGGAAACAGATTCAGCGAGACAAAGCATGAGAAAAAGAGATGCGCTTTTCATATAGTTAGACATGTCGTCCTCCGAAGTCGACTGATCACCTGTGGACTAAAGCAATAAGCGGTCCAAGTCATCAATCGCTGATGGAGAAAGAAGTCCAACAGAAAGTGTAATTTTAATGATGGGAAAGATACGACTCACCTACAGTGCACTGTTCCCAATTTCCTTCTCACCTTTTCGAAGCGTCTGAAATTCGTAGTGGAATGAAAAAGGCTCCAGGGATTTCTCCCGGAGCCGGTCCTATACACAAATTTTGTTTCATAAGAAGAGAGTCAGTGAGGGCAATGCATGCTGGATGAAACTATGATCCAATTACCTGGATGACGGCCGGTATCGGTAGGTTATCCGATTCCGCTTTTGCTTAATCTCGCATGTTCTCGCAACTCTTTACTGATCTAAAATCTGACTTTCAAAGCCAGGCTTGATCGATCCGTCATCGGCGAGGCCATAGACGGTCCAGAGAATGCCCCTTTGAAGAAGAGCGAGGAAGTCTTTGTTTTTCAACGTTTGAAAATTATGTCCAAGCGTGGTAGCGAAAACTCGTCCTCCTGACGTCTCTCTCACCCAAGCCACGGTCTGACTTCGAGTTAAAAATCGGCCCGCTGAATAGAGCGGAACGACATCAGATTGGAGCGATTCGGCTACGTAGAGTTCGTCCCAATTGCTAATCCAGCTGTCGCTAAGGTTTTGGGTGACTGGATGCTCGCCCGACTTTTTTATCCAGAGAGGACCGGGTAGCTCATGTCTTGAGGAATCCATTCCAGTCAGCTGAGACCAACGAGGAAACGCCACTCCAGGATGAGACTTGTCCCATGCTGCAGTCGCCTGCTCAACAGCTGCTCCGTATCTCGCGACTTTTCCAGCCGAAGTAAACCTAAAATTGTGCATGGCGCAGTGAAGAAAAACGATGGGTTTGCGCGCGGTTTCGACCTGCTGAATAACATTCTCAACAGCCTCAGAGTCCTGACTGTCCGCGAGACAGGCGTTATAGATAATGAGATCGTAATCACGAGAAAAATCAGGCTTTTGTAAGGTCTGAAGGGTTTCCATTGCATTGTGCCCAATGACCGTTAACTCAACATTCATAAGCTCCGGGAGTTTGTCCTTAAGAAACTGTGCCTGCTTTTCGTAGGCATGATAAAGATTGCCATATTCGGTGATGTAAAGCGCCTTGAGGGGTTTGCTCTCGGCCATGAGACTAGAGCTGAAAAGCAAGCTGAGACAAAGAAGGAAGCGCATGGGTATATCCTATGGTATCTATGCTCTTCGGCGTCGAAGAGTTTGTGCATTGCGAATTCCATATGGCCCATTCAAGGCCAAAAGGCAACTGAATTTGGGCGATCGTTTCGCTGTCTCTGCAGCTAAGAAAGAGCCATGAAACATACGGGCTCCCAGGGCATGTATCACGTCCTTGGGATTTAATTCACCCGCTATCGACTTGCGTCTATCCCTTTATTGACAGCAGCCTAGAGAGTGATAAGCAGAGGTTTCCCCTCTTTTAGGTTAAATCTGTATCAAAATTCTTGTCTGCCAGGCATTTCACGCGGATGTATCCGTTCCGCAGCTTGACTGGCCTAGGTTTCGCGCTCAGAAAAACGGCTATCACCTTCCAGGCATGCGATTCATCTTCCGCGCCTTCTTTTGATCTCTACTTTTTTTCCTTCTACGCTCCTTTTCTTTCGGCGCTATTTTGAGCCGCATGAATTGAGGCATCGCAATGAGTTTCATTCCACGACGCCAAAGAAAAAAGCGAAAACGTATGTATGCCCACAATTCTCGTAGGGAATCTCGCTTTAGTTGTTGTGTAATTCTATTCATAGTTGCACATTAAAGCATAAATTTTCTCCATAATAAAGATCGGTTTTTGCTATGCTTAGCTGTCAGGTTCCAGCTGGTATTCGTTACACTGCAGACCGATTTAAAGACTTATTTGCCGGTCGATTAGGCAGCTATTCGAATCTTTGCTCCCTATTTTGTCTTTTCCTATTCGGTCTTGATGAGATAAGTTCCTTGCTTAGAGCTTGCCCCTGGACTCATTCCGTTTCCGATCTTTCTCGCGCAGTCCGATGCTTTGATGGCAACAGATTCATGCGACGTATGCGTTCAAGCATTTTGCGACGATATCATGGGAAGATTTGTTCCGAAGATTTTCATTATGCGGTAGATGACACGGCAAATCCACGGTATGGAAAATCAATATTTCGATGTGGGGCTTGGCACTCCTCATCTGGTCCTTATCGAGGTTAAAAGATTTTACTGCTTGTGCTGGTAGACGTAAAGCGCAACTTCGCGCTACCAATAGGCTATGAAATTGTCGCTAAAAAAGGCGATCCTGATTACCTTCCCGCTCACAAATTAGCATGTGGTATGCTTGGGCAAGTGATTCACGAAGGCTTTCCAAAGCTTCATGTCGCCGCAGATTCATGGTTCGATTCAGTAGATTTCATGTCTGATCTGGAGGCTATGGGTTTGCCCTTCGCCGGAGAAATAAAGTCAAATAGAAAAGTAAAGCCATGCCCTAGCCCAAAAGTTTCGTGGCGAAGTCTCAAAGATATTTTTCAAAAAATTGAGAGAAATGACGCGAATTCTCGATTCGATAGCGAAGCTGTTAAAGCTGGTAAAAAGAGGCCGAAATCGTTTTCTCAGCGTCGGATTTGGACTAGAAAACGCAAAAGCCCTCTCAATGTAGTGGCCGTCTATAACAGAAAAAACGGGTTAAATGCATTCGCATATTACGCGACCACAGACTTATCAATGGCTGGTGCAAGGTTATGGGAGATAAGTCGTGGTAGATGGAAAATCGAATGTTTATTCCGAGACTTGGAGCAATCGCTATCGTTTGGACGTTTACCATGCGCTGGAGCTGAAGCTGCACACCTGTCCGTGTGCATCCCCTTCGCTTTAGTCGTTGGTTTACGCTTAGATGAAGCGAGTAGGTGGGGCCTAAGTGAAACCGATTCCATTGGCAAGATGATCGGTAAAATCAAGGAAGGGGAATTTCAAAAATTCATTTCGATTCTCCTTCAA
>JACMPP010000083.1 GCA_014377445.1 Oligoflexus sp.
GCTCGATTTGGAATAATGCCGAGCGTTGAATAAAATCAAAGCTCGCTAGAAGCTCAAGAATGCCTATCAGATAGCATATTCCTGTGAGCCAGAGCAGAGCTTTAGGAGATGGCTCAGGTAGATGAAAGTTTTTGGAGAACATACTAACTAACTCCATGTTGCTCTACAGGATCGTTTAGCGAAGGATCCGCAGATTCTCAAAATAGCCTTTAGCAACTTGACAGAATTCGTTTCCAAAATACGCGGCATCACAAATTTCTTGCTCAGCTAGAAGTAATTCTTTTTGTCTCTTCAAGACCATTTTTTCAGATTCAGCCTGCAGAATCTTATCTCGATTTGGGCTGGATCTATTTTCCATAGCCCCAGCTGTTTGCGGCAAGCTTCTTCATTTTTCCCAGTACAAAAGTTCTTCAGTTTCATGGCCTTATAGCCATCGCCATTGGCGAGATTCAAGTAGTATTTTTCTTTAAAAGGAACTTTATGAGCGAAGGCCGGGGATGCGATGAACAGGCCAAGAAGGAAAACTAAATATGCTTTTTTCATAAGGTCTCCAATCTTGAAAGATCTATGCCAGCCTCTCTTAAGATTCAACAATAAATCGCGCAGCAGGGAAGTGATCGTCCTCCACAATACGAGAGACCCACGCAAAGCTGGAAAAGTTTTCAATCCCTTCTGAAAGCTTGCTTTTTCGTAAGAATGTCATCGGCAGTCCCAGGTCTTCCCGTATTTTCTTATCGAGCAAATAACCGCAAATGATCTGAAAAGTGCATAATATAAGTGAATCCACAGATTTTTGTCGGAGAAAATAATGTCGCTACTATGTGAATGCTCAAAAATGCCCGAATTTTACAGGTGCTTACCAAACGGTATCAAAAAAAATCTTCCAGGAGTTTCAATCTTCGCGCATTTTTTTCAGGGTCCTGACGAATTAAATATCGACTTAGATTTTGACACACTGCTTAAACTGGAAGGTAGAGCCTTAATCGCAAAGTGCAAAAAATGCGAGCAGCATTGGTATCTCGAACTCGCACCTGAGGAAACTATTTCAGAAGACTTCGCGGTTAAGCTGCACCCTGAGCAGAACTGGCAGCAGTTCGATCCGGTCCCCATTAAACAGTTTCTCACATTGCTTGCACACAACGGCTTTGGACAGAAAAAGTGTGCATGGGTAGGTTGTGATAATTATGCTTTAGGCAGCACTAGCATTTGCCTTCAACATTATGGTGTTTAAGATAACGGGCGCTTCGCGGCCGACGGACAAAATAAGTCATTTTGGAATTTCACTGAGTTCTTGTTCGATTGCGGATTTTATTCCTGCGTCAACGCAGCGTATTTTAAACTGTTTCTCGCATTCGGTTTCATTAAGATAAATGACGTCACTGGGTTGAGTGCTTTTAGATCTAAAATGCAAAGCCTAGAAAAAAGCGAAGTAGTTCCATGCGCTGGTTTTGATCTCGCTTCATGCTCGCCTCAACATCAGCCCAATCGGAGTGGAAGAAGGGCTTGTCCTCTGGAGACGTTGATTGAGTGGAGAAGGCCTTGTGAAAGCCTATCCAATCCACCCCCAGAAGAAAATGGCTCCATTGCCATGAATTGCCGATTCTGATTTCAATCGAAGTCGTTTTCTGAGAACCCTTGGCAGTATAGGTTTCCGTCCCTCCAGGATCGAAATATATGGTCGTTGGCCCCTCTTGATAGCTGTGTGAGCCAAATATTAATCCGCCCGAAATATAGAAGCTATTGCCGAGAAATTGCCGGTAGGTCGCATGGATGAGATCCGATGAATCGTTCATTGCACTGGTCTTACGTTTATACTGACTCAGGCCTAGTTCGAGTATAGAGGATGACTCTAAGAACAGCCCAATTGTCATTGTGCTAACGGGATAAGGCATCAAACCGCCACCCGCTGCTATGTAAAACGTTTTGTCGTCACGGTTAGATTCTGAACTTTCGCCGATATCATGGCTATCCTCGGATTTCAGAGCGGATTTTGCGGCGGAGCTTTTCACCTGCGATCTTTCGCCGAAGGCGGAACTTGATATCAGTCCGAGCTGAAAAATTAAAAACCAAATCTGAGATCGAATCTTCATGCAAATCCCCGTCGATGCGGCCTTTCAATTTGAACAAGGCCTGATTATTGGATTGATTGCCTATTTCCAACTCAAATTTACTTAGGAAGTTCTGCGAACCTCATATACTCGTCGCCCCTAAACCAGCTGCCTAAAGTGATTTTGTTCTCTGAAATTATCTTTACTCTGGGAAGGCCGAATAACGCGATTATTATCGCGCATCTGTTCAAGTGTTTTAAAGTTCGCGGTGAAATCGATAGGGTTCATCGCGCTTAAAAATAGAGGAGCTTGATCTTTGCACTGAAAGGTGGCCGTTCCAAATTTTCCATCCTTAACGGCTGTGACGCTGAATATAGGGCTCTTAGGGCAATCAAGCTTCTTAAGGTCAACGAATGGCCTCATATAAAGCCCGTCTCGAGGAGTGACGGCCGGTAGAAAAATCGGCTTTTTTAGTGGATTAGTGCTGATTCTTATCATTGGGTGATCATATATTAGAGAGTTGGAAACCCATTTGAATTTGTCATTACTAATGCGTTCCAATGTAAAGGATTGCTTGGCGAAAAAGTCCAAAATCTTGGGAGCAACTTCGTATCCAAGAAGATACTTTGTCAGGTCAAGTTTTTTATTGTCGCAATAAATGTCTAACGGGTTAATTGTATCGCCTTCTATTGAAAAAGCGGGAAAGCCGTTAGAACAGTCTTGGGCTACGTCCTCAAATACCCAAACCCCGGCTCCCGGATAAATTGATATTTTTTCTGCCGACTCATTATTTTGAGCGTTGCCTTTTTCGGCAGTGGTGACCTCTGGTGTTGAGTCTCCGTTCGAAGAGGTTTTGGATTGTTCGGCTACAACGTTGTTTTTTGCTGCTGCTTTTGTCTCTACCGTTTTGTCGTTTTTGCAAGCATTGGCTGTAAAGAGGAGCAGAATCAAAGGCAGTAGCGATTTTGAAAATGTCATTTTTTGTTCCTGACGTGTCTGGCGATGACCCGGCGCTTTTGTTTTGTGAGCAAAGCTCACTGTTTATCGGTCAGTTGAGTTAAAAACGTGAGGTTATACAAAGAAGATATTCTCTAGTAGCTTGAGTCGACACAGGTTTAACCTACTACGATGATTGTTGAATCTGGTAATTCAAACGATCATCGGACTCCGGCACCTTCTGCAAGCCCTCGTTTTCATCTTCTATTTCATTCTCGCTCACAGTTGTGATGACTTGACTCGGATCCGTAAGCCAAGAATCTATGTTACCTACCGTGATATAGAACGAATGGCTAAGCTGTAAAGCTGCTGCTGAAGAGGCGTGTGAGGGAAAACTTCAGGCACGCTTCTGTGGGGAGGAGGGAGCTTGTTTCGCAAGGTCCCTTCTTACCCGACGATTAAATCGAATACTGAGCCACGAAATAGGCACTGTTTATGTTGCGAGGTTTGTTAGCAATCTTTAAGATGAGAAAGAAAAATCACGAGATTGAGCTTTCTCGTTTTGCATTGTCTTCTCTTCTGGCGCGTTTTCCAGACTCACTCTTTTTCTCCGGCAGATGTCGGTCGACCAAGTTCCATTCCTCATGTTAGCTTGATCTTCGGATCAAACTGAGGCTGGCTATTGAAACTCATCATTGCTGAAAAACCATCTGTCGCAAGAGATTTAGCGCAAGCGCTCGGGGTGAAAGCCCAGGGACGCGGATCGTTTCGTGGCGACAAATATATTGTTACCTGGGCGATCGGACACCTTGTCACTCTTGCAGAGCCCCATCAAATCAATCCGGCCTGGCAGAAATGGCGCGAAAGTGATTTACCGATTCTTCCGTCGAGCTGGCCTCTTTCGGTTCTTGAGAACACCGCCTCCCAGTTTGCCGAGATCAAAGATCTCATGCATCGACCCGAGGTCACTTCAATTATCGCCGCGACCGATGCCGGGCGCGAAGGTGAGTTGATCTTTCGTTACATCTACGAAAAAGCCGGGGCCACGAAACCTGTGGAACGCCTCTGGCTTTCATCCCTGACTCAGGAAAGTATTGCGGAAGCATTCCGCAAGATGAAACCGCTCGCGGAATACGATCGACTGGCGGATAACGCCCGGGGGCGCAGCCGATCGGATTGGTTGGTGGGTCTCAATTTTTCACGCGCCTATTCTCTGAAGAACAACGATCGCTGGACAGTCGGCCGCGTGCAGACGCCGACCCTGGCGATGGTCGTCGAGCGTACCGAAGCGATTATGAAGTTTGTGCCCGAGACTTATCTCGAGATCGAAGCGCATTTTCAAACGAAACAATCGGCACAGACTTATAAAGCCCTGCTCGTCGAGCCTCAGCAAAAAAGAGCGGCGAAGAAGGTCAAGGACCCGGAAACACAGCTTTCCGCTGAAGACAAAGTCCGTGGCGAAGCCAAACGTTTCAAGGTGGATGATCCGGAAGTCGAAGCGATCAAAGCACGGGCCAGGACGGGCCAGGCCATCGTCAAAAAACGTGAGGACAAGGAACAAAAACTTCCCCCTCCCAAGCTCTACGATCTGACGGAACTGCAAAAAGATGCCAACCGTCTCTTTGGCCTTCAGGCCAAGGCAACTCTCGATATCGCGCAGAGTCTTTATGAGAGTTATAAGCTCATCACCTATCCCCGGTCGGATTCCCGCTTTCTAAGTGTTTCCGTGGCGAAGTCTTTGCCGGAGATCGTCAAGGTGATTCGTACTCCTTACGATGCGCTGGACCTTCATCCCAATACCGGCCTCACGTCTCTCGGCAAAGCCTATGTGGACGACAGCAAGGTGAGCGACCACCATGCCATCATTCCAACCGGCAAAAGACCAGGGAATCTCGGCGGGAACGAAGGCAAGATTTTTGATCTCATTGCCAAGCGTTTGCTGATGGCTTGGCAGGATGATCATGTCCGTAGCCAAAGCATTATCCACACTGTTATTCAAAGTAAAGTGGATGGCGCTCCATTCGAGGATCATTTTCGTTCTTCAGGCAGTATCGTTTTGCGCGAAGGCTGGCGACGCCTTGAAAGGCGGGCGACCCGAGGAGCTGATGCGATGGCTTTGCCCTTGGTGGAGCCGAAGGAAGTTGTCGATCTCAAAAAGATCGAAACTTTGAAGAAGGAAACGAAGCCGCCGGTAGCCTTCAGCGATGCGACGCTGCTCAACGGTATGGCGTCCGCCGGCAGTCGACTCGACGACAAGGAATTAACCGATATCCTCAGGGAGCGGGGCCTCGGCACAGCGGCGACCCGCGCGGCGACGATCGAGAACATCATTCATCGCGGCTATGTCGAAAGACGGGAAAAAACCCTTTGGGCCACAGCTCTTGGAATCAAATTGATTCATCAGGTGCATCCTTCCGTGCGAAGTGCGGCTCTTACGGGTGAGTGGGAAGCGAAATTACGACGAATAGAAGGCGGAGACTTAAGTTTGAAAGATTTTACACAAGAAATTGAAACTTATGTCAAAGACACGATTCACTTGATTCGTTCGTCGCCGGCCGATCATTCGGGTTTGCCCTACGCAGCAGGGAGACCGGCGTCCAATCCATCCGCCGCGCGTCAGGGCGCAAGTTCAGGTCCCAACGCATCCGCCGTTGCCGAAGCCTATTCGAATGCGCATATCGACGACTATCCTCCGATGACAGCGGCTGCCAATACAGCGAAACCGCGATCCGGCGCTTCGACTTCCGATTCGTCGCCTGCACGACTGCAGGCTCATGACATGGCAGCACAAGCTCTCGCTTCGTCGTCAGCATCACGAGCCGGAGCGCATGCCGCGCCTTCACCCCAGGCCCCCTATAAAACTGTGCCCCGGGGCACAAGTCTTAAAGATGCCTTGTTCCAGGCCTTCGGGCACAAACAATTTCGTCAGCATCAGGAGCAGATCTGTCGCGAGATCATCGAAGGCAACGATCTCCTTCTCGTCATGCCGACAGGCGCGGGCAAATCTCTTTGTTATCAATTGCCGGCTATCGTCATGCCGGCTTGCACGATTGTGGTGAGTCCTTTGATAGCCTTGATGGACGATCAGGTCCAGAAGCTCAAATCCCAGGGTATCAACGCAGCGGCTCTGCACTCCGGTCTCGGTCGCGAAGAATCGCGGTCGATCTGTCGTGAGTATCAGGAAGGGACGCTCAAACTGCTTTACGTTGCCCCCGAGCGCTTGGGTCTCAGCGGTTTTCTGGAATTCCTGGCCAAGACTCCACCGGCTCTTGTCGCAATTGACGAAGCGCATTGTATCTCGCAGTGGGGCCATGATTTCCGACCGGATTATCGCATGCTCGCGCAGAGGCTCCTGCGTTTCCGTCCCGCACCAATCGTGGCGATGACGGCCACGGCGACCCCTCTGGTGCAAAAAGATATCGTGACCCAACTCGATTTGAGAAGTCCAAAGCTCCATATTCATGGCTTCCGGCGGACCAACATAGCCATTGAAATCAGCGAGGTCTCGCTGCCGGATCGTGCCGCCCTAGCGCGCAAACTCCTGAGTCGCGATACGGCGAAGCCCGCCATCGTCTATGCCCCGACGCGCAAGGACACCGAGACGATCAGCGACGCTCTGGCTTCAGTCGGCCGTGTTTCGCCCTATCATGCCGGTCTTTCGCATGAGAGACGGCAGGCGATACAGAGGGATTTCCAGGCGGGCAAACTCGACGTTATCGTCGCCACGATCGCCTTTGGTATGGGGATCGACAAAGCGGATATTCGCACGGTTATTCATGCCGCGCTGCCATCCAGCGTGGAAGCATATTATCAGGAGATTGGTCGGGCCGGTCGCGATGGCAAGTTCTCCCGCGCCATCCTTTTGCACAGCTACGCCGACCATCGCACGCGGGAATTCTTCATCAAAAAGAATTATCCCGATATTAAAGTCCTCGAAGGGGTTTTGAAAAAAATTCCCCCGGAAGGGATTTCCAGGCCGGCGATTCGCAGCAGCATGGATGCCTCGACTCTGGACAATGCTTTGGAAAAGCTCTGGATTCACGGTGCGATTGAAATCAACGGGGACGACGAAGTGCGTTCGCTGCCCAATGCCTGGCAGAAGAGTTATCTCAATCAGCAAATTCACAAAGAAGCCGAAGTCAGTCTGATGAGCAACTTTGCGCAGAATCAACATAGCTGTCGCATGATGCTCTTTCTGCAGCACTTTGGTGATTTGAGCGACAATCAATCAAGCTGCGGGATCTGTGATTTCTGTCTGCCGCTCGGAACACTGAGCAAAGCCTTTAGGCCAACCACGACCCGCGAGCAGGAGATCATGTGGGGCCTGCTCAAACTGTTAGACGCGCAAGGGCGGCCTCTGTCCATGAGCAAAGCCTATGCGCAGCTTGAGAGCGAAGGCATCGTCAGTGATCGTCGCGTCTTTGACAAATGCGCGGATGCTTTGATGCGTCAAGGTGCAATTCAAAGCCGTAACGATAGCTTCGAAAAGGACGGTCAGACGATAGGCTATCGCAGTCTTGTGCTGAAAGCGCCCTTGATGGCCGAACCCAATTGGGAGGAGCTTCTCATTCTGGAAGGTGGCCCGAGCGAAGAGAAAAAATATCTCCCACGCAAAGGGGCGAGCAAAGCGAAAGGAAATGCCGCATCAACACGCAAATCGGCTTCAAAATCATCGAAAAGTGGGGCGACCACACAAATTGCCGATATGGATGATCCCTTGGCCCAGAAACTGCGCGGCTGGCGTCTCCGGACCGCCAAGAAAGAAAAGGTGCCGGCCTATCGGGTCTTCTCCGACAAGACCTTGACGGCCTTGATCGAAGAACGCCCGGGCAATCGCGAGGCTCTTAAGCATATTGAAGGGATCGGTCCGATCAAGTTTGAGAAGTACGCTGACGAAATTATCAAACTTATGAGCGAATAGATTTAAGTAGCCATGCGATAGAGGAGCCAGGCATTGGCTCCGCTGATCACGACAAATACCGCCCAACCTAAGATCTTCATTTTGGTTCCGATTGCAAACTCCTTCATCAAATCCGTGCTGCTGGCAAACTTCAGCAGAGGGAAAATGACGAAGGGCAGTTGCAGCGAGAGGACAACCTGACTCAAGACGAGCATACGGCCTATCGATTGTTCCCCCCAGATCAAGACACCTGTGAGAGCCGGTGCCAGGGCCAGGCCGCGCGTGATGATCCGGCGTTGCCAACAGGGGATTTTTAGATTCAGAAAGCCTTCCAGAATAATCTGTCCGGCAATCGTACCGGTGAACGTTGAAGACTGTCCGGCTGCCAGCAGTGCAATTGCAAAAAGAAA
>JACMPP010000084.1 GCA_014377445.1 Oligoflexus sp.
CTGAAGGATCTTCAGAACGGCACCGATGTACTCTTCCGGTGTGTGAATCGTCATTGCCACGTAAGGCTCTTCAATATATTGGATCTGAGTCGTATCCGGGAGCTTCGACGGGTTCTCAATGCGTAGGTCTTCGCCGTTGTGGGTACGGACGTTGTAAACAACGGTTGGTGCGGTGAAGATCAGGTCGAGGTTGTATTCGCGCTCAAGGCGTTCTTGAATGATGTCCATATGCAGAAGGCCCAGGAAGCCGACGCGGAAACCAAAACCAAGCGCCTGCGATGTCTCAGGCTCGAGCGTCAGGGACGCATCGTTCATGATCAATTTTTCAAGAGAGTCCTTGAGGTTGGTATACTCGCTCGATTCTACCGGGAAAATGCCGCCGAACACCATCTGCTTTGCATCCTGAAAGCCAATCAATGGCTCCTTCGCAGGGCGGGCCGCATTGGTGATGGTATCGCCAACCTTGGTGTCTCGAACCGTTTTGATCGATCCGGAGACGACACCTACCATACCGCAGCTCAGAGTTTTGACCTCGACAAGCTTCGGTGTGAGCACGGCAACTTTGAGAACCTCAAAATCATTGCCGGTCGCCATCATCTGCATGCGGATGCCTTTTTTCAATTCGCCCGACATAACACGGACGAGAGAAACAGCACCAAGATAGGCATCAAACCAGCTGTCGAAAATCAGAGCCTTGAGAGGCTCATCCTGCCTTGCTGGAGGAGGCGGAATCAAACGAACGATCGACTCCAAAATATCTTCGATACCGATGCCGGCTTTCGCACTGGCTTTCACGACGTTGGTCGTATCGATGCCGAGTTCTTCTTCGATTTGAAGGATGACGCCATCGACGTCCGCACTGGGCAAATCGATTTTGTTCAGGACGGGGATGATCTCGAGATTGGCCTCAATAGCGAGATAAACGTTGGCCACGGTCTGGGCTTCGACGCCCTGGGCGGCATCCACGACCAAAAGGGCACCTTCGCAAGCCTGAAGGCTTCGGGCTACTTCATAACTGAAGTCAACGTGACCAGGGGTGTCGATAAGATTGAGTAGATAGGTTTTCCCATCCTTGGCCTTGTAGGTCATGGCTGCGGTCTGGGCTTTGATCGTGATCCCGCGTTCCTTCTCGATGTCCATATTGTCGAGGACCTGGGCGCTCATTTCGCGAAGACTCAGAGATCCTGTGAACTCAATGAGGCGGTCAGCGATCGTGGACTTGCCATGGTCAATATGGGCAATAATACAAAAATTCAGGATCAAACTAGGGTCTTGCATCGGTTTCCTGAATCTCTCGAGAAGGGTTTCTGTCAACTCCGGCCCGAAAATGCCGAAAGATTGGTAAGAATCGGAGGAGTTTTTATGTGTGATAAATCGCGTCTCTGGAAGCTAGTATCACCCTATGCTCTATGGTTCCCTATATCTATATTAGCGGTAGCTTGCGCTACAACTGAAAAGAGCAAAGAACCACCAAAACCGACGCATTATGTTCTAGAGAATGCTGATCCTATTGTAGCAACAATGCCCTTTCCAAATCAGCATCCAATTTACGTCAAAATATACGGGGGCGAGCAGCTCCTCGAACGACGCCTCGCCTACCGCGGTTGGGACGTGGATCATGACGGACTCATCGACATGGTCGAGTATCTCGACGATAAAGGCGAAGTTATCCGCACAAGCTACAAATTCAATGGTGATAGTGACCTTCCGACGCCTTCCCACTGAGAACTCGCTATTTGCCATACAGGAATGGTGTGAGATGATTCCCTCCACTTAGGCCCCCCATATCTTGGGTCTGCAGGAGACGAATCCGATGGAACATGTCGAGAATATCGAGCTGAGTGGTATCCGGACTCACAACCTCAAAAACTTCGCTATTAAATTCCCCTTGGGCAAAATATCTGTCGTCACCGGCGTCTCCGGTTCCGGCAAAAGTTCTCTCGTCTTTGACACGCTTTACGGCGAAGCCTATCGCCGCTATGTCGAGAGTCTGTCGAGCTATGCCCGTCAGTATTTAAAACAAATGGCCAAGCCTGACTTGGATACTGTCGAAAATCTTCCGCCCGCGATCGCTGTCAAGCAGGTGCGGTCGGGGATGAATCAACGTTCCACTGTGGGGACGATGACCGAGCTCACGGATGTGATGCGGATTATCTTTGGCCACCTCTCACGCGTCTACTGCTGCGGACAGGAATTGATCAAAGCCAACGGCCCTTATATGGCCAACGACGCGATGGCTTTGTTTCCCAAGCAAAAGTTGCTGTTTTTGGCTCCTCTGGATGAATGGGGCAAGCTCAAGGCAGCCGATCTGAAGCTGCAGCTCGAAGCGCAGGGATTTACCCGCTGTTTTGTCGATGGCGAAGTGCAGAAGATCAGTGAGATTAAAGCCACGGATCTAAAAAAGAGCATGATCGTCGTCGATCGGATCACCTCAACGCCAGATAGTCTGTCGCGCATGATCGAAGCCTCAGAACTCACTCTGCGGCTGGGCCGGGGACGGGGGGTGGTGCGCGGCGAAAAAGGGGAGATGAAGGCTTATAACAAGCAGCTCGTCTGTCCGACTTGCGACACGGTTTATGTCGAACCTTCGCCGACCCTCTTCAATCACAACCATCCTCAAGGCGCCTGTGAGAAGTGCCAGGGTTTTGGTCGCATGCCCATCAAAGATCGGGCGAAAGTCACCCCTGATTTAGAGGGTTCATTGTTTACCGATAGTGTCCCGCCCTGGAACTTCGGCGAGCATAAAATGTATTATACGATGGCGAAGAAAAGCGCGAAGAAGCGTGGCATCGATTTTAGTAAATCCTTCAAAAACTATACGGCTGCCGAATGGAAATGGCTCTATGAGGGCGACGGCGGTGAATTTGATGGGATCAACGGCTACTTCACTTATCTCGACAGCAAGAAGTATAAGGCGCATTATCGCATTCACGCCGCGCGCTTTACCACCTATGTTCTCTGTGATGTCTGTCATGGCTTCCGCTTGAATAAAAAGGCTCGGGCCTGTCAGATCAATGGACAGAATTTTGTTGATATTGTGAAATACTCCGTCGCGGATCTGCAGGTCTGGTTTAACAGTTTGACGAAACTTGAAGATGTAACCCGGACTCGCATTGTCGCTGTGGAAGAAGCCATTCAGGAAGGGCTTTTGCGCCTCGTTTACCTGATGAAAATGGGTTTGGGCTATCTGAGTCTGAACCGCAGTGCCCGGACCCTCTCAGGCGGTGAGGTTCAAAGGATTAACATGGCGCGAAGCCTTGGGAGTGCCTTGACCGGAACTCTTTTCTGCCTCGATGAACCCAGCGTGGGACTACATGTTCGGGATAGTCACAACCTTCTGGAAGTCATTCTCGAGCTGCGCGATCAAGGCAACACGATCGTGATTGTCGAGCATGAAAAGACTATTATTCGTGGTGCGGAATACCTGGTTGAAATCGGGCCGGGGGCGGGCCATCGTGGGGGTGAACTGGTTTATTCCGGGGATCCGAAGAAGTATAAGTTCGAGGAAAAAGCCTGGCCTAAGGGGCGACCTCTCGGAGCAAAGGAAAAATTTCTCGTCCTGAAAAACGTTCAAACACATAACCTTAAGAACGTTGAAGCCCAGATTCTTCTCGGTGGCTTGAATGTGGTGTGCGGTGTCTCGGGCAGTGGCAAGACGAGTTTGATTCGCCATTCGCTTTATCCCCTGCTGGCTCGTGCCTTGGGTCAGGACGTCGATGATGAGGAAAGCGGTGATGATCAGGGTACTCTTGGACCGAGCGATGCTCTAAAAGCCCTGAGTTCCGTGCACTTTGTGAGTCAGGAGGGAATCGGTCGTTCGACGCGTTCGACGATTGCCACTTATCTTGGCTTCTATGATGATATTCGCAAAATCCTTGCGACCACTCCGATGGCGAAGGCCGAAGATCTCACGCCGGGCTTCTTTAGTTTCAACGTTCCCGGTGGGCGATGCGAAACCTGCAAGGGCCTTGGCTATGTTGTGGAAGATCTCTCTTTCCTCGGGGAAATGCCTGTAACCTGCAGTAGCTGTCGCGGCATGCAGTTCACCGACGAAGCTCTGTCGATTACGTATCGCGGGAAAAACCTCCACGACATTCTCAAGCTCACGATCGATGAGGCTCGTGAATTTTTCTACGAACACACGAAACTCTCACGTGCACTGGATCAAATCATTGGAATGGGATTGGGTTATGTCCGCCTTGGACAGAACACGTCATCCTTCTCCGGCGGCGAAGCTCAACGTCTCAAACTGCTCCGCTTACTTTTAGACGCAGTTGACCGCAAGCCGACCTGTCTTATCTTTGACGAACCTTCGACGGGCCTAAGCGACAAGGATGTTCAGCAACTTTTGCTCCAACTCTTGCGCTTACGGGATGCTGGGCATACAGTCATCGTCGTTGAACATCATCTGGGTCTGATCGCGGCCGCTGACTGGCTTCTTGAAGTCGGTCCTGAAGCGGCTTCTGCGGGTGGAACCATGGTTTTCCAGGGTCCTCCGGCTGAGATTGCAAAGGCCAAAGATTCGAGAACAGCGCCTTTTTTACTGAGCAGTTGATAAAGATAGAAAAGCAAAGGTAGAACAGAAGTATGAGCAAGCATAACGACCAAGCCACTCGTGTAACCGTTAAAACCTTGCTCAAGCGTAAGCAGGACGGTCAAAAGATCAGTATGCTTACCTGCTACGACGCTGCGTTTGCTGGGATCATCGAGAAATCGACGATCGATATGGTTCTGGTCGGGGACAGTCTGGGCAATGTCGTTCTCGGCATGAAAGACACGATTCCTGTGACTATGGACCACATGATCCATCACACAGCCGCCGTGGCCCGCGCCAGCTCCCGGGCGATGCTCGTGGCTGACATGCCCTTCATGTCCTATAATATCTCTATAGAACAAGCTCTGACGAACGCCGCGCGTCTCATCCAGGAGGGTGGGGCCCACGCCGTGAAAGTCGAAGGTGGTTCTGCGATTATTCCCCAAGTGAAGGCGATGACGAGGGCAGGTATTCCAGTAGTCGGTCACCTGGGCCTTACTCCACAAAGCATACACACGCTGGGCGGCTATAAAGTTCAGGGCCGTGGCGATGAAGCGGCCAAGATGGTCCGTGAAGCCAAAGAGCTTTCGGACGCAGGCGTATGTGCCCTTGTTCTGGAGCTTGTGCCGCAAGGGCTTGCCAAAGAGATTACGGCTGCAATCAAGGTTCCGACTATAGGTATAGGCGCGGGCCCTGATACAGATGGCCAGGTTCTGGTGCTTCAAGACATGCTCGGCTTTCCGAGCGAGTTCAGTCCCAAATTTTTAAAAAGGTATGCTACTCTGGGGGAAACTATTGCCGCTGCTGTGGCACAGTATGACCTCGAAGTGAAAGAAGGCTCTTTCCCTGCGCCTGAGCATACCTTCCAATAGATATACGATTACAGCTTCTTCTGTTTAGATAAGGATGACGACGTTCTATGGAAAAACGAGATTACTACGAAATCCTAGCAGTATCCCGTGGTGCTTCCGATCAAGATATCAAGCGCGCTTATCGGGCGATGGCTATGAAATATCACCCCGATCGAAATCCAAATAATAAAGAAGCGGAAGATAAATTCAAAGAATGCGCGGAGGCTTATGAGATCCTCTCGGATGGCGATAAACGTAAGGTCTACGATGCTTATGGCCACGCGGGACTTTCCGGTCAGGGCTTCTCGGGCTTCAACGATGTGAACGACGTGTTCTCCTCGTTTGGGTCTATATTTGAAGACTTCTTTGGCTTCTCTTCTCCCGGTGGCCAGGGCGGAGCGGGCGGCGGCAAACGTCGTGGGCGCAAAGGCAACGACCTGCGCTACGATCTCGTCCTTGATTTCGAAGAGGCCGCTTTCGGCGTCGAAAAAGAAATCGAATATGAGCGTGATGTGGCCTGTTCGACCTGTAAAGGCGAGCGTGCGGAAGCGGGCGGTAAGAAGACCTGTGGAACCTGTGGGGGTCGCGGTCAAGTGGCCCGTAGCCAAGGCTTCTTTTCGGTCGCTACAGCCTGTCCCACCTGTCACGGCGAGGGTGAAATAGTCACCGCTCCCTGTAAGCCCTGCAAAGGTAAGGGTCGCGTTCGCGAGCAGAAGAAAGTCAGCGTGAAGATTCCTCCTGGTGTGGATCAGGGCGTACGATTGCGCGTCGGAGAAGAAGGTCAGGGCGGGGCAGGCGGAGGTCCTAACGGCGATCTCTACGTATTCCTTCAGGTCAAAGAAAGCCCTCACTTCGAGCGTGATGGTTCGGATATCGTGCATTATGCAGCGATATCGATGATACAGGCGGCCTTGGGTACGAAGCTGACTGTTCCCACATTGGGCAACAATACAGTGGAAGTCGAAGTGCCTTCCGGCGTTCAGTTCGGCCATCGTTTGACGATAGCCGGCGAAGGTATTCCCAAGCTCCGTGGCGTCGGTCGCGGCGATCTCTGGGTTGAATTGAAGGTCGAAGTCCCCACGAAGATGACGAAGGAGCAAAGAGAGCTTCTTCAGCAGTTTGCTGAGATTTCGGGCGAGAAGGTCGGTGCCGGAGCCAACGGATTTTTTAGCAAGATTTTTAAGGACTAAGTGTTTACTTGGGATTTGAAGAGTTTTTTAAGAGTTGATTGAGACTGGGGTTTTTTCCTCAGTCTTTTTTTGTCTTAGACATTTCCTAATGTCACTTCGCTATAAGTAAGTTGGTCCATGCACTGGGAAAGGAAAGCCATGCAAACTCCCAAAAGTACTCATTCCGTCTTATTAGGCTACGTCCTTTGGATATTTGGATTCACCGGATCCCATCGATTTTACTATGGAAAAAAGATCACAGGCGCGCTTTGGTTTTGCACCCTGGGCCTCCTTGGTATCGGTTGGTTGATCGACGTGTTTCTCATTCCTTCCATGGATCGAAAGGCGGAACTTCGCTATCAGGATGGCCCCTACGATTACAACGTGGCTTGGATTTTACAAACCTTTCTCGGGATCTTTGGCATTCATCGCTTTTATCTTGGTAAGTTTGGAACAGGTCTTCTCTATCTCTTAACCGGTGGCCTCCTTGGAATTGGCTGGCTCTACGACTTCTTCATGCTGAATGAGATCGTGAGCGATAAGAATAGGGAGCAGGGTGCCGAGGGAGTGTTGGTTCAATATTGAATGTCTTTAGAGACTGGCTGCTTGGGAGATTTGCATGAATAGGCCGCGCTCCAATTTCTCGTGCATGAGCATAACCCCAGTGCCATCAAAACTAATTATCTTCGCAGCGCGTCGACTCCCGGAGATAAAAAGAAATATATCGCCCTTAAGAAGATCGTGTGGGTGGCGAGGTCAGCTAAACCACGATGAGTGAGACGACCATCGATAGGGAATGCGTAAATGAAGATTCTAGCGGAGGTTTCTAATCCAATCATGGGCTGACCTACAAGTGACGGTGTGACTATTCAGCACTTGGCAGAGGTAAAGGCCGGGGAGGCGCGGAAGTAGGCCGCGACCGGGCGATAAGCATCCAGCTTGTTTCGTAATGTCATGCCGCCCGATCGCAGCCTACTTCCGCGTCTGATTTTTTTATTCCAGCTTGACGAGGAAATCGGGGAGACGTCCAGAGAACAGCGTCTCCAGGGCCTTGGTCGGCGTGATGCCGTGCTTTCGGCAAGTTGAAAGGTAACTCCTCACCCGGCAGAAGATTTGCGCTCCTTCAAAGGACCGAAAACAACCAGAGATCTTTTGCTGAACCTTTGTCATGCGAATATCGTTTTCACCCTGATTGTTCGTAAACGGCACGATCTTGTTGGTCATGAATCTCAGCGTCTCGGTTTCAAAGTTACGTAGGCGTTCCAGCAGATTGCGCGACTTAGATTTGGCAATGCGGCCACGCTTACTGCTATCGACTTTTGTCGTTGGTGCCGGGCATTCCAGGTCACCTCTGGTCAGGACGTTGCGATAGCGACTACGGAAGCTTTTGGCGACTTTGTCAGTCACGCAGCCGCCGGCTTTGTCAACGGCTTCGTTGATTTCCAGCAAGAGGGCCTGCATCTTTTTAGCCCAAATTTGCTTGTCGTGCTCCCACGCCCTTTCGAGTTCGCGAAGATGATGAGCATTACAGAGCGCATGCAAGCACTTGAAATTAAAGTATGGCTTCCAATGATCATGGCAAAGTACGCCGCGGAAATTTTCCAGGACTCCCATAGCAACCATGGCCTTGAGTCCCCGCTTTTCGTGAGGAAAAAACATAGTCCATAAGTCATTGCCAGCTGTATGTAGCCAGAGGAGCTTGCCATTGACATTGATGCCAGTTTCGTCGACGTTCAAGACTCCCTGCGCGATCAGTTCTCTCTTAACGATCGCCTCAAATGTCTCAAGCAGAATGTAAGCTTCCTTATTGAAGTTGAAAATGCTCCCGGCGCTTAGAGGAATTCCGCATTGATCAGAAAAGTAATCGCGGATGCGGTCATAAGGAATTAATTGTTGCTGGGACATATAAACTGCATGGGCCTTGATCGACGCCCCATACTGGATTGGTCTGTTGACGCCGGCAGGGAATTTTGCGACGAAGAGCTTGCCGTTTTCATCTTTCAGGATTTGGGCGCGGTACTCGGTGACCTGGCTGGAGATATTGATGTCAATCACCTGCCTGCTTTCAAAGCCGACGGGAGTATATTTGCCGCTTGGAATTGTTCGTCTGTCGATTTCTAGCGTTTCAACGTGGTCCGGTTGAGCGACCTTTGTTAGAGTGTTCCCCTCATGCCCGTTTTGGCCGCCAGGCTTTCGCTTCTCGCCCTCGGTTTTCCGCTTCGAGCCTCGTGTTCGTTTAGGATCTTTGGAAGGTGGTATACTGCTATTTTTGCTGTTAAGTCCAAGCTTAGTGAGAAGCAAGTTGATGACGACTAGGAGCAGCTCCATCATCACCCGAACCTGGGGCGAGATCGATTTATCATCGCGCAGAGTTGCCTCTACGTTCTTGATCGTTTCAGTGATATTAATTTTTTCGATTGTCATGATGCTTCCAGATCCTCATGGTCTGGAAGTAATGTACCATGGTTTTTAAAATCACTTTTTTGTTCGCTAGGAACGATTATGCGGCGTTAAAATTTTCAGTCTATATCGCAGCACCGTATCAATCATTGAACGAGCATTTGCAAGCAAGCTTGCGCGTTGTATAGGATACTCCTCATGGGAGAGGAGAAGTCACTGCAAAAGACATATTTTCGCGAAAACTGTGTCAAGGAAAAACATCGTGAAGTATCAAAAAAATAAGGCGCGGAATTGAGCCGCGATCGGGCGGCACGACATTACGAATCAATGGGGATGATTATCGCCCGGTCGCGGCTCAATTCCGCGCCTCCCCGGCCTCTGCATCTGCCAAGTGCTGAACAGTTACGGATTATCAAGATAAGCGGTGAGTTTTTTATAGTGACGTAAAATATAATGAGCGGCCCCACCAAGCTTGGTCGCCTTTGACCAAACCTCGGTCATGCTGCCTGCGAAGTCTTTGATTTCTTC
>JACMPP010000085.1 GCA_014377445.1 Oligoflexus sp.
CCCAGTTTCTCCAGCATCTTAATCGCGATGGTTTGATTTATAGAATTATCGTCAGCAATAAGAATTCGAAGTCTTTTTTGATTTTTGGGAGCGCGCGCAGCTACTTGGCTTCCGAGGCCATCGGGATTTCCCATTTCGAGTGGAATTACGAACCAAAAAGTGGATCCTTTGCCCACCTCGCTTCTTACTCCAATTTCACCACCCATCAAATTAATCAGATGCTTAGATATAGAAAGTCCAAGTCCGGTGCCACCGAAACGGCGTGTGGTTGTGCAATCAGCCTGGGAAAAAGCCTGAAAAAGACGATGGATAGATTCCTCTGATATTCCAATTCCGGTATCAGAGATTTCGAACCGTAAAAACATTCTATCAAGTTCGATTTTTTCTGGTTTTATTTCTAGCGATACCTGTCCATGCGAGGTGAATTTTATCGCGTTATTTACAAGGTTTATTACCACTTGGCGCAACCTGCTTGGATCGCCTCGAAAATGAGAGGGAAGATCAGGTGAAACCGACCTAAAAAGCTTCAAACCCTTCTTTGAGGAGGCAAATGTGAGTGTCCTCTCCACGTCCAGAACTAAATGCTCTATTTCAAAGTCGATGGACTCAAGGTCGACTTTCCCAGCTTCCGCTTTCGAAATATCTAAAATATCGTTAATGAGAGTCAAAAGCATGTCGGCAGAACTTCGAACGGCATCCACATAACTTCTTTGTGCTGCATTCAATTCTGTATCGATAAGCAAACTAGCCATGCCTATCACTCCGTTTATTGGAGTTCTTATCTCATGACTCATTGTGGCAAGAAAATTCGATTTCATTTCAGATGCCGCTTTCGCGGAGGCCTCTCTATTAAGTGCAGCATTGCGTTCGAAATCGGAATTTTTTCTCGAGGTTATGTCTGTTGTTAAGGCAACCATTCCCACGACATTTCCGGTTTGATCTGAAAGCGGTGCGTAGTGAGTGTCGAAATACAATTCTCCTGTCTTTACCTCGACGCTAAATGACTCTCCTGAAAGGGCGCGTTTTAGCGCATGGATATTTTCTGGGTTATCTTTGTACATTTCAAACAAACTTTGCCCGACCAACTGTCCAGGTTCAAACCCTAATGAATGAAGACCATAACCGTCCGAATAGGTTATGTTTCCCAAGACGTCTGTCGCCCAAAGGATAATGGGCGAATGGTTTAGAACGGTTCTTAATTTTAATTGATTGTCACTCACCTCCTTTTCAGCCTTTTTCCTCTCAGAAAGATCTACTACATAGCAAAGGCCTTCATGATCGTTCCCTTCCAATAAGGAAGCGCCGACCAGTATGGGCAGACGAGATCCATCCTTCCGAAAGAATTGCTTCTCATAAGGCTGACAAAATCTATCTATTGCAATTTGCTTCAGGGCGTCATCATCCAAATGGTGATATTCGGGAGGGGTTAGTTCACTCCACTTAATTTTTCCACTCGTCAAATCTTCCTCAGAAAATCCAAGTAATTCCAAAAAATGGTGGTTAGCATCTGTGATTTCACCATGTACGTTCCAGAAAATGATTCCGAAGGTGCTAGAGTCATACATGTACTTAAATTTTGCTTCACTTTGTCTCAATAACTCGATGGAAGACTTTTGGTCATGTATATCCGTGCAGGTTCCAAACCATTTCAAGATGTTACCATCACCGTCTCTAACAGGCCGTGCCCGACCGAGGTGCCAGCGATACATCCCGTCTAGCGCCCGCTTAAAGCGATATTCAACTTGGTAGTCATCACCACTTCTGTAAGCTTGAGTCCATGTATCAATACAAAGTTGTAGATCGTCTGGATGTATGACCGGCTTCCAACCCCAACCATGGGTTTGCTCTAAGGTCATGCCCGTGTACTCAAACCAATGTTGATTATAGTAATCCAACTTGCCGTCTGGATTTGAGGTCCAGACTATCTGGGGTATGGCTTCGATAAGGACTGTGAGATTTTGTTCGCTCAATTTGCGCTCGGTCAATTCTTTTTCCAACTGCTGAGTTGCCAGTTGAATACGATTTTCAAGTTCTTTATTTAGATTGCGATACTGTTTTTCCGACTTTTGAAGTTCGTTATTTTTAACGTTAAGTTTCGAAGCTTCGTAAAATTTTCGTGTATAATTAGCAAAGAAATGTGCAAGCTGAGGTTCCTCCTTAAGAAGTGGCTGCAGGTGTTTCTTCGCTCGATCATCCGCTTCATAGGCCAATTCAATGGGATGAAACTCAGCCCATGTTAAACAAGTCTTATTATAGGCAATGGAAAGGGAGAGAAAATTATAGTAGGTCTTACCGAGAATTCGAACTAACTGATTGAGGTGTGGGGCAAGATCGTCGTCACCAAAATATATGGCAATAGTAATATGAAGGATAGACTTTTCCACTTCGGAGCCTTCCTCCGGCCACAGGCCTACTGGACCCTGGTAGTTAACAAGTACATTGAGAAGGCTAGTCTTGTCGGAATAAGCCGGGTCATCCCAATTATCTAAAAATGCTAAAACTTCATCGCCCTTCATTCCTAAAGGCTGAAGCGTACACGTATGGCACACAAGACAGTAGGGTACACTGCAGCTTCTCGCGACTATCGCAGCGAGTTTTTCTTTGAAAAGCGCTGGAATCGGGTTTTCAATGTAGGCAGAAAGAGTCTGCTGCCAGAGATTTTCCAAAATTTGTGGCGTCTCAAGAGCCGGCGCGAAAAATGGTGGAAAAAACCCAAAGCGACCTATTATCTCGTCCTTAATTTGATCGCTCGTACGCATGGTTTGCTCCCTGAGTCGCTCTGAAACAATTCCTAAAGGCCCAGGTTCTCTATCGGGCACTTCCAGAGTAACTAAAGGTGAGGATATGCAAGACGGATAAAGTCAAAAATTGATTCATATGATCGAGTCATTACAGAAGAACATGATGAAGATTTCAGGTTGTCTCGCTAGGGCGATGCCAAAACTCTCTAAACCGGGTAGTACAGGTTCGAGTCGAATGTTAAACGTCACGCAAAAGCGCGGATACTCGGCACTTACCGCGACTGTCGTGGCGTCATAGTTCTGGGGTAGAATATTGCCTGTAGCCTCGGATTCATCGATTCGGTCATAGCCATCGCCGGTTCGAGTCCCTTGCCAGGAGTCATCCCGATGCCTAGACAGTATTCCGGTCTTGTTCGAAAATGCCCAGAATGCGGTTTAAAATTCCCCACCTGTACCAGTTGCTCGCGCAGGCGCACTTATTGTTCCAGCATCTGTAGTAATCACGCCCGCAGTCGTAAAAGGAAGGATTCAAATCGGCGATATGCTGAGTCGGAGGCTGGCCGAGAATCTCAGCGTTTACGTCAAGACCGCTATCGAACTAAAAAAAAGATCGCCTCTGAAGAAATCTGTTATGGACCAGAATTGCCTCCCAAAGACCAGTCATGCTAAAGCAAAACCCACGTCTTTAGACCAAAGACAAATGCCAGATTCAACAATAGTTCGGGATCGCTGCATTTTCTGTGGCTGTGGTCTGAGAAGGACCCCGAAAACTAGACCGGTGACCTAGTTACGTAATCGTGGCACATTCTGCCAGGAAGGTCTCGGAGGTCTTATGAAACGAAAAGTTCATACAGCGGAATTTAAGTCTAAAGTTGCTCTAGAAGCGGTGAAAAACGGTAGCCACCGTTACAACGAAATGAATCCAGACGTCAGACGAATCATGTCGGAATATTCGAAAGAAGATTTAGACTTTCGCCCCTTCGAAAAGATAATGCGTAGTCACACAATCAAGTACTTTTCTAAGTTAGCAAAGAAGGCGGGCGTAAGAGAAATACACTTCCACGCTATAAGGCACAGGTTTTTGACGAATATCCCCAATGGAGATGGAATTGAGTTAGCGGTGCCTTTGCTCAAGGTGAAAACTATCGCGGGTCACAGACACATCGAAACAACTATGATTTATGTTCACAATGACCGGATCGAGAACATAACCTCTGGCTTATGGTCACGAGAAGAAAGGAAAGAAAAGCGTCAAAAGAGTTTGTCGCTCGTAAAAAAAGAGGCGTAAGTTTCAGCTTACACCTCTCTGATTTTGACCCTTCTTCCACCGCGCAAACAAGTTGAAGAAGGGTCTTGTATTTCTACCTAAACGGGAACTGGCCCGAGTTTCTGGCCCGATCTACAACGTTGGGTATCTAAGTGAACAAGATGAAAGGCGAAACCTTACATCATGCCGCCCATTCCACCCATACCGCCCATTCCGCCCATGCCGCCGCCCATGCCAGCAGGAGAGCCGCCTTTATCATCGCTCGGCTTATCAGCGATCATTGCTTCAGTAGTAAGAAGCAAGCTCGCTACAGATGCAGCGTTCATCAAAGCAGTTTTAGCGACCTTAGTTGGGTCGATAACGCCGGCTTTGTAAAGATCTTCGTACACTTCTGTGAGTGCGTTGAAGCCTTCGCCACCTTTGGATTGTTTAACTTTGTCGACAACAACAGCAGCTTCGAGGCCGGCGTTGAAAGCGATTTGACGAAGGGGCTCTTCGATCGCGCGACGGATGATCGCGACGCCGAATTTTTGCTCGCCTTCGAGTTTGATCGCATCAAGAGCTGACTGACAACGAATGAACGCCGTTCCGCCGCCAGGTACGATACCGTCTTCGACAGCAGCGCGGGTCGAGTTCAAAGCATCTTCAACGCGTGCTTTTTTCTCTTTCATTTCGATTTCAGTGGCAGCGCCTACTTTAATAACGGCAACACCGCCAACGAGCTTCGCGAGACGCTCTTGGAGTTTTTCTTTGTCGTAATCAGAAGAGGTGTTTTCGATCTCAGCGCGGATTTGACCAACGCGAGCGTCGATGTCAGCTTTAGCGCCTTGGCCGTCAACAACAGTTGTGTTGTCTTTGGTGATGCTAACGCGTTTTGCTTGGCCAAGTTGAGCCAGAGTAACAGTTTCAAGACGGAGACCAACGTCTTCCGAGATCACTGTTCCGCCAGTCAAAGTCGCGATGTCCTGGAGCATAGCTTTACGGCGGTCGCCGAAGCCTGGTGCTTTGACAGCAGCGATCTTGAGTGTTCCGCGGAGACGGTTCACTACGAGAGTCGCAAGAGCTTCGCCGTCAACGTCTTCTGCGAGGATGACGAGAGGACGACCGGCTTGAGCCACTTGCTCAAGGATAGGTAGAAGCTCTTTCATGCTCGAGATTTTTTTCTCGTTGATGAGGAAGTAAGGAGCGTCGTAAGCGACTTCCATACGTTCAGCGTCTGTGACGAAGTAAGGAGAAAGGTATCCGCGATCAAACTGCATGCCTTCGGTGAACTCAAGAGTTGTTTCCATACCCTTAGCTTCATCGACCGTGATAACGCCGTCACGACCGACTTTGTCCATTGCTTCAGCAAGGATGTTGCCGATGTCTTTGTCGTTGTTTGCAGAGATCGCGCCGGCTTGAGCAACTTCTTCGCGTGTTTGTGTTGGGCGAGAAAGTTTGTCGAGAGCTTCAACGATTGCTTTGACAGCAACGTCGATGCCTTTTTTGAGTTCCATTGGGTTGTGGCCAGCGGCAACGAGCTTAACGCCTTCGCGGAAGATCGCCTGAGCCAGGACAGTCGCAGTGGTTGTGCCGTCACCAGCGTTATCAGAAGTGCGTGAAGCGACTTCTTTAACCATCTGAGCGCCCATGTTTTCGAACTTGTCTTCAAGTTCGATTTCTTTCGCAACTGAAACACCGTCTTTGGTGATGTTAGGAGCGCCGAACGAGCGATCGATAACAACGTTACGGCCCTTAGGGCCGAGTGTAACTTTTACCGCGTTGGCGAGAGTGTCAACGCCCACGAGGATTTTGCGGCGAGCGTCTTCGCCAAAATTGATAATCTTTGCTGTCATGGATAAGCCTCAGTTCTATTAATTAAACGACTCTGGGTATGAATCAAGTGTTAGGGCTGAATAACGCCAAGGATGTCGTCTTCACGCAAAATCAGGTGCTCTTTGCCGTCAACTTTGACTTCTGAGCCAGAGTATTTGCCGAAGAGAATGCGGTCGCCGACTTTGACATCTGGCTTGGCAAGCGTGCCGTTATCAAGAACTTTGCCGTTGCCGACAGCGATAACTTCGCCTTCAACTGGCTTTTCTTTAGCCGCGTCAGGAATGATGATGCCGCCAGCAGTTTTTTGTTCTGCTTCGACCCTTTTGACAAGGATCCGATCCTGTAAAGGTCTAATTTTCATGCTGAGTCTCCAACATACAAGGTAGAAAGCGCTACAAATCTTATTCTGTCGATGGACTCTGCTTTAAAGAACACTAACCAGTCCTAAGCAGACTGGGTGGCGAATTGGCTAGCAAGCCACCAACAACATTTGAATCAGTCGAAAGATAATTATAGGTTTTCGTTTGTCAAGGAAAGTGAATACGAAAATTGGTTCAAACTTTGAAGAAAGTTCGTCCATTGTGGCGGCCGTTTGTGCGAATTTCGAACATTTCTGGCCTTATTTTCCAGGCACTTTGTGGCTACCTGCGAAATCTGCAAAAATGGTGCTGTAAAAAGGTCTTTGCAGAATAGCAAAAAATCTGTGGTCTTTTCTCAAAAATCCCGACGCCGCCTATGAATGACCTACGAGCCTTTTTTCCGAGGGAGTCTTTCCAGAACGGTCGGCACCCCTAGAATGGTACCTAAAACTCAGTTCGTTCTACGTCGGTCAGGAGAATGCGATGAAAATTTCCCTTTTGTCGGTCGTGATTGGTGCAGCCGCAGTTACTCTTGGGGCCACGGCTTTTATTGGTTTTAGAATCGGCGGTGATTCTTCTGGTCCAGCGTGAGTCGACTCAGAGCTTCGTGTTCGATCTTATGGAAATGATCTTTCACTTCAGCCAGGAGATGACGTTTCGCCCGAACCGCAGAGGTAGCCGGTGTCATGTCGATCGAAATTGAAGGAATGCCATTGTCCTTGGGGAGCACCACCAACTTCAGATGCGACGTTTCCAAATCGTCGGAATGAGCGAGAAGTATGCGGTCGATTTCTTTCCAGGGAACCATGATTTTCTTTATTCGAGTCGACACTTCGAGACCGTCGTTGGTAAGACTGATGGCTCGAATGGTCTTGGCGTACATGTAAACAATCGCGAACCAGGGGCTTATAACCGTCGCGAGAAAGGCTCCAAAGAGCAGGAGAGGTTTGTCGGTGAGAAGCGGGGCTCCAACGCGTGTCAGGCAAAGGAAGGCCACACAACCGATCAGTCCTACGAAGGAAACGCTGACCAGGGCGCGGGGATATGCCAGGTAACGGCGACCTCCGCTTGGTAGCGCATCGGTAAAGTAATAATGTTCACGGTCTTCGAGTTGTGCACCCTGGTAGTACTGGATTGCATCTTCGTCTTCATTATCGATATCGATAACGCGACGCCAGGCTGCTTCCTCGTCATCGAATCGGCCAACGTGGGCAAACAAAGCTGCCTTAAGCTTGATGGCTTCAACATTGCTCGGTCCCATTTCAAGAAGATCTTCCAACGCACTGTGGGCTTCTTCGAACTGGCCGTCGGCTACTATTTTTTTGATTGTGTTTAAATGTCTCATAGCCCGCGTATCGGATCGGAGACAAAAGACTTGAGAAGGCGGTAAGAGTTGCATGGCAATGGTTTGCCAAACAACTCCAATATCGTCAGCTATCTTATGGGCATAGGAGGTGTTGAAGTCTTCGGAAAAGGGAGGTAGTGAGAGCGGAATCCTGCCGGGCAGAGCTTGTTCGCCAACTGAAAGGGCTCTTTTGTGCAGGTGAACGTGTTGCATTCCTTGGTTACATAGTACTCGAGGAGATTCTTGGAGTCCTGCATCCAGGCCGCACATACCAAGGTGATTTGACCCTTGTCGTTCTCGACAAGACTCGCGTCGCAGTAGCAAGGCGTCGGACTTGGCTTTGGGTAATCTTCGGCGGGGTATGCCCACATCTGCATGCTTTCGCACTTCGCGCTGAAGAGCTTGCTGCAATCTTGCGGCGTACAGCTGTTCTGTTCTGAGTTAACTAAAGCGTTATGGGGAAGATCAAGGCGTTTGCGATCGGCCCAGATCCCGCAGTATTGACGATTGTCAGGCCCTTTAAGGGCTCCGCAGTAACAGAACTCGTATGGCTTTTTCGGTGGACCACTTGGGGTCGTCGCACAACTCGTGATGAGAAGGCCCGAAAAGAGGAGCGTCAGCGAAACGATGAAGGCGTGAAGAGCAGTTCTCATACTATATAGACTCGCTTTTTCTGATGAATTGAATGCTTGGCAATGCTACTAGATTCTCACAACGTATAAGGGTTTCGCTGATTTATGTTGCCGCGAGAGCTGATTTTTCCGCTGTGTCATCACGCCGGATGAACAGACCTGCGAGAGAAGCCCCGCCTATATTAGCGTGTTTCTACGTTTGTCCTCAAGCTTCGTCAACCGGGGAATCTAGACTCGGCGGGTCGCTTGAGGGTACTGTAGGGGACGCATTGCCAGACAAAGAGGGATAGTTATGATGACGGCTAAGATCAGTCTCACAGAGAAATTTTTCGAACAAGCAGCCCTCAACCAAGAAGCGACTGCATTTTACTACTGCCGTCCTGAGGATAATCGTTGGGTGACGATGAGCTGGAATCGCTATCGCGAAGAAGTCGCGACCCTGGCTGCCTGGTTTCAGGCCAAAGGTATGACGAAGGGTGCAAAGGTTGGGTTGATATCATCGAACCGTCCTGAGTGGTTGATCAGCGATCTCGCCATCCTTTCGATTGGCGGCATCACGATCCCCATTTATCCCAGTGCTTCCCAAAACGATATTTCCTATATCTTGAATCATTCCGAAGCGGAATGGCTCGTCGTCGATACATTGGATCGTATCCCCTATCTCAAGGATACGGAACTTAAAGGTCTTCTCGTATTTAACAAATCAGACGAGAATGATGCTCTCGCCAAACATTTCAAATATCCGGTTTCACTCTACGCATCGGCTATCGCGGAAGGCCATCCTGCGATCAAGGCTCCGATGAATATGGACGCTGATGATCTTGCAACCATCATTTATACTTCGGGTACCACAGGCTTTCCGAAGGGCGTTATGCACACCCATCACAATCTATCGGAAGCGATGGTGTCGAGCGGTCAAATCATCAAAAGCCCTGAAGGCACAGTTGACCGTTTCTTCTCTTTCCTGCCTTTGAGTCATGTGGCCGAACGCGTCCTGGTGGAGATGGGCGCGATCACTATCGGTGCCGAGGTTTCTTTCGCTCGAAGCGTTGAGACGATCGTTGAAGATTTGCCACGTTGCCAGCCAACCATACTTCTCTGCGTTCCCCGTCTTTGGGAAAAAATGCAGGAGGGAATTATGGGTAAACTGAATGCAGCTAGTCCAGCGAAAAAGATGATTTTCAAACTGGCCAACACTATGGGCAGCAGCCGCATCGAAGGCAATAAGATTCATGCCGGCGCCCATGCCGGTATATTTCCGGCGGTCGCCGATGCATTGGTTGGGAAGAAGCTTCGTGAGCGCCTGGGTCTCAATCGAACCCGCCTCTTCGTAACAGGCTCAGCGCCGACCCGTCCGGATCTGCAAAAGTTCTTTGCATCCTTTGGAATGCCGATTCGTGAAGTCTATGGTCTGACAGAGAACCTCTGTTGTGGAGTCCTCCAAATCGAGGAGGATATTTTTGTCGACAACTGCGGCAAGCCTTTTCCGGGCAACGAGATGCGCATTGCCGAAGACGGTGAGATTCAGTTCCGTGCGCCTTGGATGTTTAAGGGCTACTATAAAAACGAAGAAGCGACGCGTGAAGTCCTGTCCGCAGACGGTTGGTTCTCAACAGGTGATTTGGGCAAAATCGATGCGAATGGCCGGCTGTATATCACCGGTCGTAAGAAGGAAATGCTCAAGACGTCCAACGGTAAATATGTGGCCCCTGTGCCGATCGAAGATCGTGTTAAAGGCCTGCCTCTGATCAAAGAAGTGATGATGGTAGGTGACGAGCGCAAATATTGTGTGGCTCTGATCGCCCTCGAGCACCCGCATCTCGAAGAACGTCAGCGTGAGGAAATCAAGTCCTGGATCAAGAAGGTGAATGAGCCTTTGGCCGGTTACGAGGCGATCAAACGCATCGGAGTTCTTAAGGAAGGCTTTACGATTGAAAATGGCAGTTTGACGCCGACGATGAAGCTGAAGCGCAGCGTTGTCGCCAAGAACAAAGAAGCCTTCATCGATCGCCTATACAAGTCCGACGACTTCTTGGTGATGGAAGCTTAACCTATACTTTGTTCGGAGCTTTGACATCGAGGGCTTGGTACTCGAGTTTGATCTCCACGAAAGTCCCTTGTTTGTCGGTGATCGTCAGGACTTTGTTTTCGACCTTGGCCCCATGGGGTAGAGATTCGGGAATAATGCTAAAGGTCGCTTCACCGACTTTGGTATCCTCTCCGAACCAGCCAAATTTCTTATTCATCTCATACATCGTGACAACGCAGACCACGGAGGTTTCATCCTCTGGGACTGTGTTGATGCGCATGGTTTCTGCAATCAGGGAGCGAACTCTATCGCCGGTCACGCTCATCAAGGTCCCACCCGCTTTCTTTTCCGGAATCCAGTATTTCAAACTATCGATCTTGAGCTCGGCAAATTTGCCGAGATCCACTTCTTGTTTTTTGCGATCGGCAAAAGGCTTTTTGATTTCCTCTTTCAGAACCGGGAGACCATAGATCTTCGTCTGGAAGAAGTATTGATTGATACCAGTTGAATCATGGTTGCCGGCGCGAAGCTTGGTTATGGACAGTCTAAAGTCTAGGGTTTGATAGTCGATTGGGGTATCGACGGCGAACGCCCTGCCGCTGGCGCTGAGTAGAGTTATTAAAGCCCAGATTGCTATGCGTTTCATCGTCGGCCCTCCTGGGCAGGGTATCGGAGGAATTGGGTAATCATTGAGAGGGTTTGAGGCTCATCATGTCGGCGTGGATTTGGGTTTTTGCAAAAAATGCTGACTTTGGTTTGACTTGTCGGCGTGGCTAGCCTAGCTTTGGCGCTCTTAAGTAGCCGAGAGGACGCAAGAAAAATTGGCAACGAACGTTCCCCTAAACATTATTTTTGAAGACAATCACATCATAGCTGTGGTTAAGCCCGCACGCGTTCCCGTCGCCTCAGATTCGAGTCGCGACACCACGCTTTTGACCATGATTCGTGATTGGAACCTGACCCGTCAGGTCGAGGGTCGCAAAGGCTACTGCGTTCCCATTCACTTTCTCGATCGCCCGGTTTCCGGCACCATTATTTTCGCTCTGAGCAGCAAAGCGGCTACGCGTTTGAACGAACAATTCCGCAACCGAACTTTAAGTAAGCGTTATTTTGCAGTCGTCGAAGGCACGCCGAAACAATTATCGGGACGTCTTGAGCATTATCTCGCCAAGGAAAAGAGCGATAACCGCGTTCGCATCGTCGGCAAAGCCCATCCCGAAGGGAAGCTCTGCGTGCTTCAATTTAAGGTTCTGAGCTCGCAGGGCGGCTTGAGCTGGGTCGAGGTTTTTCCTGAGACGGGGCGCTCGCATCAGATCCGGGTGCAGTTGGCGTCTCTCGGCACGCCTATTTTCGGTGATGTCAAATATGGTTCCAAGAACCCTTGGGAAGGGCGCATTGCCCTGCATGCCGCCACTCTCGAAATTCAGCATCCCGTCAGCAAAGAAACCATGGCGCTTCGCGCGCCTCTCGACCAGGCCTGGAAGGAGTTGTGGGGCGCTGAATTTCCAGCCGAAGCATGAAATGAGGAACTATTGATGGATATGAAGAATCTTGCGGATGCGATCCGTGCATTTTCTGTCGAGCGCGATTGGGAGCAGTTTCATGCGCCGAAGAATTTGGCTATTGCGGTTAGCGTGGAAGCCGCCGAACTGCTCGAAGTTTTTCAGTGGTTGACCTTGGAACAGAGTGAACGTTTGCCTGCTGAGAACATGGCGGAAGCGAAGGATGAAATCGGCGATGTGATGATCTGTTTGATCAATCAAAATTAATATAATCATATAGTTATAGATATTAAGACGACTAACCTCGCGCTAGGTTTGGGCGAAACAAGCCTTTAAGAGGTTGTTGTTCACTGCGAGTTCATAAATCCCGATCAAATCAGAGTTTATCTTCTCTAATCTTTTATATTTTAGACTGGGCATCCAGCCAGTTCTCATACATAAAGATCTTCTGGGAAATTCCAAGTCGATTTCGACTTTTATTATCTGCAAGGCTTCGAGCCGTTTTCAAGAAGAGTAGTTTATGAAACCAAGCATTGGGCTTTCAATCTCTCTCGGGCTGACTCTAGCCCTGACGACCTTAGGTTGTGGTGGAAAGAGTTCTAAGAAAACTTCGACGCCGCCTCCAGCGCCGCAGCTAACTGTGAAACCAGATGATAAACCTGTCGTAACTCCAAGCGATCCGGGACCTGTGAATCAACCGAGTGTTCCTGTTGTGACCACACCTGGCAATGGTGGGGCGACTCCCACGAATAATGGAACAGGCACGACGCCCGTCGTCAATCGTCCGGGTAACGGAACAGGTTCGGGCACAACGACAACGCCCGTCGCTGTCATCTCCACCCTTCGCGGAGTTTGGGGCGTGTCCCTGACGCAAAAACCAAGAACCTGCAGTACGATCTATGATATTCGAGCCGAAAAATCATTGGCGATCCATATTCTCTGTCCAAACGAAACTGGCAAAAGCGTAGCCGTGCAGACGGATAATTTCACTCTCGTCTCAGACGATGGTGCGAACGCGGTTTACCAAAGCGGCAGCAGCACCTGTGCCATCCAATCGCGGACTCTGCGCTTTAATTATAAAGTATCGATTCGTGACCAAAACAAATTTCTGGTCCTGAACGAAGGTCGGCATCCGAGTCCGGACCTCCAAAGTATTCCCGAAGCCAACCTTGCCGGCGACCTGGCGGCAGCGACCAATCTCTACGGTCGTCCCGTTGTTCGAGGCTGTTTTGTAGGCGGTTCTTTGGTGAAATTTGAAGAGAGAAAGGTCATCCGATGAATAAAATACATTTTTTAGCTTCCCTCCTGTCTCTCACTTTGCTTTCTACAGCTTGTTCGAAGGTGGCCACGACCCTCAGTGAAGAGAAAATTGTGCGTGGGCATGCAGTGGCTCAAACCAGCCCGGCTTATCTCTCGGCTGTTCGTCTGGAAATGGGTGGAGGTCTCTGTACGGGAACCGTTATCGGTCCCCGTTTGATTCTGACAGCTGCACACTGCGTTGCTGATGTGCCAGCCGAACAGATTCAGGTCTATTTTGAGCACGCCTCGGCGAGCCTCCCGATGAAAGACAAGGTTCTTCGGGCCGTGAAGAAGGATACATTCAAACCCTTCGGTGCTGCGCTTTTTCCTAATTTTGATATCGCTTACATTGTTCTTGCAGCGGATGTCCCTGCACCTTATGCCCCCATTGAAATCCTGCGTGATCCGAGCGTCCTGGGATCGAGCACCCCGATCCTTCTCGCTGGTTATGGCAAGCAAGCCGATGTTTGTACGTCCGCGGATTGTACCGGTACGCTTCGCGAAGCTCTGACCGGGTTCATGAACTACTATGACAAGGCTCACATCATGAGTTTGCTCGTCTTTCACGGCGACAAGACTCTTGGTCTCGGCGGCGCTTGTAATGGAGATTCGGGCGGCCCGGCTTATGCTCAGGTTGGTTCGAAATGGTATCTGATCGGCGTGACCAACGGCACACGAGGCGACATTACTCCTCAGTCGGACAACACCTGCGACAGCGGTTGGGATATCTATACCTACGCGGGCGCCTATGTTTCCTGGCTGGAGTCCGCGAATGCGCTGAGCCTCAAAAAAGACCTGACGACCAACCCTGATCCAGCAGTTGCACCCCTGGTGGTTTCCGGACCTCAAAGCAAAACCAAGCCCAACTCCTGGGCGGATTGGGTCAACTACGCAAACCACAGCGATCCAGCCTATTACACTGTCGATAGCATTCTGCAGAACTTCGTCAATACGAGCGGTCCTCTCAAGGCGGAGTCGACAGCCATCCTGTTTGATCCTTCACTGACCGAGCCCATGGCAGCGACCACCGACAAACTTTACCTTCAGGGTGATAACGTCAGCGACCTTTCGCCTCTCAAGTACTTTTACGGGCTCAAGGAATTGGTTCTGGATCGCACAGCTGTTAAAGATCTTTCGGGTCTAAGTGCACGCACTGGCCTGACTTATCTCGGCATCCGGGAGTTTGCGCTTGATGCACCTGACAGCATTATCAACAGTTTGGGCGACGCACGCAAAACCTTGGAAAAGCTTGATTTTGAGTCCGTTTCTGCTCCTATTCAAAACGCAATTGACTGGACCGCCTTCCAACAGCTGAAAGAAGTGAGCTTTGTCAAAGCAGTCGGTACCCTCGATCTTTCGAAGGTCAAACCGCGTCTTTTTCCGAACGATTCGATGCTTGAAATCGCAGCGAGTACGGTCGAGGGCCAATTGAAACTCGATGGATTCTTTAATTCCAAAATTGGACTTGATAATCTGCGCACTGTTGATGGCAGCTTTGTTGGCAAAGTGGATTGGTCCTCTTTATCGGGCCTCAAGGGCTTGAGTCTTGATGGTTTTGATGCCAAAGCCTTTCCGGACTTCTCAAAGCTCGTGGGTCTTTCGGAATTGAGTCTACGTGATAACGGCCTGACGTCTATCGCGGCTTTGAGCCTGCCGACTCAGCTTTCGATGCTCGATGTATCGAGCAATGATCTGACATCGATTGACATCAAGGCTCCAAACGTAGGCGTTATCAAGGCGTACGACAATCCATTCGCTGATTCGAGCTGTCCGGCCCTTAATTGTCAGACAGATATATTCACGGCCCCTTCCAGTCTTGAGCAGTTATGTGCCAATGCCGCCGCTGCGAAGAAGTCGGAATTTGAGGAACCATACTTTGCCACTTTGATGGCTGTCCTTCAGCAAATGACCCAAACCTATGCTCAGGAACTCGATTGCGGCCTGCTTTCGCAGTACGCAGCCCAAGCCCGTTATCTGGATCTGAGCAGTCAAAACCTTTCGGACATTCGTCCTTTGGCCTATTTGACTTCTGTTCGCAATCTTGCACTTGATTCAAACACGATCAAGGATATGTCTCCTCTTCTTGGAATGACGTCTTTGGAAAGCCTTTCCATCGCGAATAACTATCTGGTCAGCATTCCATCGCTGGCGGGGATGAGCAAACTTTCCACTCTTTATCTGATGGGCAATCCCATCACGGCTTTCCACGTCGATGCTCCAGAGTTGACAAAACTCTATATCGGTTACGATGAGGTCCAGGCCAACAACCAGGCTTTCAACCTCTCGATCGATGCGAAATCAAAGCTCGAAGGCCTCTATCTTGGCGGCCTTGATCTTTTAGCCGAGTCGCTGTCGACGCTGCATGGGCTCCAGACTCTCCGCACGCTTTATTATGCGGATGAAACGATCGTGAATAATGAAGATTGGAGCGATTCGCTCAACCTGAACCTGATTGCAAGCCACCAATCGAACTTCGACGTTTGTGGGCTGATCAACGGGGCCTGCGTTGAGCAAAAAAGCGAGACTGAGTCGACCACTGTTTTGGGGCCTATGCTTGGTACCACGGCAGGAACGAGAACAGCTACGGTGGACGCGGTGGTTTATTTGCCAGGAGTTGCTTCTCCTGTTCAAACGAACAACACAGCCTCTTCGTTCTAATAAGCGAAAAGACACTTGTTTGGTGTAGGCGTCACCAGCCTGGCTCAGGCCATTGCCGGCCTTGTCAAACCAGCCCACGCTGCTGGCTGATTGAAGGGATGCCTCGAAGTTGGCGTTGGTGAGGTCGATTGAGTGCTTTCAAACTTCGCACTCATGTACATCGACAGAATTGTGAAAATTTTCATACAAAAGGCTTGAAAAAAATATGCTAACTATTCGGAAAAAATCACCGCTAATCGCTAAATATTAGCTTTGAGGCACAAATCATTTCGAGACGGGGATTTATATGAAGACTTTTTCGCTTATAATCAGCAGCCTTACTCTCGTTTCAGGACTATCCGTCATGGCTGCTGAGTACGCAACCCCCTTCAAAGTCGAGGATATTCTCGAGCCGAAACCCATCGAAGGACAACTCGGCGAGCCCGGTGCGCCTTCGCTCAGAAAACAACAGGCAAGTCTCGCCAAAGCTCTTTTGAACCGGGGGCTCTGCAACGAATCTTTTTACGGCGCTGAGTTCTGTGTCAAACAACAATCCAAAACCTTTAGGGTCACGGATGAGATTGGCAAAGCCGCCCCGGAACGTAGTGTGAAGACTGATAGCGAAGTTAAAGGAAAGTTTTAAGTCTTCTGTGTCTCTCCGTCACAATTTGATTTGGGGCTCGTCGTGAGGCATTTATCTCTATTCATGTTTCTCGCCGCCTTAAGTGCCTTTTCATTCCCAACTTCGCTCGTGGCTAAGTCGATCGTGAGTTTTGGCAAAACGGATTGGAAGCTCACAGTCACGGCATCCGATGCACGGCTTCTGCAGGATCTTCGGCAGAATACCTATATTCCATGGTGTTTTGATGCTTTGAAGGGGAGGGGCATGCTGAAGGATCTGACTCTTAGCCTTCACTGGGACGCCGCGGGGCTGCCCCGTCTCTCGCTTGCCAAAGACGAACTGCGAACCCATCAGGAAGATCTCGGGCTGATAGGCTGTCTGGATGCCTCGATCCGTGAGTTTCCGCCCAAGCATGAGCGGACCAATGATGAGCTACAATTTGTCTTTATTCGCAGCCGAAAATAATCAGTTGCCGAGACTATTTAAAGTCACACGGTAAGTTCCATGGCCTTTGAACTGCTCCTGAATTTTTCGATACTGCTCCTCGCAATGGGCTGGATCCAAAAGACCGATAATCACTCCACCGCCACCTGCGCCCGTGGTCTTGGCAGCCAAGGCCCCGAGTTCGCGTGTGCGAATGATCATGTCTTTCAGATTCGCAGGTACGACGCCGGATTCTTCGAGGAGGTCACCGCTTTCATTCATGCACAAAGCGAGAGAATGTGTGTCGCCGTCCATAAGACTTCGGTGGGCAGACAGTGAAAGCTGGTCAAAACGAGCCAGGCGCTGTTCGCCGGAAGAGCCTGTAAAATAAGGCTGAGCGATACGAATCATCGCCATCGTCGATGCGCGGATATTGCTGTCGATCAGTACAAAGCTGTAGGAATGCTGCTCCGCGATCGGTATGATTTCGATCGCTTTGGCTTTGGCAAAGAGAACCGGTTGTTCGAAAGCGACCACAGCCGTATCGAGGCCCGAAGGATTGCCATGGAAACTCTTTTCCAACTCATTGGCAAAGTCCGCCAGGCGGGCTTTCGGAAGATCGATGTTCAACGCTTCGGAAAGCGCTCTGAGAACAGCCACGCAGAGCGTTGCGGATGATCCAAGGCCAGCTCCGATAGGGAGCGTGGAATGGGTCTCTCCATCGAGAGAAAAAGGCTCGATGCCGAGAAGTTCCATCGCCCGAATCACGACCGCTTGAAGGCGCGGCGAACCTTCGTGTCCAGCGAGTTTGAGATGGACTTCCGCTGGGGCTCCGTAGCGCATTGTCTTTTGCGACATGTGAAAGCGAAAGCGCATCTGATGCAAAGGAATCGCTACCGCATGGGTTCCGTAAACAACAGCATGCTCACCGACGATGATCGCCTTGCCACAGGCTGTCGTCTCAATGGACGGCACAGCAAAGCTGGATGTTCGAAAACGGGGATTATAATTTTCGCTCAATTCAAACCTCGTTCAAGCCAGGGTCCTTCACCCACGCGATCGTGCAGGAGCTGAAGCGTCGGATAATGTTCCTGCAGCCAGCTCGTAAGTGCCGATGAAGCTGAAGCTTCGTGGATGATATGAATATTAGGTCCAGCATCAATAGTAAAATAGGCTTCGAAACATACTTCCTGCCGCGCGCGGCGAAAGGCGGCAAGGAACTCGACCGATTCATCTGTCAGGTAATACTGAGGCGGTCTCGTCGTAAGCATGACGGCGTGCATTTCCAAAGCTTCCGTCTCGAGCAAAGGGCCAAGTTCGGCCATCTTGCGTTCGTCCAGGGCTTTGAGAATTGCATTCATGCGTTCCGGCGCGCCGGCGATTCGGGGGCGAAAGAGAAGGCTCGACCAGGCATCGCCGTGCGCCGCGGTCGATGATTTTGATTTTTCGCTGTGGGAAAAAAGTACGACGGTATCATGCAGCGTCCAATGAGCCGCGGCGTAGAGAGGCAGGATTTTCTGCTTATCGGCATGCGAGCCGGCTTGCCATTGCACATAGCCACCAAAAAGGGAGCGACCTGCACTCCCGGATCCCAGGCGGGCGAGATGGGCGAGATGTTCACGCGAAAAGCCTTTGGCTTCCAGCTCGAAAAAAGTACTGGAACCTGTCCAGCAGGCGATGGCAGCGATCGTCAAGGCTGCAAGTCCACTGGCGCTGCTCGCGATGCCGGCTCCGGTGGGAAAGGAATTGCTGCTCGAAAGAGATAATTTTTCCGGAAAGCCGAAAGAGCCCGCAAGGGAATCGAGATGTTTAAAGACCTTGCTAAAGCTTGCATGATCGCGCGGGAGAGCTTCGCCCTGAAATTGAAAGATGTGATCATCCGCATCGTGAACGAACGCAGAGGTTCGAGTCGAAAGTTGATTCAAGGACATCGAAAGTGAATCGTTTGCAGGCCACTGCAAAACGGGATCCTTCTTGCCCCAATATTTAAGAAACGCGATGTTGCTGGGCGCAACCACGCGAAAGATATCAGTCATGCAAGCTGTCCTTCCACTTCACCTGACTTGGTTGCGTCGTCCACGCACTCGACAATCTCTTCCAGCCCTGTCGATTCAATGCTGCGTCGACCCCTGTCAAATTCGACCTTTGACCTAAGATGAGAATAGCGTCTTCGCCGCCGGCACCGGTGGTTTTAAAGGACCAAGATCGATCAAATCCACTCAAGGACGCAAGTCCTTTATAGAGAGAGGCCGGATAAAAAGGAGCTTTTTGAAAGAGTTGGCGATGAGCTTGGTTGGCCGCTATCAAGCCTTCACCTTCCTGAGCGAGAAACGCATCGATTAAGAATTCGTTTCGCTGCAAAAGTTCGGGCCAAAGTCCTTCCTGATCGAGCCATCCTCGAACGGATCCACCGACTTGTTCCGTCGGAGCTCCCTGCCCTCCGGCGTAGGGGTGGACCCAATCATTCAGCCAATCCAAACTGAGGCTGCGAATCGCGCCAGGCCAACACTCATAGTCCGGTCGCCATTCCAAATAACCCCCATGAAGCTGAGTCACGAGGTCATAGCCGGATGCAAAGCCCTGCTGTTCCCTTTGCAGTCTCCATGCCTCGCGAGCGGAAGACCAAAGAATGTCAGGCGGAAACTGTATCGATTGTTTTGCAAAAGCTAAGAGTCCTAGATGGGCTGCCAGGCGAACTGCCGATGAACTGCCAAGGCCAAAGGCCACAGGAAGATGGGAGCGTACCTGCACCGATGCCCTGGAAATATCGTGCTGCTTCGCCGCCGATTGGAGGCTGTCGAGCAGTGGTTCTGGATTTTTATTAAAATTGAGTTGAATCGGCTGCGGCCACAGATTGGATTGAACCTCTATCGAATCTTCGATCCTATCCGAAATATCCATCGTCAGGAAAGCATCGACGGCTGCGGAAAGACTGCGACCCTTGGTCAGAACAGAGTATTCGCCCGCGAGCATGATTTTGCCCGGGACGCTTACGGTCACGCCTTGTCTTTGTGAGCTTGTGTTCATTAATGTTTTTCTCGCTGGGCAAGAAGAATATTGCCCTGATGAAGGCTCATGTGCCCCCGTTGAATACCTTCCGAAGCCAGAGCCCGCAGAGCCGAAAGGTTTTGAGCCAGGCCGACGGTCACAATGATTTCGGCGAGAGCCTGCGCATTGGGGCTGCCGAGAAGTTTGATTGCAGCCTGGGCCGTCGGGTGAAGCGTCGTCACGCCTCCCACTGTGCCTACGGCCATCGGCAATTCAATATCACCCTCGAGATCGCCGTCGGCATTTTTCCGCCATTTTGTCATCGGCTGATAGACACCCGAACGGCAGGCATAGGCATGCGCTCCCGCTTCGACAGCGCGCCAGTCATTGCCCGTGGCGATGACGACCGGATCGATGCCGTTCATCACACCTTTGTTATGGGTCGTCGCCCGATAGACGTCGTGAGCCGCGAAAAGATAGGCTTGCACGATGCGATCGACAACTTCGGGGCCCGTGAACTCTTGATTGCTCAGGGCTTCTTTGGGCACGCGGCATTGCGCGCGGGCCATGCGCTTGTCGCAGAGATTGGTGAGGATACGAAGGCCCATTTCGCAGGGAATCAGCTCCGAAACACGCTTGCTCAATTTTTCACAGATCGTGTTGATGAGGTTGGCGCCCATCGCATCGCGGGTATCGATGTCGACATATATCACCAGCGACTGGATCGCATCGATGAAACGCCAGCGGATGCCCCGCACACCACCGCCACGCGCGAGGAGTCGCTGCTGTCCGTCGTGTGCATGAGCTATAAGTTCGCTTGTGTATTCTGTGAGGATGCTATCGTAATCGACATCTTCAGTCGGGTAGAGTTGGATTTGGCCGGTGCCGATCGGGGGCGTGCTTGAGCTGGTAAATCCACCACCGAGTCGCGCGAGTTTTGCGCCATGACTTGCCGCAGCCACGACGCTTGTTTCCTCAACCGCCATCGGTACGAGAATGTCCTGACCATTGATATGAAAGTTGGTGGCCACTCCGAGCGGAAGGGCCATCGTGCCGATACCGTTTTCGATAAAGACGTTGACGAGCTCTGCATTCAAAGTCGAGAAGTCGCCAAAGTTTTCGCTTTGCTTCGGATCGATTTGAGCGAGGTCCTGGATAATTTCCCGGCGCTGACTTATGCCCAGTTCGTAGAAACCTGGCAGACGTGAGCTGAAGCGAGATGCTGGAGAGTCTTTGCGCTGCGGAAAGTGTGTACTCGTTTCACCGGTCATATCTTTTCACTCATGTTAGGCACTTAGGAGTGTTTACAGCGATTCCAGTCTGCCTCAATCTGCGTGCCAGTTCAAGCTTTCTTGAACAAAGCTTCTGCCATCAGAGCAAACTGACTCTGAGCCTTAATTTGTAGCAGTTTATGACAGGTAAAGGGGGAGTGAACTATGTTGAAAAGACTGAGGTGTGCGCTGATTTCCCTGAGCTTGGAAAGCCGGCAGTCAGCGCTTGATCCTTAGACGGTTGATGCATTTATAACTAACTAAAACCACTGACTAAAATACGAGAGTTTCATGGCTTGGATACTGCATGCTACCATCCTATAGTTCAAAAGTTAGGAATTTGAGTTGGAATTAATCGATTGAAATCCGTTTCATAAGGACGACCCCGAACGATCTTAGAACGAAGGTCAGCAAGGGTCTTCGCACCGCTCGCCAACATTGTCAGGCGTAGCCCCCGCACGTACCCTTCGATAGTTTGTTCCACCGCTTCCTCATTCTGCAAAGCCGCTTTGAGGAGGGGCAGGCCCACACCCGCAAACTGTGCCCCGAGCGCCGCGGCCTTTGCCACGGTTTGGCCATCGCGAATGCCCCCGGTGGCAATCAATGGGAAATGGGGAAGGGCTTCCCGCACGGACGCCAGACTGTAGGCTGTGGGAATACCCCAGTTTCTAAAGGTTAAACCAAGCTGACTCACAATGTCTGATGAGCTCCTCAGGCCTTCAATATGGGCCCAGGATGTGCCGCCCGCACCGCCGATATCAATGGCCGCAATGCCTGCTTCAGAAAGCATGCGCGCCGAAGCCGGTGAGATTCCCGAGCCTACTTCTTTGGCAATCACAGGCACGTCGAGCTCTTTGCAGATCGTCTCAAGACTTTTCATGATGCCGGCAAGATTGCGATCCCCTTCAACCTGAATATGCTCCTGAACCACATTAAAATGAATCGCCAGAGCATCGGCTTTGATCATGTCCACCGCGCGGCGGCAACGATCGAGCGCCCCTCGATCGGCGAGCTGGGCGATCCCGATATTGCCGATGAGAAAAACGTCGGGGGCACTGTCTTTCACGCTGAAAATTGGGGCATACTCGGCATTATCGAGTGCGATTCTTTGCGATCCCACACCCATGGGGATTCCAAATTTTTGAGCGGCCAGTGCGAGTCGGCGATTGATCTCCGTCCCCTTTTGAATGCCGCCTGTCATGCCCGTGATGAGTATAGGCAAGGCGAACTTTCGGCCTAAAAATTGGACCGAAGTGTCAATTTCTGAATGATCGAAAAGGGGAAGGGCTTCTGGCAAAAACGAAAGCTCTTGAAATCCCGTGTAGCGATCGCTGGCTTCTACGTCCTGCGAACGACAGATTTCGATATGCTGGTCCTTACGAATTTGACCTAGCAATTCCTGAAGAGTTTGGCGTTCTTTTGCTGAGATAATGAAATGATAAGGATAAACCTCCGTTTCCAGACGACCTTCGAAATGAAAATTCTGGTCGTTTTGGAGGGAAACGGTAATATGGGTAAGACGTGTGGAAAAGCTCTTGAGAGGGCTCTCCAGGATCAAGCGATCCGGCGCGCAGGCGGTTACAAGTCCCGCGTGACCTTGTCCTGCGATCCACGGTAAAGCTGGGCTAAGCTTGATGAATTCGGCCATCGTCAAAGGTCCTCTCGTCAATCAGGCTATGGGTTTAACATGGGATACAAATTAAAGGCGAGTCTTTTGGGCAAGCCAACTATCAAGAAATGGAGTTTTCTATGAGAGTCATGACTCTTGCCGTATTGACATGCTTCATGATGCCGGGTGCATTTGCCAAGACTGTCGTTCACACCGAAGAAGTGGTGGAGGAACAAGACAAGACCGATACCAAGGTGTTCTGCTCAAAAAATAATGAGAAGGAAGCGGTCAGTCTTTGTGAAAAATGGTTGGGCAAACAAACCAAATCGCTGGGCGATCGCATGTTGACCAGCAATTGCAGCCAAGGCGATATGAGTTCGGACGCCGGCTGTCTTTACAAGGCGACCGGCGAAATCAAATTTATGATGAAGAAATATCATCGCGATACAGTTAGAGAGTAAGCATGGCCAAGATACTTATAGCCGGTGCGGGATATCTGGGGCTCGCGCTTGCGGATCGTCTGTCCCACGATGCTGCCGGGACCCACCAAATATTCCTGGCGCGACGCTCCGCTCGACCAAGCCCGGGTCTGAAGACGATCGCCTGTGACTTTACAGATAGCGCCTCGCTCAAGGATCTACCTGTCGTCGATGCGATTTATTATGCTGTGGCAGCTGACGACTCGACTGATTTAGCCTATGAAAAGGCTTACCTCGTCGCAGTTCGGAATCTCGTTGAGCATTATCAGAAACGGGGGATCAATCCTCGTTTTTATCTCTCATCGAGCACGTCCGTCTATGCTGCAAAGCAAGGTGAGATTGTCACTGAAGACTCGGTTGGTCTTGCGCAATCAGGTCCGAGTCGTTTCATAGTCGCCGGCGAAAAGTTTCTTCGCGCGTCGGGTCTGGAAGGTGCGGTGCTTCGTTACGGTGGCATCTATGGGCCAACACGGACAAGTTTTGTGCGGCGGATACAGGAAGGGCAAGAGCCATTGAAGCCGAATGCGCAGCAGTACAGCAATCGCATTCACCGTGATGATGCAGTGGGAATCGTTGCATTTCTCATGGGCCGCGAGGATCCGGGTATGGCGGTAATCAACGCTGTCGATTTGAGGCCTGAACTTCGAGACGATGTTATTCGCTGGGTACTGGCAGAGCTTGGGATATCAGTTGAGGATTGCCCGGTCGATCATTCGACCGAATTGCGGCGCGGACATAAACGGGTGGTTTCGGATAAGCTGCAGAAGATGGGTTATCCCTTTCTGTTTCCGAGTTTTCGGGAAGGCTATGGCCCCCTCCTCTCCCAAATGCGGGATGAGCGTCCAACATAATCGAAATTCTTTTCTTTGATAACGATAGCTAAGGCCTCAACAGCCGCCTCACGGGATCTAATGAAGTCTGATTCCAAGCCCAAAGCTCGTGTTCCCGTGACCTCGATCGTAGACCAGGTACCCCCCATTATCCGTCAGTATACTTCTTGAAATGCTGAGGCCATGTCCAGCCATTTTCGTACGACCCTTGCGCGTGGATGATAGCCAGAGGGTTGTTGATTTCATCGGCGATACTTCCTATTTCACCGAGCGGGGCGAGCTTGGCCGAATGGATGACCACGCCCCGCTGGGCATTCATAAGTGACTCAGCTTCCTTGATCTCGCTGATATCCTGAATTGTTCTGAGAAAGGCTGTCTCTGGGGCTCGAAGCAGGGGAGGCAGCCGGCATTTCTTGCATGTCTGTCGAGCTGGAATCTTTTTGTGTTGCATCCGTCTTGGTTGGCGCTGCTGTGGGAAGGTTCTCTTCGACATCGCCTTCAGCGGGAGCGACACAGAGCGGAACTGTATAGTTATTCGGGCCAACTTTGGATTTGAAGTCCTTGCTGCTTTTGCAGAACTCGTTGGAATAGATCAGCACGCCTGCTGTGTAGAATCTCATGGTCAGCGTATAGGTTTTATAAGGCTCCAAAGGTACCAAATCATTCAACGCATAGTTTTCGATTTCTTTTGCGATCGAACCTTCCACGGCAAGTGTGAGGCTGATGCGGGTATATTCCTTGGCGCCAGTCGGCAGGGACGAGGCACCGACTTTTAGAGTTGTAGTCGGTGAGTCGTCGACAGGTGACGACGTTACAGGATTGGTTGCGCCCGTGACAGCTATGGGCGTGTAGCCTCTCTCTTGAATCTCCACTGTCGGGCGCGTGGATTTGCAGGCGCTGAGCAGAGCGGGAATGACGATGATCGAAAGGAGCTTAAGGGTTCGCATCGCTTACTCCGCATTTGCTTTCGAAAGCATTCATCAGGAGATCGAGCTGAGGATTGCCGAGCTCGCCTTCGGGACGGCGAAATTTCATTTTCTCGTCACTGGTCTCCGAAAGGAGAACCGCTTCGCCCCCTAAATAGCCAAAGTATTGAATCGAGGGAATTTGCGCCCGAAATATAAACGCATCAGCCAGTTCTTGTTTGCTGACGGCGGCAATAGCCAGGTCGACTTCTTTTATGTTGGATAGATCACTGCGAATGATCGTGCAGGTCAGTTCACGATTCTCAGGATATTTCTTCGTAAGATCACCAATCACTTTTTTAAGGACAGGATCGCTTGACGCGCCTGTAACCAAAAGAGGAGCGGGAGCTTTCACGTCTTTATCGTTATCGGCTGTACGACAGGCGTTCAACAGAAGGAGAAGGAAACTCAAGCTGAGAATGCGAAGCTGCATAGTGATCCCCCGGCCATTTTTTTTATTTTACCACACATTATGTCTGTCGTAGGAGGAGCTTAACCTTGCTAAAGATTGGTAGGAGGAGGTGGTCGATGCTTTTGCGACTTTGTATTCCGATTATCACTTTGATTCTGTTGAAGAATCTTGTGGTTTTAGGCGAAACCGCAGATTTTGTCCTGAGTAGTTTTAGGGAGGATTATCAGGCGCTTGCATGCGCACGAAGTGATGTCTACCGGCGGAATCTGGCCGACAGTTTGCATTTTCTTGCCGCTCAATATCCCTATGTCGCAGAAGCGCTCTATGAAGAGGAGACCGATGAAGAGTTATCGATGGATTGCAAGGCTGCAAGTTTCAGCGCCTTTCGGGAATCGAATCCCCGACTCCCCTGGAGTTATCCCAACTGGGTCTACAGGGAAACAGCGCGGTGAAGTTGATTGGATCGTATTCGTCTTTTTTCTCGCTTCCTTTCAATTCTGGCAACTTTCGCTTCTGCAGAAGGCCGCGGATTCATGGAGTGCGAGTTATCAGGCGCTTGAAGATGTTTCACAAAAACCGTTTACGAACAATGAAATGAACAAGGAATTTAAAGCGCTTGGTCAGGACTGGCCCAGCCCGCGCTCCCGTATTGACTACGGCGCGAATCATCAAAAGGAAAGAGATGCGGAGGCACTATGTATCATCGGACGCGAGAAGCTCTTAGAGGAAGATTTCAAAAAATTGCACTGCGAGTAAGCTGCTTGAATCTGCCGCCGGTCGCCACCCACCTGGCCTGTTTCCTCGTCGGGACGCTGCTCTTCGAACCTGATGGTTCGGGTAAAGTGCCGCAGGGCATACTCGTCCCCTGGCCTGCGCCGAAGATCGATGGTGGGGTTCATGTAACGGAAGAATTTAATCTGATCGATGCGGATCGCCAATGCCTGCTCATCCCGCAGAGCTTTCGGATCTGGCAAGCCGAGCAGAAAAAGGTCTTTGTCATCGTGCCCAAGAATCGTCTCATCGCCGAAAGTCTGAGCGCTCTGCAGCGCTCCAGTGCTCATCTTGCGCCCTCTGGTAAAAACAGCGCTCCATTCCCGCACTGTGAGAAGAAGAATGTCATCATATATCCTTAGCCTCTGGCTCGCAGCTTCAGTCCTGGGATTGTCCCCACCCAAGATTTACATGGAGGCCGGCCAGACGCAGATCCTTGATATCCCCTCAGATTCAAGCCTGGAATTGAATCCCAAGAAGGTCCTCGAGATCGAGGCGGCCGGCAAGGGACGCGTGCGGCTCATGGCCATGCGCTCAGGAATTACTCTGCTTAAAGCCTCCAGTCCTTCAGGAGAAAAGAACTGGATCATCGAGGTTCTCAGTCGGGATCAGCAGAACGACTGGCTCCTACGCAGCGAATGGCAAAGCTTTTTCTGTGCGAAGGCTGGTATTCGTTGTGATACCGAGAACACGATCATAGCCGGGGAAGTGGACGATCTCGCCTGGTTCTATGAGGCGAAACAACTCTGTAAAAAGAAGATGCCCTGCACCTGGCAGGTCATCCTCAGCCCTTTGGCCCGTACGAAAGCGAGGATTGATCTCGCGCCCCAATTAGGTCAAATGGACTATAAATTAAGCTCGGATGGCCAAATTCAAATCAACAGCTACTGTGATGATTCGGACAAGAAGCAACTGGAGAAAGTGATCAGCAATCTGTCTGAAAGCTATCATCTCAGCCCGCAAATCAATTGCCTGCTGCGATCGCCCGATCTCTGGATCCTCGATGTTCTCGTCATGGCTGAGCGCGAGGGTTCGGGTGATATTTCTAACCCTTTGCAGTGGGAGCGAATCGAGATCCCCTCGAAACAACCTCTTCACGCTTTCATTGCCGAACTCTCTCAAAAGAGCAAGATTCACATCGTTGCGCAGCCGGAGCTGAGTCTGAGTCTGGGAGGAACAGCGGTCCTGAAGGATGGACAGGAGATTCAAACGCATGCCATTCAAAAAGATACGGAAGAAATTCTGTGGAAAAGTTCGGGTTTCAGGCTGGAGATAAAGCTTCTGGAGATCAAGGAGGGTCTCGCGAGAATTCAGCTAAAGATGAACCTCAGTCAACCTCAGGCGGGTCTGCGGACGATCGATGCCAGTGAATTCGCCAGCGAGGTCTGGGTCCCCCAGCAGAAGCTGCAGCGTATCGGACGCATGCAGGCCTCTCTGAAAGGCGAGGAGGAGAGTCGTATCCCCTGGCTCAGTGCGATCCCTTTCCTCGGCGCTCTCTTCCGATGGGACAGTCTTTCGGAGAACAAGAGCCAGCTCGATATCTTTCTCAGGATTCGTCAAGGTGCTCCGTCTTCAGACTCTGACGATAGGGCTGATTCGCCCGAAACGGAATCAGAGATCCAATTCCCTTCAGCCCCATAAGGAGGGCCAGGAGACGGTCAAATCCCAGGGCATTGCCGCAGCAATCCTGGAGGCCGCTTTGCAGGGCTTTTAGAAAGTCCTCATCCTCGGGCAGGGGATAGCTGCCAAGTTGAATTCTCTGCGCGTTGCTGGCCTTCAGACGCTGAAGATTTTCTTCGGGGGACAGGAGTTCGTCAAAGGCGTTACAGAGTTCAACGCCTCCAAGATAGAGTTCGAAGCGTTGCGCCCGACCACTTTTGATTTTGGCCAAAGCGGCCTGAGAAGGCGGATAATCATAGACGAAGATCGCCTCATGCCGGGTCAACTCAGGTTCGATGACATCGATCAGGACTTTAAAATAAGCCGTTTCGAAGTCGTCGTCGGCGTTAACCGATTGATAGCCCCGAGCCATGGCTTTCGCGGCAAAGCCTGGATCGCCATCCACGAGCTCGATCCCAGCCCATTGCTCAAAGGCTTCGTACATCGATATCTTGGTAAAGACTGTTGGCAGCGAAAGCTTCGTCAAAGGTCCCAGCGCCTCGGCCGACGAACGAATCAGATCCTCGGTGAGCTGCATGAACGCAGAGAGGCTGATGCCGACCTGATAGTACTCGAGCATCGTAAACTCAGGATGATGCCAGGCGCTGATCTCGCCGTTGTTCCGAAAGCATTTTCCAAGATGGTAAACCCTTTCGAGACCCCAGCTCAAAGCCTGCTTCAGATGCAGCTCCGGACTTGACCGCAGGTAGACCTTATGTTGACCCAGGCGATGATCCTGCCAACTCGTGGCAAAATAATTCAAATGCACTTCGGTCCCCGGGGTTACCACCGCGAGAGGCGCATCGACTGAAAGATAGGTTTTGGATTGGAAGAATTGATGAATGTGATTCTGCAGAAGCTGACGGGTTTTGAGTCGCTGGATATCCATTTGCAAATCCTCAACTTCAACAAGGGGGCGGTTGCCCCCCATTGATGAGAAGAGGCAAATCTTAAAAACGTTTTTTATCACTGTCGACAGAGTCTAGCCAGTGAACTATCTCGCCAACGGCACTGTTCCTTGGAGCCTTGTGAGGCTCGTGCACATCGGTGATGCCGAACGATCTTCCAGTAGCAATTTCAAAGGCTTCCGAAATGTGCGAAACGGGGATGATCTTCAAGCGACCCGACTCAACGGCCTGACGCGCATGTCGATGTAGCATGAGGTTATTGGTATTGGCCTTGGGAATGATGGCGATGTACTCGTCACTGTTTCCGACCAGGTCACAGATCTTGAAGAAACCTTCGATCTTCTGGTTCACGCCACCGATCGTCTGCACATCACCAAACTGGTTCATGGAACCTGTGATACAGAGGTTTTGTTTGATCGGTATGCGAGACAGGGAACTGGTGATCGCGATGACTTCGGCAAGCGTTGCGCTATCGCCATCGATCGGTCCGTAGTTCTGCTCGAAGCAAACACTCGAAGTGAAGGAGTAGGGCTTGTCGCGGGGCAGGACTGCCTTAAAGAAGCCGGCGATGATCATGACGGCTTTGTCATGGATCTTGCCCGACAGACGAACCGTTCGTTCGATGTTGAGGATGCCGCTCTTGTTCGGGGACGTCGTGCAGGTGATGCGGTTGATCTTCCCGAAGGAATAATCCGCATAATCGTAGACCGCGAGACCATTGATCTGACCCACGCGCTCGCCATCGACCGAGATCAGGATGTCTTCCTGCTTCATGAGGCGAAGCAGATATTCTTCCTGAAGATTCAGGCGATAGGCCTTCATATCCAATGCGGTTTCAACATCGGCACGGGTGACGATCTTGTTGCCCTGTTGTTTGGCGATAAAGTCCGACTCGATGGTCAAATCCTTGATCTCGCCAAACTGGGTGGTGAGGAGTTTTTGATCCTCGACCATACGCGAGCCATGCTCGACGATGGCGGCCACAGCCGAACGATCGAAGGGAGCCAGTTTTTCAAGGTTCACACGCGTGGCGATAAAGGCCGCGTAGCTTTGAATCGTGATCGGATTGCGTTCCATCTTGAAGTCAAAGTCGGCTTTGACTTTGAAGATCTTGTGGAACTCCTCATCTTCCTGGAAGAGGACATGATAGATCTCATCCGTCCCGATGAGGATGACTTTCAGATCCAGAGGCATCGGCTCGGGGCGCAGTCCAGACGTGGGGAGTAGGGAGAATTGCTCGCCCATATCTTCGATGAAGCCTTTGCGCGCCCGCAGAATGCGCTTCAAAGAATCCCAGGTCGAGCCAGTACGGAATATATCGAGAGCGTTGAGCACCAGGTATCCGCCGTTCGCACGGTGAATGGATCCCGCTTTGATCATAGTGAAGTCGGTGAGGTACATCCCGTGTTCGACGTTCTTTTCGATCTTGCCGAAAAGATTGTAGTACGTGGGGTTGTCTTCGATGATGACCGGCGCGCGGTCGGTCTTCGAGTTGTCGACAAAGACGTTCACTTTATACTTATTGAACTTGTCTTTGATTTCTTCGGAGAAGTTCTGTTCCTCAGCGCCCGCCGCTGACTCCTCTTCCACGAACTCGAGAAGGTTTTCCTTCACGTCTTCGCGTACCTGCTCGAGGTATTCCGCGATGTCCGGGAACTCGCCAAATTCTTCGAGGAGGGGAGCGATCAAAGCCGAAACAATCTGCTCGCCGATGGAATCGCGGAGCTTCTCGAGTTGCTCAGCCGTATCTTTGTCGATACCGCGGACCTTGCGGGCAAAGTCGAGGACTTCGGGCTCAAGTTCGGAGCGTTTGTTTTCGATGTTGGTGCGATCCGCTTCGCCGAGTTTGGAGTAGTCGCGCTCAGTCAGGGAGCGACCGTCGAGCACGGGGATCGTCTCGATACCCATGCGGGTCGATTTGATGACGAAGTCTTTGGTCTTGGCGAGCTTCTCGAGATCGCTATAGAGCTTGGACTTAAAGTCGTTGGCCGATGAAATGAAGGTATTGACGGCGGTCTCGTAGTCCTCGCTTTGCAAGGCAACCGGGATCTCCGAGCGGAGGGATTTAACCAGGTGTTCCATGCTCTTCTTGAACTTTTTGCCTTCGCCACGCAAGACGGTTAGACAACGTGGGTTTTCTGGTTCTGAGAAATTATAGAGGTATATCCAATCGGGCGGAGCTTCGGAGTTTGCTGACCAGGTCTGTAGAAATTGACGGATGACACTGGTTTTGCCTGTGCCTTCGATGCCCGCCACATAAATATTGTAGCCTGGACGCTGAATGCTCAGACCCATGTTGATGGCCTGGATCGCGCGGTCTTGAGAGATAATTTCGTGGGTGCTGGGGAGGTCTTTGGTCGTTTCGAAGTCGAACTGCGAAAGCGTGCAGGCGTTAAAGACTTGATTGAGCTTCAAGGCTTTGGGGAGCTTGACGGGGCCGTTCAGAGAGGTCGACGGCTTCGCGAGACTTTTCGTCTTCGGAGCATCGACCTTCTTTGCCGGTCTAGCAGTTGCCTTTTTCTTGGCAACGGCTACTTTTTTCGCTGGTTTTTTTGAGGGAGAAGTCTTGGTGGTCTTGGCTTTGGCAGCATTCGTGTTCAACGAGCTTTTCTTTTTTACATTCTGCTTTTTGGTTCTGCTCAAGTTAGTTCCCACTCCGAAAGGTCCCGGAAGTGAAACTCCACTCAGAGCCCACCGACGGGATTAGACAAACACATCCATGACTTCAGTCAATCTAAAGTCGCTAGCCACTTCATTTAGCTTCGGCGACAAGTCCCATTCCATAGCAGCTGGCTTCAGCCTTAGCAAAAGATTGGTGAGGAATTTTTCACCCTTACCATTTGCTTCCGTGAGAAAATAGTCTCCATAGGCCTCAAGAAAGTCAAGAGCGTCTTCTACAGCGTCACGTCCTGGGTGTTCCATGACGTGTGAAATGCCCCGTTGAAGCCACTGAGACAGCTCTTGGAAGTTGATACCTTCCTTAATGCCAATGCGCAGGCAGTCGTTACAGATGCTGGTCTTGATGTCGGACGGGAGAAGATCGAGGTAGTTGCCGTAGGTATAGTTCAAAGTCCTATAGGCTCCGCGACGGTTCTTCGCCAGTTCCATGGCTCGGACTTTGTCCATGACCTGATCATAGGACGTTACCGCTTGAGCCACAGCTTGTTTGCCCTGATCGAGCAGAGTTTCAAGTGCTACACGGTTGCGATCTCTAAGTACTACGAAGGCCTTTTGCACTTCATTGTAGCTTAAGGGATCGTGGACGTCGGGATTTTTAGTCAACGCATCCATAAGATACTCGACAACATGCGGAACTTTCGTTCTGGTCTGCTCACCGATTTGGACGAGACTCCATTTTACGCCATCTGGCCAAAATTTTAGCACACGTTCCAGTTCGAGAATAAAATTCAGCATTGTTGCCTCTCGCTCAAGGGGGGAAAACAATGAAATTCCGTCGAACGAAGACGATCGTTCTACGTCAGTGTCTTTTGTCGGTGATGTTTTGCTTATTCACATAGCTTACTGAGTACTAAGTCGAATTGCAAAGCATTTGGAAAAGATTGACGTAGTGGTAAAGTAGGGAGGCGCACTATCTCCATAGAAAGTCAGGAGCTCTCTCTCGAACTAAAATTTTTACTAACGGTTCATTTGTTGATTGAGAACCAAGCACGAGAAGTCTTGTGATCTGATGAATCTTGGATATAAATCTGGGGTAAAAAAAGACTGGATCGAAGGGCTGACAAGGGGCAGAGGGGACGGAGGCTTGTGTATAGACGGATCAAGCGGCACCATAGCCATAGACTAAGGTGCCGCATAAACCAGCCCCAGGGGGCCGTCTTAAAAACGAGATCTCTGCGTTTTTGTCGCGGGCCAATCCTCATTTACGGGTGCGTAAACTCCGGTTGTCCCACTCCTCAAGCCTTGACCTCTCGCCTTTGAAACGGCCCCTATAGGGATTACTTGGTGCGCAACGAACGGCGAAGACGCATCATACGACGCTTCTTACGACCAACTTTGCGACGACCCTTTGGATGTTTTCTTCTGTGTCTTGAACCGTGCAATTTCGACTCCACAAGCAAAAGTTGTCGACGAGAGCTGGCAGACTAAATGTGAGCTATGGAAAACGCAAGATTTTTCTTGCCGTTTTCGGATGCCCCAAGGCACACTGTCATAGTAACTCCAATTAAATCGATGGTCGCTTAGCTCAAACCAGTCAGAAGAGGCGCAGAATGGCATCGGATACAAGAAAAGAAAACGGTCGTAAGTTAGGGCCGCTCGTTAGAGAGTTCTTCTTGGCTACTCAATTTGGCGCCCAATTGATCGCAGCGACTCTTGTGTTCCTGGCAGCTGCCGGCACTTTCACTTACATCATGTTTTCTGAGCAGTACGTCCAGATCCAGGAAATCTTCAAGGTCGTGGACCCGACTCTTCAGCATGAAATGGTCATGAACGATATCGTTCGCCACAACATGATCGGCCTCGTCATCTCGATTATCGTATATATTATTGTTATAATTATACTAATCGTTCGTTCACACCATCAGCATACCGGTCCGCTCGTCGCCGTTACCCGCTTTACCCAGAGTATGACCAACGGTTATTACAGCGCGCGTCTCAACCTTCGCAAAAAAGATGTGCATCTGAGGGATCTCGAAAAAGCCCTCAATGTGATGGCGGAGACTCTTGAGAAGCGGCATGGCAATCTCATATCAGCCGAAACTGACAATAAGTCCTCTTAAGCCTGAGACACTCCAGATCTTTGAGTCGCGTTTAGTGAAAGCTAAGCGCGATTCATGTTTAGTGAGGAATTCGCGAACGGTTTGCCTTGCAAGTCCTGCATCAAGTCTCTAATGTGGGGCTGCTTTTTGGCAGTGCAAAGGGGATTGTGATGAAGGACTTTTTTGATGTGACTCTCAGTGAGTTGGAGGCAATCTGCAGCCCGTTCCCCGCTCAACACGTTAAAACTCTTTTTCGCTCCGCCTACAAAGACTACTCCCGTGAACCCTGGTTGACTCCGGGCCTGCCGCGCGAACTTAGTCAGAAATTCGCTGCTGAATATATCTGCAACAGAGCTGAAATTTACCAGGAATCGGTGTCTCGATACGACGGGACGGTGAAATTCCTCGTTCGTCTGGAGGATGGGGCTCTGATCGAATCTGTTCTCATGCCCGAGAAGCACCGCATCACGCTCTGCGTTTCCAGTCAGGTCGGCTGCGCGCAAGCCTGCAGCTTCTGTCACACCGGGCGCATGGGTCTTAAACGCCAACTGACTGCCGGAGAGATCATCGCTCAAGTCATGCTGGCCCGAGCCTGGGTTCGTTCGCATCCGGAATGGCGAGAGGAGCGAGGCTTCGGCCCGCGTCTCACCGTTGGCAATATCGTTTTTATGGGAATGGGTGAGCCTCTTGATAATGTTGAGGCTCTGAAGCGATCGCTGCAGGTTCTTTGCGAACCCATCGGCCCGGGTTTTTCCCTGCGCAAAATCTCAGTGTCCACCGCCGGTCACCTCGATGGCATCAAAAATCTTTTGGAAGCTTTCCCAAAAGTCTCTCTGGCCCTGAGCCTGCACGCCACCAATAATCGCGAACGTTCACAGCTAATGCCGATCAACCGGCGTTGGCCGATTGCTGAAGTCGTGGATTATCTGAAGGAATTTTATAAAGACCAGGACGATCGTTCGGTTTTGATTCAATATACAGTGATTGCGGGCGTGAACGACACGGAAGCTCAGGCGCAGGGAATCGTCGATCTTCTCAAGGGTCTGCCTGTGAAGATCAACATCATTCCGCTGAACGTCGTTGGGCCGTCGCAATTTAAGGGGCCTGAGCCGGAATCGCTCGAACGCTTTCGCCAATATTTGTATGAATGTGGGATGCGGGTGATGGTGCGCTATAGCAAGGGGCAGGACATTGATGCGGCCTGCGGACAGCTCGTGGTTCAGCACGAGAAGCAGCAGGCTACATCAGCGATAGGGCTTTAATCTCAGAGATAATAGACAAGTTTGGGATCGTCGATTTGAGTTTTGGCGATGTATTTCTCAAGGCGTTTTTGTGAATCGCCATTGAATTCATCAAAACGGATACCGAGCCCGGCCGAGATATCACGACGTGAGTCGCCGACAATTCTGCGGATCACTTCGCACTCGACCTTGATGGCTTTGAGATAACCGGGGAGTTCAAAGCTCAAACTGAGTTTCACTCCGGGTTCGATCGTCAGGTCCGTAGCAAGCAGGATGCCGGAGCGGGAGATGTCCTGGATGGAACATTCCAGCATTTGGCCTTTGTATTCGAAAGTCGCTAAGCCCGGATGAGTGACGCGAGATGTCTCGCGAGTCTTCTCTTCGAGCAGGTTGCGGATTTGTTCGATGAAGTATTCGCGCGGGACCGGCGTCTCAATGAAGAGATCAGGACCGTTTTCACGCTGAGAGATTTTGCGGGGAAGCGATTGAACGCTGGTGAAGATCACAGGGATCTCAGCCGTTGCCTTCTGTCTCTTGAAATGCTCGCAGATACTGACGGCATCGATCGCAGAGTAATCGTAGTTGATCACTATAACGTCGACGTGGCCTTTCTTCAGAGCATCTTTCGCCTGAGGGAAATTGACTGCCTGATGAATCTGAGCACCGATCTTTCGGTATCCAGCTTTTTCAAGCTCTGAAGTAATACGCTTTTCGTCGATGAAAAGGATTTTAAGATTCGTCTGGCCCATATCATTCTCCTGGCGTTCAACACGGCGGTTTTCGTTTCCGCTCAAGGGCTGATCGGCAGGGAGCGAAAAACATTGAGAGCTTTGGGCCAAAATTGTGAAAAGCCCTTAAAATGATTTACAAATATTTTTAATAATTGGGCTCGTTCGTGAGCTCTGGATATCACAGTGAAAAAAACCAGAATTAGACTAGACGTAAAGATTGTACTCGAGGGCTTTGCGAAGGATGTCGCGGAAGCCGGCGCCCTTATTATGACAGGGAATGTCTTTGTCGACGAGCAGCGTCAGGACAAGCCAGGAACTCTGATTAAAGAGACCCAAAAAGTAAGAATACGTCAGCGCTCGCGCTTTGTGAGTCGGGGCGGGGACAAGCTTTGGGGCGCCATCGAAGACCTGAAAATCGCATCCTTTTTTGAAGGCGCCACGATCCTCGATTGTGGCGCTTCGACCGGTGGTTTCACCGATTGTGCGCTGCAGCTCAAAGCGGCCAAGGTCTATGCTCTCGATATCGGCTTCAACCAGCTTGACTGGAAACTGCGGACCGACCTCAGAGTTATCTCGATGGAAAGCACTGATATCCGAAAATTGGATCAGCCACTCGATGACAAAATCTCGATCGTGCTTGCTGACCTGAGCTTCAACTCGCTCGATCGCACGTTAAAAGCCATGCGCGAAGCGGTTTCTGGGCCTTCCATTTATTTCCTCTTGCTCGTTAAGCCTCAATTTGAGCTGGAATCCGTTGTGATTCCAGATGGCGGGGTCGTGAACGATCCCCTCTTGCTCCAGGCTGCGTTATGCAAGGCGAAACTGGCTATAGAGCGCGAAGGTCTGAAGCTTTTGTCTGCGGTTGATAGCCGAGTACGGGGTCGGGAGGGAAATCAGGAGATATTCGTCTGGGCCCGTTCTCTGGCGAGGAAATAAGCTCTTTTGGCTAGGATAACTGCCTTGACTCTAGGGATGGGCCTGTTATGCTCCGATTAATCCCTTCGGAGGCCCTATGAATGTTCGGTCGATACTCGCTCTCGGCGCCCTTCTCTTCAGCGTTTCCTGCGGCAGTTCAAGCGAATCTCCTCAGGGCGATGCCACGACGCCCACACTCCCTTTTACCGAAGTCGCTTCACCCATTTCTTTAACATCAAGTCCCCTCGCGGATTTCCTTATATATTCAAACGATGTCCCCGCTTCGCAAGTCGCGATCCTCAAACAGGATCTCGCTGTGATCGACACCTGGGATGGGCTCATGACGGCTACGGAATCGCAGTCGCTTAAAGGCCTTCTCAAGCTGAGTGCTGTTACCCCGAATAATTTGAGTCTCTGGTTCAAGGAGCGAATCAAATACATTCTGCAGGCGGATCTTAGCAAATATCAGCTAGGTCTGGTCTTCGCTTCGGAGAACGAGGTCGGTCTGCAAGAATTAGGTAGCACGGATACGCAAGATGAAGCCAACACGGGCGGCGGCAATATCGGAACTGCAATCTATCTGACGACGCTCGAAGAACAGAGAAGTCGCAGCAATCTTTCCTACCTCATCATTCGCATCAACGATAAATGGGTGCCTGTCCTTTCTCCGCGCGTCGGTCTCATGCGCATTGGGCCCGCTCTCTTTGATCCCGACTATCAGGTTAATCACACGAATATTCATGCGCTCTCGAACTCGCTTCAAAGGCTCGAAGTCCTGTTTCATGAAGCCAGGCACAGCGATGGCAATCAGAAAACCTCCAGCGTGGGTTTTCCTCACGTCATCTGTCCTAGCGACGGAACAATACCCGATAACCTTGTCGGAATACCGGCCTGTGACGATTCGTCCAACGGCGCCTATAGCGTGGGCGCAGCTATTCTCAAGTCACTCCTTCACATCTGCGAGCGTCGTTGCTCAATCACGGAACAAGAAGTTCTCAAATCTATATATCTGGATCGAATCTCACGCGTAACGACGGGCTCGGCTACCAATCCACTTAAGTTGCTTGATCCGGCGCCTGAAACAGGTTTTAATGCGGTAAATATTGGTGATTTCCAGGCATTTAATCTAAGGTGATCTATGCGTCGTCCTGCGCTATTAGCGGTTCTTCTCGGAATAGCTCTCTTGGCTGTGCTCTTCGGCAAGTATAAGCTCGATCAGAGCATCAAAGAGGGTAAGTTTGATTCGACGGCAAGTCCTGTCTTTGATGCGGATCATCCTATGACAATAGACCTTGGTGTTGAACCCGATCCTAAGAAGTCCCTGCCTCTCGACCAGCCTCCTCATGGATCGGCAGCTGATTCTCATACCGATGTCATGGCTGCTTTGGTTGAAGCTCGTCAAAGCTTTCGACAAAAAGATGCGATGCGGGCCGAAGCGAGCGCTGATCCACACACGACGCCCAATTCGATCGTAAAATCGGCAGAAAAGCTGGGCCAAATCATCACGCTCGAGCAGATTCATCCCGAATTCAAGCCTGAGTTTCAGGCCCTCTATCTGGAATGTTCGAAGGATAGCGAAGTGTTGACAGTCACGCGCGTGCAGTGTCTGGAAAAGTATATTCAAAGCAAAAAGCCGAGCGCGGATGCTGAAAATGCGCTTCTCGCCGAAGTCGATCCCGTCGTGAAGAAACTCTACCTTGAAATGAAACGCTAAGCTTAAGCTTAAGCTCCGTCACTCCCGAGGCTATATGTATGCTGAGAATCTTGCGTCGCCTGGGGAGTGGGTTTTGGTTCTTCGCTCTTAGCCTGAATCTTGCTGCATGCAATCATCTTTTTTATTTCCCCGATAAGACGCTCTATCGCGATCCCACAAAATACCCCTTTCCCGTTCGCATCCTTGAAATCAAGCGTGAGGGAAGGCCGAGCGTGAGCGCCTGGCTGATGAATGATACGCCGAACAGCAAAGGCCTGGTTTTGCATTTTCATGGTAATGCGCAGAACCTCAGCGCGCACGCGAGCTTTTCTAGCTGGATGGCTGAAGCGGGTTATACCGTATTGATTTTCGATTATAGCGGCTACGGTCTGACGGGCGGCAAGCCTAATCAGGAAGGGATCATCAGCGACAGCCAGGTTGTGATGCGATGGATTATGGCGGAAGATAAGTGGAAGAACAAGGGTCTGCCCTACATCGTCTTCGCCCAAAGCCTGGGTGGTGCGGTAGGGACTACGGCATTGGCCGAGACGCCTGAATTTGCATCCAAGGTCGATCTGTTGGTCGTTGAATCAAGCTTTGATTCCTATCAGGGCGTGGCCTTTGCCACCCTCAAATCGCATGCGATCAGCTTTGTCTTCAGTCCACTGGCCTTCGTGCTGGTCAGCGATTACCAGAAGCCAAGTGAGGCTGTGAAGAAGCTTTTGATGCCAAAGATTTTTGTGCATGGATCATCGGATGGCGTCGTGGCCTTTGAGAGTGGGAAAAAGCTTTATGCAGCCGCGCTTCCTCCCAAGGAATTCTGGGAAATTTCTTATGGGAACCACCTCGAGGCGTTTATTCCCGGGTCACCCTATCGGCAGGACTTGCTTGAACGATTGGAGAGTCTAAAGACGATCAAAGACAAAGCGTCTAGGCCTGAATGAAAGCTGAAGCCATGACGCCATTGGCTAGAGCTTTGATCCAGGCAGGCAGCGCGGGTCGTTATAAGGCAGAGTCAGTTCGATTTTGTTGCCGTTGATCCTGGCTGGCACGGATCGCATGGCATTATTATATTTGGTGGAGGCATCGAAATCTGTAGATTTCATGTTGTAGTTTGTTTCCAGATGCTCGCTTAAACTTTTGAGTTTCTCGCGAGATGTGTTTTCGTTCTTGTAGGTGTAGAGACGACCGTCCGTCACAATGAAGTTCTGAAAGTAGAAGATGTAGTCCTTCTTTTTCGCTTCGGGAGTATTGTTGGCGATCAAATTCGAAATTTCTTTGTGGCTTTTCAGTTCCTTGTCACGACAGGACTTGGTGCCTTCCGAATCGCGGCAGATAAAGAGCCCGAGGCTTTCCGTTTTGTTGCGGATGGCGATCTGAAATGTTTTATCGAATCCATCCACAAGTTTATGCAGCGAGACTTTGGCTTTGTCGCCTCTTTGCTTTGATGTCAGTGTTTCGATGGTGACTAGCAATTCTTCGCTGTTCTCATCGGGAATCACAAGGCTTATCGTATCCAAGTCACCGCCCAGACACCATTGCTTCTTCGATCGGAAAGAAAAAGGTATTTTCAACATTCCATTTTCGGTCTGCAGATCGATGCCTTGAACGCCGTAAATAAGATCACGAAGTCCGCCGGCACGCACTTTTTTGCGATCCATCGGCATCGGACTTTGGGCGACCTCGTTCGCTTGCACTATTTCCGGCATTTTCGGAAGATTCGTCGGAGCTGCTTTCGCAGGAGCCGTGACCTTTGCGGGCGCCTTTATTTCGGGCGATTTATTCATAAAGAGAAAATAAGCGAGCGTGCTCACAACTGAAGAGATGATGATGACCTTGGATTTTGTTCCATTGCCATCACCTTTTCCACCTTGCGAGGGGGGGCTTTTCGGGTTCTTCCGCGTGGCGTACTTCTTCATGAGTCATTCCAGATAATAGAGAGAATGTGGTTTTATAAATTTTATCACAGGGTCGGGTTGTTGAGCTGAGTTTAGCGTAGGAATTGGGAAAAAATGGTCTTTTCCATATAACATCTTGTTAAAGCACCGTATTTCAAACGCAGTACGAGCCGGTAGTTAGTATCTGTTTATTCTAAATTCACGCCATTTCCCAAAAAAATCATGGGACGTCTACAAAAGTGACGAATCGATTGACGCCTAACTCACTAATATCTGAGAGGATCATCAAATATATTAAACTCCAGACAAATATGTCCGAAAGAGAAAATAATTAAAGTCGAAGGAGGGGTGCCTTGAAGAAGAATCAGGACGGATTTATCGGTGTCGCTTTTGCGATTGCTTTCGCAGCGATCGGTGTCGCAACGGTTGCAGTCCAGGAAAGTAACAGGGCAGGCAACGCCACCATCCATACCAGCCAGATGGCTCGTGAGAGAGAAAAGCTTCAGAACTCTGCGCTCAACGCAGCCGCTCGATACAAAGGATTGTTGATGGAGCGGAAAAATCCGGCAACCGGCGAGTACATTCCCGGTATCTATGCGGTCGACTACTTTGCGAAGCCCGAAGACTGGATCATGAGAAAGAGCGTAGCCATCGGTGGTAGCGGTGAAGTTCTTATGGTCGGCACCGACCAACGCACTGTTCAAATAAAAGCTGGGACATCAACAGCCACCGTTTTGGGAAAGTCCACGGAGGTCTTCAATCAACAAGTTGCAGCCAGTTCCGTCCAAGAAGATCTTGTCGATGTTGAGATTGCGAATCTGAAACTCGCAGAGCCGGGCGAGCCTGGCGCTGGGATCTTAGTTAAATATGCCGATATTCGGGTGCAAGGTCTGCAGTTAGATGGCCAGAAAGCGACGCCTATCGTTGTGCGTGTTCCGGTGCCAAAGCCTATTCCCTTCAACCTCAAGGTGTTCTATCGCCCAACGGGTGATCCAACCTGGGTTAACTTCACCAGCGACGTCACACTGCCTGATGGTGGGTATGAATTCAAGGTGCAAGGTAGCGGAATCATGACCGGTGTAAAATTCAAGTGGGATGGTACCGATATATTCCTCGGCTTCAACCCGGCGACCGGTGAAATCGAGCATATGGCGCGCAACTATGAGGCTGCCAATATTCAGATCGGGCCGATTCTCGGCGGTGATTTTACCCTCACAGAAAAGTTAGACAAAAATACCTGCAGTGTAGCGGCCGTTGACAACACTCATACCGTCGAAGTCTCAATGATTGGTGTGGACGGTAAGGATTATGAGTCAACCGGTTCGATGAAAATGAAACTATCAACGAGCACTAAAGTCCTTACCTTGAATGATTATCGAACTCAATGTCTTGATAAATGTGCTTACCTCGAAACGACAAGCCGTACCTCTCTTGTTCCCGGAGCAGGTATCGATGCGGGCGACATTAGCGAATGGTGGGTAAATGATAACCACTCTAATAACACCACGATTCCAGATATTTCTGGTGAATGGACCTTTCAAGAAACTAGCCATTACAAAATCAGTAACAAGAAGTTGTGTGTCAGCTTTCTAGGTGTGAGTCCCACGGACTTCGGCGGCCTTTTCTTCAAGGCTGCAAAATTTAAAGCGTATACAGTTCCTGGGTGCGCAGTCGAATTTCTAGGTGCCCGGGACAGTTGTGGTTGCGTCGCCGAAGACACTAAGATCCTCATGGGCGACGGTAAAAGCGAAAAACGTATTGATGAAATCGTTCAGGGTGAAACTATCTGGAACCCGCTTTTAAAGAAGGCGATGCCGATCCGCAAGATGACACGGGGGCCTGAAAAAGTACCTATGTTGAAGATCACGGTAGGCGATCAGATGCTGAGTGTTACAGGTAACCACCCTTTCCCTACGAAAAGCGGTATGAAAACAGCCTTTAGTTTGAGTAAGGGCGAAGAGATCATGATGGAAGGCAAAGGCTGGCAAGCGATCGCAAGTATCGATACAGTCGAAGCCAGTGGTAAAGCTCCAGACGTTTGGAACATCGAAGTCGAAGCTCCAAACGAAAACAACGATGCTCACCACTATGTGGCGAACGGAGTTGTTACGGGCGATCTTATGATTCAGAAGAAATTGCAAAGTCAGGCTCAGACCGCGCAGAATTAACCTTATCGTCATACTGTGTTCAAAGGCCGTTAGCTCGCGAGCTAGCGGCTTCTTTGTTTGCGTCCGGCAGGGTGCGCTCCTTCGATCTAACTGAATGGTGAGTTTGCCATCCTCGTCTAAAAGACGAAAAAAACGCTCCAAAAATTCTTCCTTTAAGGCCCTAGAATCTTGAGACATACATTTTAAATTAAA
>JACMPP010000086.1 GCA_014377445.1 Oligoflexus sp.
CCTCATCGTGATTCGAGAAAAGCAATCTTTGGCTGAACTGCGTCGTTCGGCCGGTTGAAAATGGGCTAGGGGGCTAGCTGCTCAGCCCCCGCACTATCAGAATGTCTATATAGACAGATTTTGACAGTTAATTTAGAGCGGAAGCCATTGCTTCCCTTCCATCAAATCTTCACACCCTGATTCGCCTGAATCCGCTTCACAATATCGGAAGTGGAGAGGCCGGGAACAAAGGTAATTCGTTCAACTTTGCCACCCGCATCCACAACTGTGTCTGCGCCGACGATCTGATGAATCTCGTAGTCCGCACCTTTCGCCAGGACGTCAGGCATCAACTCTTTAATCAAATTCGCTGGTGTGTCTTCATCAAAAGCGACCACATAATCCACGGCCTCGAGCGAAGCAAGGAGACGCATGCGTTCAGCTTGCGGCACGATAGGCCTCGTTTCGCCCTTTAATCTGCGGGTCGAAGCATCTGTGTTCACGCCGATGATCAGGAGATCGCCCATACCGCGCGCCTCCTCGATATAACTGATGTGGCCTGCATGCAGAAGATCAAAGCAGCCGTTTGTAAAGACGACCTTTTTCTTCCTCTTCCCAATCCTGCCTATCGTTTGCTTCAAATGAGTCAGTTCTTTGATCTTGTTCGAGGTTGAACGGAACCCCACATTGCGCGCCCTGTCTGCCAACGCTTCTATCAACTCCTCGCGATAGATCGGTTGCGTACCCCACTTTTCAACGACTCGTCCCGCTGCAGCGTTTGCGTAGATCATCGCTTCGGCTAGCGTCGCCTTCGCACCCAGTGAGAGAGCCATGATCGATACCACGGTATCGCCGGCACCAGATACATCAAAGACTTCACGTGCTTTCGCCGGGAGGTGGGTCATTTCTCCCGTGACCGAATTGATACCGAGCATCCCTTCAGGGCCGAGAGTCACCAAAATATTGTCGATGGAATATTGCCGGGCAAGTTCTGTCGCCAGTTCTTTGGCGGGCCAATTGACAGTATTTTCCCACCCCAAAGCCTCACAGGCTTCCTTGCGATTCGGGGTGACCAGACTCGCTCCCGCATACATCGCATAATCTTTGCCTTTAGGATCGATTACGACAGGAACTCTTCGCGCGCGACCGAGGGTGATAAGGCGTTGCATAAATTCTTTTGGAACGCCGCCCTTACCGTAGTCACTCAAAACCAAAACATCCCATTCTTCCGCTTCTAAATGCTTATAAAGTGCATCCTGTGTTTTATTGGAAATAGCTTTCACATCCTCCCAATCGATACGAACAAGCTGCTGATGATTAGCCGTGATGCGTGTCTTCTTAATGGTGGGACGATCGTTGTCGAGCAGAATTCCTCTGGCGTCGATACCATCACCACTCAAAATTTCTTTAAGTTGATCGCCAGCCGAATCGGGTCCGCAGACTCCGATCATCAAAGCTTGACCGCCGGCTAACTGAATGTTGCGTGCGACGTTTGCCGCTCCACCGGCTGTGACGGAGCTGCTTCGCACCAAGTGGACGGGAACGGGAGCTTCCGGCGAAATCCGGTTAACCACCCCATCAAGATATTCATCCAGAATCAAATCCCCAACCACGGCTACTCGAATTCGACGTTCGTCCCAGGGCAGCTTGATGTCGCTCATCATAAAAAGGACCTAACCTACTAATTTTTCGAGAAAAAAAACACATTCATGACCTATCCTAGATCCGATCGGGATTCAAGTCAAATACATGACGCCAGGCCCCAGCAACGTCATCCCTTTGACTCCCACCGTCACCGTCACCCGACGGTATTTTGGCGATGTCAAAGTTTAGATAACGATTCAAGGCTTTTATTTCCTGGCACATGAATTGCTTAGGGAAGAGATATATTTCACTCACGACTATAGAGTTCACACGAATGCGCTTTTCAAAGCTCGCACGATGGATCCTTTTGCGTCTAATTCTGCTCGTTATCGGGAGCTCAGAATTGGAAGGCGCGCCGCGCTATAGTCAAACGGTGATCAGCTTTCCCGAAGAGCGGCCGTTTCAATACTCCTACGAACCCAAAGACCGGGCGCTGGTCCTTGAGTTCCAAAAAACTCACCCGTCTGAGCTGGAAGCTCTTTATGAATACGATGATTCGATCATTCGACGCGTATTGGTCAAAGATCTTGGTGGTGTAGGCAGCGAAGTCAAACTCATCCTGCGCGACGACAAAATCAAGGTCATGGTCAACACCTACAAAGAACCGTTTCGCGTCACGATCGATTTCTTCGACGCGGACTATCGTCAGACAGTAGATCCAGCAACGGGTCTACCCGTTCTGCCAAACTTTCAGAATCGTGGCAATGGAGCCATCGCTGACAGTGCCGAGCCGGCCGCCCCTCAATCAAGCGGCGGTCAGATCTCAGTTACGATCCCTTCTTCCGGAAACACATCATCGACAGCCGGCATGAGCGCACATCGTCTGGTCATTCCTCAGAACGACTCAAGTATTAAAACCGCTCAGGACATGATGGGCCGCATCAGCAGCCTGCCTGAAGGTGTGGGTAATTCCTGGAAGATTTTCCCTCCCTACGTCTATCGCCTGCAAACAGCCGAACTCAAAACCGGTAAAAACTACGCCGCCTGGATCAAACAAAACACCACGCAAGCCATGAGTTCGCACGAAGCGATGGCTCAGTATGCGGGTCAACTCTATGACTTCGGCCATGAAACGAGAGCTCTTATGGTTTACCAAAAGATCCTCGCGGAAAACCCTTCGATCTTCGACAAACAACCCGATTCTTTGTGGAAACTTGCAGAAATTCAATTGGGTCAAGGCAACTTCAGTCTCGCTCAGGGCTACTACGAGGCTCTTCAATCGAAGCACCCAGACAGTCCTCTGGCCTCACTGGCCGCTCTTCGCAAACTCGATATTCGCGCAATAAAAGCCAGTCAAAAGCAGAAGATCGAAGAATTTGATTCTCTCAAGGCTGAAATCGCGACGCTCCGTCTCACGCCAGCGAACCAAGCGCACATCGCGGTTCGTCAAGCCTTCTGGGGCGTGGATAAAACTCAACTGAAGACGATGATACCGGACTATATCAATCCTCCGGCCGTCAACGCGGAAACCGCATCCCGTTTGGATGACGCGAGAAAAGTCTCCGATAGTCCCCGGACTTCGTTTCTGATCGACAGTATCCTCCTCGCCCAGAAAATCGATGGCAACGCCTGGTCCGCTGATACCGCTGCTTTTGCGGGCGCCTACTTCGAACGCTACCACGGCAAGGCAACCGAGCCTTACCGAACTCAGCTCCTGAACAAGAGTGAAGGCTCGCTGCTCAAGACCATCGATAAGAGTTTGAGCAACCAGCAATACACAGAGATCGCTTCGATTATTGAGAGTCTTCCGAAATCACTTGAAGAACTTAAGAATCGTTCGAATGTGAGCTGGGCCGCTGCTGAAGCCTACCGTCGTCTCCAGCAACCCGCAGCCGCGGTGCCTTTCTATGAGAAGGCCCTTGCATCCAGTCAGCTAAAACCAAATCAGTTTCGTTCGGCTTTCTGGTTGGAGCAAAGTCTTATCACCAGCATGGGCATGGCCGACGTCAAGGGTCAGGACAAGAAACAAAAGCTGGTTGGAAAACTCAAAAGTGCGGATCAAAAGGTCTGGGAGGTTTGGAAAAGTCTAAAAGACGAAGAAAGGCGTAAGAGCTTTACCGAAGTCCAGGCTGAACTCGAGGACAATGTCCGCAACGTCTCTCACGTCAAGAGTTCGGCTCAAATTTTACTTGAGATACTTGGCCAGGATCTTGCAACACAAGTAGCAACACCAGATAAAGCCGTCAATGGTTCGACAGTGGGTTCACAGCCTACGGTAAAGATGATTTACCTTCTGTCTGATCTTGGCAAACGCTTCAAGGAGAAGGGTCTAACTGCTGAAGCAAAAAAATCGCGGCAGCTACTCCGCAAACTCGATATCAAATCGCTGCAGGCAGATAAAGAAGCTCTAACCGTATGGACGAACGAGCTGACCAAACTTGCAGAAGAATACCGTGAAGGCAACGACTACCTGGAAGCCGGACGCATCTACGCACTCACGGGAAGAAGCAACAATCAATGGGAAGGTCGGGCAGAGGCACTCTACAAAGGTGGATTACTGCTCTTTAGATCAGGACGTAGGGATGAAGCACTCGCTGCTTTCAAAGAAGCAGCTGGTGATGGCAACAATCAACTTTACGCTGAATTGGCTAAGAAACGACTTGAGCAACTCAAGTAACAGGGGGTTTATTGATGAGTCATACGAAGAGTAACACCGCGCTTGCACACGATCTCGACGAGAGCAAAGTTAGTTCTGCGGACTATCTTAACTATCTTCAAGAGCAGCAGAAACGTGAACGCCTGACAAAAGCAAATCCCCAAGCGTCCGCGAATTTCATCTTTGCCGATGAAAAAATGCTGCGCATCCGCGAGATCATTAAACAAATCGCCGATGCCAACGTTCCCGTCCTGATTTCAGGTGAATCAGGCACTGGAAAAGAAGTCATCGCTCGTATGATCCACCAGACTTCGAACCGTAAAAGCGATCCATTCGTTGCGGTGAACTGTGCGGCTCTACCACCCACGCTCCTTGAGAGCGAGCTCTTCGGCTTCGAAAAAGGCGCCTTTACAGGCGCTCACCAACAACACCTTGGTAAATTCGAACAAGCTCAAGGCGGAACTCTCCTCCTTGATGAAGTCACCGAGACTGATATAGGCCTCCAAGCCAAGCTCCTTCGCGCTCTTCAAGAGCAAGAGATTGAGCGTATCGGCGGCAACGGCCCGATCAAAATCGATACCCGCATCATCGCGACAACTAACAGAGACATCGCCCGTTCGGTAAAAGACGGCCGCTTCCGTCAAGACCTCTTCTATCGTCTCTACGTAATCCATCTTGAAATTCCACCCCTCCGTGACCGTCCTAAAGACATCGAAGTCTTGACCCGTCACTTCCTGAAGAGCTTTAGTATGCAGTTCAAAGGCGAAGCCGCAACGCTCACAGCCGACGCGATGCAAAAGCTTTTGAAGTACACATGGCCTGGCAACGTTCGCGAACTCCAAAACGTTATCCAACGCGCTGTCCTGATGACTCAAGGCAACACCGTGACTGCCAAAGAATTCGTTCTTGAGCAGAAAAAAGTCGACGAAGATCGGGAATGGGTAAAACACCTTCCAATCGGCCAAAAAATGCGCGAAGTCGAAACCCAATTCATCTTGGAAACGCTTCGTACACATAACGGTAACCGAACACATTCGGCTAAAACCTTGGGCATCAGCCTCCGTACCCTTCGTAACAAAATCAATGAATTCGTTCTCGAAGGCCACGAGGTTCCCCAACCTACAACTGGTAAAGCACTATGAGTGGCAGCCTAATCGGGGGTTTATTCACCCGCGGTGATTACGTGAAAATGGGCGCTCTAAACCAGCGCCTTGAGCGGCAGCATGTTATCAACTCCAACGTTGCGAACGCTGAGACTCCTGGTTATCGCGCGATTGGATACGACTTTGAAGAGCAGCTTCAGGCACTCTCCCCAGGCGACGAAGAAAACGTCCCGATGAAGGCTACTGACCCGAGGCACTACATAAACGGAATGGCGGAGGCCGATGGGACTATAAATCCCGAAGTTTATGTGCGACCGACTGAGAGTGTTGGCCAGGATGGTAACACGGTTGATGTCGATCAAGAGATGGCCGCGATGGCAGAGAACCAGATTCTTTACAACGCAACGGTCGAACTGATTAACAAGAAGCTAGGCACTCTCAAGTACGCGATTCAAAATGGAGGTCAAGGATGAGTTTTTTCAAAGCAATGAACATTAGCTCTTCAGGACTCGCAGCACAACGTGTGCGCATGAACGTCCTGTCGTCTAACCTTGCCAACGTCAACACCACCCGAACGCCTGAAGGTGGTCCTTACAAACGGGAAGACGTTGTCTTCTCGGCTACCAATGCGAGTGATTTTGAAAACCTGCTCGATGAAGATTACGGCACAGAACTCAAAAAAGTTCAGGTTGTCGACATTCACAAAGACACCAAAGCCCCTCGCATGGTTTTGGACCCTTCCCACCCGGACGCAAATGCTGAAGGTTACGTCGCGATGCCAAACATTCAAACCATGACCGAAATGGTTAACATGATCGCGGCCACCCGAGCCTTTGAAGCCAACACCACGGCCCTGAACTCTGCGAAAAGCATGGCGAGTACAGCGATTACAATCGGCCGCGGTTAATAGCTAGGAGAGACTCTACATGACTACAATAGGTTCTGGCTTTAAGTTCAACGAATCCATGATGGGTCAGCTACACGACCTCAAAAACAGCAGCAAAATGGAGATGCCGGGCCAGGCCAAGCCGGAAGGCAAGGGCAGCTTCGCGGACCATCTCAAAGCGGCTATCGAAGAAGTGAATGCCGATCAGGTCACAGCTGATAAAAAGGCCACGAACCTCGCGAACGGCAAGGACACCAACATCCATGAAACGATGCTCGCATCGTCGGAAGCCGAACTGGGCTTCAACATGATGGTTCAGGTCCGGAACAAAGCTCTGGCTGCGTATCAAGAAATTATGCGAATGCCTGTCTAACCCTTAGAAAGTAGGCCTAATGGAAAAGATTAACGATTTCTTCCGACTCGTTTCACAACGAATGAAGACCTTCTGGGATGGGCTTAACGGCTCCAAGAGAATCGGTATTCTTGCGGCTGTGGCATTGTTCATCGGTGGAACCGCGACGCTTCTCCTTTCGACCAAGCAAACGGAAAAGGGCTACCTCTATGACGGCCTCTCTGAGGCCGACAATACGGAAATCCTGGGCGAGCTGAAGAAGCAACGCATCACGGACTTCGTAATGGATAGTAAGGGAATCCTTGTTCCTGTCGATCAAATCGTCCCTCTCCGCCTGAAACTCGCGCAGGAAGGCCTCCCTAGCCGTGGAATGATCGGTTGGGAAAAGTTTGATGACAAAGACTTCACCCGCACAGAGTTCGAGCAGAATATCAATAAAATGCGAGCGATCCAGGGCGAGCTGTCCCGCACGATCAGTTCGATCGACGGCATCAGCTCAGCCCGCGTTCACATTGTAACGCCAAAGAAAGCTCTCTTCCAGGAAGACGAAGAGAAGCCAACCGCCGCCATCTATATCAAGACATTGCAAAACATCCAACTCTCCCCAAAGCAGATCAAGGGCATCACCCACCTCGTTTCACGCTCGGTTGAAGGTCTGAATCCCGATCAAATTACGATTATCGATCAGGAAGGTAAGATGCTTACCAAGATCGAATCGGACGATGCCACTTCCAAGATGACTCAGGAAATGACAGCTTACCGCCGCAACGTCGAAGCTGAGATGATGAGCAAAATCAAATCTCTCGTCGGCCGTATCGTTGGCCAGGACAGAGTCGATGCTAAAGTCGATATCGATGTGGACTTCACCCAAGAAGAACAAAACATCTCTGACATCGATCCTGATCGGGTTGTCGTCCTCTCCTCCAATACGACCAACCAGGAGATGGCAGGCGCTGGAAACAACCCTACCGGCATCCCTGGCGCCAAATCCAACGTTCCAGGTGAACAGGAAGAGACCGCGGCCACCTCCAGCTCCAATAAGAGTAAACGTGGCAGCGAGCGCATCAACTACGAAGTGGCGAAAACGCAACGTCACAAGATTATGCCGGTTGGCAACATAAGACGCATATCCGTCGCTGTTATAGTCGACGGATCGCAGCAATACCCAGCGGATGGCACAGCGCCTGAGTTTGCTCCGCGCGCTCCTGAAGAAATGAAAAAGATTGAAGAGCTGGTGCGTTCCTCGATCGGGTTCAAAGAAGGTCGCGACGATGTCAAAGTCCACAACATGATGTTTGAAATCGCCGCGAACCAGGCTCAGGCCATCAAAGAAAAGCAAAGCGAAGACCGCAAATATCTCTCGACCCTCACGATCGCCGGTGTCGTCGCACTCGCCCTCGCCTTCTTCTTTGCCTTCATCGTCCGTCCTTACTTCCGCTGGCTGTCCTACGACCCGGATCGTAAGAAGAAGGAAGAGATCATCGAAGACTTCAAACCTGACCTTGAAATGTCGAGCGCTCAGAACGTCCAGGTTAAAGAAGACGTTCCCTTTGAGAAGCTTACTCCTCAAGAGCAGATACTCTTCCTTGCCAAAAACGAACCCGCTCGTACGACTGAAGCGCTTCGTATCCTTCTCAGTCCTCATGCCTCTACGCACTAAGACTAAGGGCTCAAACGATGGCCAACATAGATTCTAAACGCAATGGTCGCTTCATCAAAAAGGGTGACCCGATTCATAAGGTATTGAGCATCACAGACTTCAGCCTGTCTGATATCTGTGACTCGCCTATCACGTTTCACGATAACGCCATGGCTAACATCATCCATGAGAAGATGCATCTGCGGGAAGATCTCGCAGAAACAGTCAGGGCGTCCCACGAGATCGAAACCGTCTTCCAAAGCCAGGAAGAACGTATGCTCATCCGTCCCCTCGACTTCACAGACGAGTGGAACCGCATGCGCAAGCGTCAATCCAGCCGTAACATGCGTACGGACGAAGACGATGATTTTGATTTGGAAGCGGCACGGGCGGAAGAAGCTCAACAGGATGCTGAAGACCTGGCAGCTTTTGAAAAGCGAACGCACGAAGATGACAAACCTGCACCAGAACCCGAAAAAACCCTCTCCGCGGCTCCGCCTGTCGTCGAATCCATGGCGGCTCCCCTCAGCTCCCCCGCACCTGAGCCGATCATTCAAAGTCCTTACATAGCTGCAGCCGCGGCTGTTCCACCTTCTGCACCGGCTCCCGCTCCTGCCCCGTTGGATGACTTTGTGCCCTACGCACAGACCCAGGGCAACGCCGGGCACAGCAGCCACGTCAGCACGCCTGAACGCTTTTTGAGCGAAGAAGAGCTGGAACAACTGCGGAGTGAAGCGCGCGAGGAAGGCTTTCGGCAGGGTTTTCAATCCGGCGAAGAACGCGCAACCCTAGAGTCTCGTCACAAGGTCCAGGCGATCCTCGAAGAGGTGTCCAACATCGTTGGCAATCTCGAAGGCATGCAAAAATCCATTCTCAATCATGCCCAGTCGAATTTTCATGCCATCACCAAAAGCCTTATTGAATCCATGCTTCATAAAGAATTCTCGATGAGTCCAGAAGTCTTCGGCGCCGTCATGGAACGAGCCATCAACGAAGCTCTCAAAGACGACGAATTCAAGATCTTCGTCAGCCCGAAGGTGGCAAAGGATCTGAAGACCTGGAGCAATGAAAAATTGCAAACCCGCATTCGCACTGACGATGCTATTCAAGACTATGATTTCCGTATCGAAGGCCAACATGCGTCGATCGACGCCTCGATCCCACAGATCATCAGCGATCTTCTCGATCAAGCGGATCTGAACCTCTTTGAACAAAAAGACAAGGTTGGTTAATGGACGACTCCCTCGCCGTACGCAAGCTAAACAGCGCATCGCTGAAAGCTTCCTTTCATTCGATTCCGTGGTCTTGCAAAGGCCGTGTGACGGATGTCGTGGGCACCCTGATTGAAGCCACGCTTCCCGGCGCTCACGTCGGCAGCATCGTCAGCATCAAGGCTCCCGATCGCCGGGAAGCGATCCTGGCTGAAGTCGTTGGCTTTCGCAAGGAACGCGTTCTCCTCCTGCCCTATTCCCATCTCCAGGGCGTTTCACCCGGCTCGACCATCGAACACGTGAAGAGCTTTGCCGAGGTTCCACTGGGCGATCACCTTTTGGGGCGTATCGTCGACCCCTTCCTTCAGACGCTGGACACAGGCGAAAGTCTGATTCGCGAAGAGCTTCCCACCTTCAATATCGATCGCGAGGCTCCAAACCCTATCGAACGCGAGCGAATCCACAAGGCCCTTGGCCTCGGCATTCGCGCAATGGATGCGCTTTTGACCTTTGGTGAAGGCCAACGAATCGGCATCATGGCGGGTTCAGGCGTCGGTAAATCCGTATTGATGGGCATGATCTCAAAGAAATCCGAAGCGGACGTCAACGTCATCGCCCTGATCGGTGAGCGAGGTCGTGAGGTTCGGGAATTTATCGAACGCGATTTGGGTCCGGAAGGTCTCGCGCGTTCGGTTCTTGTCGTCGTCACAGGCGATCAATCCCCCTTGATGCGTATCCGCGGCGCCAAGCTTGCGACGAGCATCGCCGAATATTTCTCGCACAGCGGTCGGAGCGTGATGCTCATGATCGATAGTCTTACGCGTGTGGCCATGGCTCAACGCGAAATCGGCAACGCTGCCGGCGAACCGCCCACAACCAAGGGCTATACACCGTCGGTATTCTCACTTTTGCCGAAGCTTCTCGAAAGAGCGGGACCCCAAAAGAAAGGGCGCGGACCTATCAGCGGCCTCTATACCGTCCTCGTCGATGGCGATGACTTCAATGATCCCGTTGCCGATGCCGTGCGTTCCATCCTCGACGGCCACATCGTTTTGACTCGAGAATTGGCTGTTAAAGGTCATTTTCCTGCGATCGACATCGGGGCGAGCGCAAGTCGGGTCATGAGCGATATCGTGGCACCGGCTCACTGGCAGCAAACCAACTATTTCCGCGAGCTTCTTGGTACCTATAACGCGGCTCTCGATATGATTCAGATCGGTGCCTACCAGGCCGGCACCAATCCGAAGCTCGACGAAGCCATTCGACTGATGCCGGCGATGGAGAATTTTCTCAAGCAGGGCATTCGGGAATCCTGCACGGTTGACGAAGCCACACTCGGCCTTCGCCGCGTCTTGATGGGACAAGCTCATAAATGACAAATTTTGCTCAAAAGATTCAAAAAATGGAGCCCTTGATTAAGATCAGGACTCTACAGCTAGATCAGCAACTGTTTATTTTGCAGCAGATACAGACGCGTAAACAGGCTGCCAAAACCGAACTTCTTCGCTGCCAGCATATGTATATCCAAGGCATCGATCGTCTGAACCAGGAACGCCAGTCTCCGGAACGAAGAATGCTCGAAGCCCTTGAACGATCCATCGACTTGGCAAAATCTCTCTGGCACAAGCGACTGATGGATCTGAGAAATGTGGAAGATGAAGAACGCATTCAGGAAGCCGCAGTGAGACTCGCTTACAAGAATCTCAAGATGCTCGAAAAACTCGATGAACGATACACAGTCGACCTCAACGAACATATGAAAAAAGTCGAACAGAAACAACTTGATGAATTTGCCGTTCAATCCGCGCGTAGAAAGATCTGAGGATAACAATGTCCAATCTCATGGGTAATCTTTTAAGCCGCTATACAATCCCCGTCCTCATCGTTATGAAGATCGGTGTTTTGTCTTATATTTTTCTTGGTGATAAGAAGTTCATCTGGTTTGGGGACAAGTCTGCGGTTGGTCAGGAAAAAGCCGAGAAGCCCGAAGCAGCCGCCCCTGCCGTCGAGGAAAAAGCCGATACAGGCAAGCGCAAAGGCTTTCTGGATGACCTTCTCAACCTGCCGAAGATCGACAGTGAGAATCTCAAAAAGGACGAAGTGGGCCGCTACCTCACCCTTCTCGAACGTAAGCAGAGCCAGGTGGAAAACCGTCTTCAGGTTCTGAAATCGCGTGAAGAGCAATTGAAATCACTCGAAAACTCAGTGGACGATAAATTGAAGAAGCTGGAGGAAGAGATGAGTTTCTTCCAACAGACGATTCAAAAGGAAAAACAAATTCAGGCGGATCGCCTGGATAAACTTGTAGAGTTTTATCAGAAGATGGATGCGAAGAAAGCCGCACCCGTGTTTGAGAAACTCGATAAGGATCTGGTCGTCTCGCTTTTTAATCGAATTCCTCAGAAGCAAACCACCCTTATTCTCCAGCTCATGAATCCCGACAAATCGGTCGAGCTCTCGGAATACTACGGCCGCATCCGCTCAGCCAAGGAATACGAGATGCTGAAAGAGATCAACATGACCCTTCGAAAAGAGTTCCAGGAATGTAAAGGCATGCCTGAGAAGACCCCCTAATTCCTCTCAGCGAAGCGCGTATTGTTTGAAAGACCTGGCGATGGCATACTGAAGCCGCCTCAAGCGTGTTCTTGAGGTTAGCTGGAAGCTTATTTGAGCTTCTTCAGGCCAAATCTGAGGTCTTCTTATGCGCTTAGTCTTTATGGGCTCACCCCTTGAAGTGATCGCCCCTCTCGAATCCCTCATCAAACACTGTCAACAGAGCGGTGACCAATTGGTTGCGGTGGTCAGTCAGCCGGCCAAACCAGCGGGTCGTAAACAGGCTTTGACGGATCCACCCCTTGCAAGTTTTGCCAAGGAACGGGGTCTTCTTTGTCTGCAGCCAACCAAGGCCAGTGACCCCCAATTCCTGGAAGAACTGAAAGCTCTCGATGTCGACGTGATCATCACGGCGGCTTACGGCCAGATTCTTTCCAATGCCTTTCTCGCAATACCCAAACGCGCGACCATCAATATTCATCCTTCGCTGCTGCCGGCCTTTCGCGGCGCTATACCCGTTCCTGCTGCCTTGCTCGACGGCCTTGACACGACCGGTGTCACCGTCCTTTTCACAGTCAAGGCCCTGGACGCGGGCAATATCATCCTTCAGGAAAGCTTCGCTATCGCACCGAGCGAAACAGCGGCCGCACTCACGCCAAGACTCTTTGCTGCAAGTGCTCCTTTGCTCTTTGCCGCACTTGATAAGCTTCGTGATCCGGACTTTTCAGGCCTCGTTCAGGACGAAAGCAAGGTTACGCTTTGCCGCAAGATCGCCAAGACTGATGGGGCAATAGACTGGAATAAAGCCTCCAAAACCATTCTCAGTGAGTTCCGTGCCTACCAGCCTTGGCCCGGTAGCTACACGGAGCGCGATAAGCTTCGCATTACGGTCGAGGACATGCTTCCCATCGCTATGGATGTCAGCGCCGAAGGCGAAGCGCTCGCACTGTCCCCCGGCGCGTTCTATTTCGACAAGAAGGAGAAAGCCATCCGCGTTGGGACAGGCGACGGCCAAGTCACAATTAAACGCTTGAAAAGTGCTGGCTCCAAATCGGTCGATGCCCCCGCCTTTTGGAATGGGCTGAGGCTTCAGGGCCAGGGCCAATTCGAGATCCTATGTTGAATCGGGGGCCAAAAAAGAAAATCGCTGTTGCGGTGTCTGGCAAAGGCCGTACCCTGCAGAACTTTTTAAAAGGCAGCTTTGCATTCGAGGTCGGCGCTGTGATCAGCTCAAAGCCCGATGCCGCTGCACTCGATTTGGCCAAAGCCCATGGAATCCCGGTCTTCGTCGATAACTTTAAGAATATCAACGCCAAAGCCCTGGATAGCTGGCTCCTCCAGCTCGGCATCCAGTGGATCGCACTCGCAGGCTTTCTAAAACCCTTTCCTACGCTGCCATCTTTCACGGATCGTGTTATTAATATTCATCCATCACTCTTACCGAGCTATGGAGGACACGGCATGTATGGTATGAAGGTTCATGAAGCTGTGATGGCCGCAAAAGAACAGTGCTCAGGGGCTACCGTCCATTTTGTGAACGAACGTTACGATGAAGGCTCTGTCATCGCCCAGATACGCAGCGATATCCACCTCATCACCAACGCTCAAGACCTTGCGGATCATGTTTTTGCACTTGAGTGTCACCTTTATCCCGAAGTCCTGACCAGACTTCTCAATCAACAACTCCCGCTTGCAGAAGGCCAGACATGGTTCTTCGAGAAGGTATAATATGCTGAAGATGACCGTAGAAAATTTTCAAGAAAAAGCTTTTCGTTTTCGCGAACGCCAGGCCGGTGTCAGTATCATCTACGACCCGGGGTCCGAAGCTTACAGCTACAATGCCTATTGTTTAGAAACTAAGATCATGAAAGAATTGTTCACTGTTGAATTTGATTACCTCGATGATGCCCTCGAGCTTATGAATGACGAATTCGGTAGCTGGGAGCTCTTCGATCTTTCAGAAAAGAGTTCAGGCTGTGCATCATGTGTCGCAAAATAGAAAATCCCGTTTTTGCTTTCACCGCTCGCACGTTTCTTTGACTCTTGCGCTTTCATTGGCACTGACTTCTGTCAGTGCTCATGGATTTGCCGAGACTAAAACAGCTCCTGTCTCGACAGTTAGCCCGACTCCGGCTCTGGCTCCAACTCCCACGTCAGTTCCTGCAGAAGAAAATAAAATCTTCGTCGATCCCAATGCGAACATCCCTAAAGTGCCCGACAATTGCGAATTACTATCGCGTGGTCCGGGCGTCGCTTTGCAAGATTCGGAGGTGACCCTTCACAGCTTTCTTGAAAAAGTGATCGACGATCTTCAGCAGGATAAGTTCCAACATCTCTCTGAGTATTTTCACCCGCGAGCTAAAGTAAAAAGCGATCTGGGCGAAAAAATTCGTTCAATCATCATGAATCGCTATAACGCTCCCCTTCAATATTCAATCTTTCGCGTCTGGCGCGTAACGTCTCCATCGGCAAGCAAACAAATTCTGGAGAATTGCCCGGAAAGCGATGGTGCAAAGATCATCACCTCTTTTGGCTATTCAAAACAGTTTGCTGTTTGGATCCAAATTATGAGTCAGAACGAACTGGGTCGACTGATCCTCTCCGTGGCGCCTGATAAAGGCAAAGTCAGTATCGTTGGCTTTCGCATCCAACAGTGGACCCAGTCTGGCGAAGACTGGCGGACCTGGGCCGGCAAAGCCGAAGCGGCCGAAGCGAAGAAGGACCCTAAGCTGGCATATCTTGCCTATGACATCTCCCAGAAGCTATTGGACGGTAAAGACTTCGTCACCTATCCGATCCAACCTGTGCTGATTCAAAAGCGCGATGAGATGTTCAGCCAGGCAAAGCTGATCGAGGCTGTGAATAAGGATCTTGGCATCACGACAACGGCTTATGTGGGAACACTTCTAGCCAAGGAAGGCAGCGGAATGTTCCTTCGTGAGTACATTGCCAAGGAACTGCCCACTTCAACGCTACGTGATATGTGCGCTAGCCATGGTCACACGCTTCAGAAAACCGGCTGGCTCAGTCAGAGTCAGGGTCTGCGCTGCAACTATATTTTTAAAGGCATGGACCCTTTGCACGACTCAGGTCTTGGCGGCTTTTACATTACAGCCGACGATCTTAAACCCAACAAAAAATAGTCTAAAAACAAAGCTGTCAGTACCCCTCACATGCAGCTTTTGCCTCCTCCCGCCCGTTTGAAGTCGAGTGTGTTAAGATAGTAAATAAGCAAACGCACTCAGATTTTTCTTGTCGTTGCTTCTATTCCCACTACTCTTCCATCTCGGTTCAACAGAACTCTTTTTCTAGAGGTAAAGCTGTGTCCAGCAGCGCTTTGTCGATTGCACTCCTGCATGACTTTCACCGTAAGTTGCAACTGTCAACTCTTGACGGGGTGAAGCATCTTCACGGCCAAACCACTCCAGCCATCGCCGACTACGCGAAACGCTTTCAAGAGTGCCTCCCGACCCAATACCATCGCATTCCCAGCAGCAAACTCGTCGATCGCGTGCGCGACGCTGAAGTCGTGCTATTCGGAGACTTCCATACGCTTCCGCAAAGCCAGGCCGCATTCTTTGAGCTTTTAAAGCGCTGTTTTAATAACGGCAAAGAGACGGCCACCTCGCGCCCGATGCAAGTGGCGCTCGAGATTTTTGCAGCCGCCGATCAAGATCATATCGACGATTACCTCAGTGGAAGATTGCCCGAGGAGTATTTTCTTAAACGCATCGACTATCACAACAAATGGGGTTTTCCCTGGGAAAACTATAAGCCCATCGTCGATTTTTGTGTCCAAAACAAAATTCCCATCGTCGGAATCAATTGTCACACCGATCCTACCAATCGATTAGCGAAGCGAGATTCGTTTGCGGCAAACATCATCAATGCGATGCTGACCCAGGAACCACGCACCCTGGTCCTTTGCCTCATCGGGGAATATCATTTAGCCGATCAGCATCTTCCTCAGATGCTCCAGAGCCGAAGTATCGTTCGCGTCGTCAATAACATCGACGACTATTCGATTCCCTCTCTCGATCAGCACATGGCGAGTTTTGAAGCATTGGAACTCAATGCCGACTTCTTCTGTATTCTGAACACTTCACCCTGGCTGAAGTGGCAATCGCTGGCTATGTGGGAAGAGCTCCATGGCGTCTCGGAAGAAAGCTTCTACGGCGGCGAGATCGATGCCTATACCGTGCAGGAATATGATTTTGAGTATCAACTTCTCTTCATCCTCAAGTCGGTGAATGAGTTTCTGCAACTGGGCATCAGTTCGAGTGATATGTCATTCGACATCTATCTCAAACCGGATCGAACGACGTTAAGCTACATCCGCAGAAAATTCGGCATCTCCAGACAGAATTATGCCACTGCCGAACGCAAGCTCTATCAGGACGGCTTCTGCTATCTGCCGCGTGCCAAAGCTATTCTCCTCCTCGAGTTTTCCATGACGCATCTTTTGGAAGTCGCTGGTTTCATCCTCATGGACTGCATGAATAAGCAGCTCTCCAAACAGGGGAGCTTTGCGCAACGCGTCCAATATCAAATCTGCGGGACCCTGACGGGCCTGATCATGAATCCACGCCGCGCGACGGCGACCTTGATTCAAGTTGAAGCTGATCTTAAGCAGCTTCAGCGCAAAAGACTGTCCGGTGAATCACGCAAATACCGAGAAGCCTATCGTCAGGTTCGTGATTTTTACCAGGATGGTTTTCAAGAGGTCTTTAAGCCCACTCAGAGTCTGGAAGGTCGGGACAGGGATTCCAATTACCTCATCAGCCGCATCTTTGGTGAAACGATTGCGCACCAAATCTTCATGCTCTGTCTTAATTCCGAGCTGGAAATGAAAAAGGGCCTTGCGACCCTTTTCTCAAATGATTTGCCTGGGCAGCTTGCCCTGCTTCGTCCTCGCGAAGAAATGCGCAGCGCGTCTTAGAAGAGAATCACGTCGCCGCGTTCGGCACTCTTGTCGGTGCTTTCCGCTGGTTCAGCTTCCTTGTTCTTGCCGCTATCCTTAGCCATTTGATCGGGCGTATCAAAAATAAAGACTTCACTTGGTTTCGCCATCTGTGCCGCAGCAGAGATCGGCGCTGCCGCTTTTGGGGTTTCTACCGCCTTCAGCTCCACGCGTGTGGAGTGCGAAGCGGATGAACCCGCATCGCTTGGGAAGGAGCTTTGGCCCACTGCGATGCGACCGTAGGTATCGCTACGGGCTCCGGAGAGTTTGGACACCATCTCTTCCGCCAGATTCGAGATCTGACGGATAGGGATGACGGCGGCTTCAATCTCCTGCTTCGTAATATCCTGGAACTGTAGGCTCAAAATAATGTGATCGATGTTGTGGGCGACAGATTTCGAACTGACCACCGAGGAATCCACGAGTTTGGAGAAGACCTCCGTCGACTCTTTCGCGGTCGTGAGCAGGCTTTTGACCGCCCGATCCACGCTGTCTTTCTTGTTCTCAGTCTTGACTCGGTTTTCATTGAGTGATTTCGAAATCGCTCCTACCGAATCGTTAACCTTGCCAACGATTTGGGTAATGTCGTTCGACGCCTGGTTGGTACGATCCGAGAGTTTGCGAACTTCCTCCGCAACGACGCTGAAACCACGACCATGCTCACCCGCTCGGGCCGCCTCAATCGCTGCGTTCAAAGCCAGGAGGTTGGTTTGATCCGAGATGTATTGAATGTCTTCAGTAATCTTATTGATCGTCGCTGTATTCTCAAGAATGGTCTGGATGGACTGGGAATAGTGGAAGTTCAATTTGCTGTTCTCGTCGAGCATCTCCGTCATGTCCTGAAGAAGCTTCAGAGCGACTGTGATTACACCGGATAAGGAGAGCTTGTCGTCGCCCTCGGCGGCTCCGCCGGAGAACTGCTTATTGATCTCGTTCGACTCGAGGAGGTTGCCCTGGGCCTTTTCATAGATAAACCGAACCTTGTCGCCGATTTCAATCGCAGACGTTTCGGTATGGTTGATGACGGTCGCCATCTGCTTTTGAATTTGAGGAATGAGCCCGAGGATATTGCGAAGCAGTTTTTCCTGGCTCGCCATATGCTCGTCACGAGCTGACAGGAGTGACTCGACTTCACGCAGGCGATCGGCTTGATGAAAGTCCGCTCGCGGTACCGACATCTTTGATTTAAGACTGTCGAGTTCAATTTTGAGGCTGTTGAAGCTCGCGCGGGTCTGCACCAACTCCAGACTACGGGCCTTGAGATCCGAGTCCATTTCGCGGCGCGAATGATCCAGAAGGTCCTTCTCGCTTATCAGAGCTTCGCGCTCCAAAGCAAAGTCCTTATCCATCTTGCTCTTGAGGAGCAGAAACTTCTGCTCGGCAAGCTTGTCAATTTTCTTTTGGCTTGGGGCCCGCATCGTAGGAATCACTGCATCGCTGCTGCCTTCGGACAGCCAGACTTGAAGGAGCATGCAGCCCCACATGATAATGGCAAGTGTGGGCAATACGAAGGCCTTGTATTCAATCAACGGCGCAAAGCCGATGACAGCAGCTGGGACGAGTGCCATACTTGCGATAAAAATTGGATCTCTTAAGAGCTTCATGCGCATGGGCCTCAACAAAGGGTCTCTGATGTATAGCTCTTCGGCGTTCGAGCCTAAGTCTTGATTTTTTTAGAATATGGAAGCTTTGCGAATGGAGGGAGTGAGGCGAAACCACTGAGGGATTGCAGGACTTTTACCGAACAATCATTTTTTCCAAAGACCTTCCAGTTCCGTCTGCCGACCGTCGAGGCGAGCCTTGGCAAAACGAACTTCAGCCATCTTCGGATCGGCTTTGGCCACGAGGAGAGTCCATATCTTGCGGGCGGCTTCTACGCTTCCCTCTTTCTGCGCCTGCTCAGCCAGATTCCAATAGATAGGAACTGTGGCCGCATCCATCGGCAGATAATCGCGTTTAAGATATTTCTCAACCAACTCGGATTTTTTCAGTCGGGAATGATTGGCCTCGTATTCCATAAGGGCATAGGCGCAATCGGTTTCAAAACGCAAAAGATCTTTGAGATAGCGATCAACAAAGCCATCGGCGCTCAACAAAACCTCGTCGGGAACATTCTTTTTATCCGAGAGGCTTTGCAAAAGGGGATAGACCATATCGCAGCCGACTGAAATATCATCTTCAGTCCAGCGCAGGGCTTGCTTCAAGACCCAGGGAAAGAAGACGTCCCGCCCAGCTGTATCCATGATGCGATCGATGGCTAGGTTGATGGAAGCCTGCTTTTCAAAGAAGACGCCGTCACGGATAAAACCATCGTTGATCCCTTTGAGCTTCTTCAGCCAGTCGCCTCTTTGCTTGGCCGGTTTTGAGGCGGCAAGCTCCGCATAGGCTATGGCCAATCTCAACTTTCCAAGGTTTTCGAGCGTCGAGCTCTCATAGGCTTTGATGAAGGGTTCTGATTTTTCGGTCTGATGAATATCGACATAAGCGGCAAAGAGCTTCTTCGCCAACTCATCGGAGACCTTGGGATAGAGGGCTTGTCTGGTCTTCTCAAAGAACAAAACCGCACCATGGGAATCATTTTTGGCAAAATACGGCTCAATGGCAGTCGATTGAACCTCCCGGAGCGGATCCACCAGAGTCTGCAGCAGACCCGAATCAGGATAGAGCTGGGCAAAGCGACGGACGCGCTCCACCATATCCGCGTTGCGTTCATGCTGAGCATAGGAAGCGGTTTCACAGGTCCAGGCGATCTCCTGCGCCACAGTTGGTATCTTGTCCAATTGATCTTTGATCTCGGCGAGGAGTTCGCGCGCATGCTTGATGTTATTGCCTTCGTAAAACGGCAGTTCCAGACAGGCAAGGCGAATCTTGGCGTAATTCTCGGAGATATGCCCCCGGAACTCCTGCACATGGCTGAAGTAGGCGAGCTTGGCTTTTTCATTGTTGTGTTCGGCGAGATAGCTGTCTGCAATGCGAAGCGAGGCGAGGGCCTGCATATTCTCATCGAGAACTTCCTGAGATCGCGGCAGCGTCATACCCTGGAGAGCGTATTGGAAGTTCTTGCGCGATTCCTCGAAGCGTCCCATCCAAAAGAGCGACTCACCGCGCAGAGCGTATTGCGTGGGCTTGATCCGACGATACTCGGAATCCAACTTATTTGCGGCGTCGTAGACCTCTTCGGCCAGTTCGAAGTTATTCAGGGCAAAGTAGATGTCGCCCACCCGCGCGAAGAGGGAGCCGGAGGTGGCGGGATCAACGTCCTGACGAAGGGTGAGATCGATCTCCCGCACGGCTTCGAGGTAATCGTGATTCTTTATATAGGTCTCGGCCAACATTCGATGGAAGTCGCGACGGTGCTCAAAGCGCCCGGTCTTGCGCAAATAATCGAGGCCTGAGGTTGCAGCGCCAACGACACCGGCCCAACGTTCGTAGTTATAGAGAACAGTGGCTTGATTGTAGTAGGCGTCAGGCGCCACCTTGTCGAGCAAGGCATCGGGAATATCTTTTTTCGTGTTGAAGGCGGCCGAGAGGAAGGCGTTGCCGTTCACAAAATCCTGACGAAGCTCCGGCAGGTCATACTTTTTCCCATGGGCCAGCCAGTAGTCATAGGCCTTGTAGAGAAAGGCCGAAGCGATGAAATAGTCATTTCTTCGATGATAGGGATAGGTTTTGCCATAACGGGCCCGACCGCTCAACCAGGTAGCGCGCGCATCTTCGTATTTGCCTTCCAGAAAATTCACGCGTCCGGAATTCAAATGTTGAATCGCCCGTCCATCGCCCATGGTCACGGGAAAGTATTCTTTGAGGCGCTCAGGATTGCGTTCCAATTGAATTTCGAAGGTCTGTATGGGGATCGTGGTTGGATAACGCCAGAAGATCTCTTTGGAATTGCTTCGCGTTTCATCCTTCATATCGAAATCCCCAATGAAGGTGAAATTTCGCACGATCTCATCCGCCGTCGGTTTCCGCGGGGCAGACTTGGGTTTGTCCTTCTCTTTGACCGCTTTGTGGTTTTTACCAAAGGCTCCTACGCTCCAGGAACATAGGAGAAAGAGATAGATCGATTTGATGAAGAAGGCTTTCAAGTTCGTGAGACCCCTCAACTGTCTTATGGTCATGGGGGGTATCGGCAGAAGCCGAAGCTTTACTTAAGGTATAGGAGCTGGGGTCGGCTCCTGGGAGCGCCTGAAGACCGTGGCTTGATAGGTCAAAACCGCCTCGGACAAGACATCCAGACTTTCTTTGACCATGACTGATTCACCATTGGTGAAGAATATAAGGGTATCGGGAACCGCCTCTATGTACTTGACCGTCTCGAGATTCACAAGAATTTTCTGATTGTTCAATTTGGTCAGCAGTATCATGGAAGAGCCCCCTGAGAATCGTCGATGAGACCTATCCCTGATTCAGCCCTTAGGAACTGGCAGAGAGGCTGTGCTTATGGTACGGTCTTGCTCCTTATCGAGTCAACAATCCGGATAGAAGGAATACTCTTATGCAAATAGACGTTTTGTTAAACCGCGCCAAAGAAGCATCCGTGAAATACGATCGCGTATGGAGGTTTCTTTGACGTCCCTCGCAAAGAGCAAGAACTCCAGGACATCGAAGCTGAGATAGATGCGCGCGCCGACTTCTGGTCCAACCCGACACTCTCAGCTCCCATCCTCAAACGCAAACGCGCTGTAGAACTCGCTTTGACTCGAGCCAAACAACTTACAGCCAACCAGGAAGATTTAAAAGTCGCTCTCGAACTCGCGGGAGAAGGCGAAGACGACTATCTCGTCGAGGCTGAATCGCTGGTCATTCGTCTTGAGACAGAGCTTCAGGCTTTGGAAATTCAGTCCCTGCTCTCAGGCGAACTGGATACCAACGATGCCCTCGTAACGATCAACTCCGGCGCTGGCGGAACCGAGTCCTGTGACTGGGCTTCGATGCTCTTCCGCATGTACATTCGTTTTGCGGAACGCAAAGGCTGGACGACCGAAATTCACGATATTCAGGAAGGCGAGGAAGCCGGCATCAAGAGCGCCACGATCGAAGTGAAGGGCATGTATGCCTTCGGTCTGCTTAAATCCGAATCCGGCGTACACCGTCTGGTCCGCGTGAGCCCTTACGATTCCAACGCCCGTCGCCACACGTCTTTCGCTTCGATCTTCGTCTCGGCAATGGTCGACGATGAGATCGATATCGATCTCAACGAATCCGATATCAAGGTCGACACCTATCGCGCCTCAGGTGCCGGTGGACAGCACGTTAACCGAACCGATTCCGCGGTGCGTATGACCCACATGCCCTCCGGCATCGTGGTTGCGAGTCAGCAGCACAGATCCCAGCATCAGAACCGGGATCAGTGTTTGAAGATGCTCAAATCGAAACTTTACGAGAAAGAAGTCGATGAGCGCAAAAAGGCCGCAGCCGTGATTGAGGGTACTAAATCGGATGTAAGCTTTGGTAGCCAGATTCGCTCCTACGTCCTACATCCCTACAAGCTGGTGAAAGACCATCGCACGGATGTTGAGAACTTCAGCCCGGATGAGGTCATGGATGGAGCGATCGAACCGTTTATAAACGAGTTCCTTGCCCAGCTTCACGCTCAAACGCACGTTCAACAGCCGCCCGCTTAATGCTTTCGTGAATTTCAATGTGCGCTTTCCTTTCCAGCAGCGGCTTTGGTCGCTTCAAAGCATCTACAGGACCAGGCTTTTCAAAGGAGCCTGGTTCTCTCCCACAGCTAAGCCCCTAAATTCATTTTTTGACTTGCCGTTTCTTCCTAGATATTCTGATCAAGGAGGGCCAAGAGAACGTTACTCCTTCATATCCCGAGGCTATTCAGGGTCAGTTCTCGCATTAGAACGTCAGGACCGCGGACTAGGCTGACATCCAGGTAGCTTTTGAATTTCTGTTTCTCTTTATCCCTATCGAGTTTTGAGTCGTCAGTCTTTCCAGCTACGATTCAATAAAGTCTTAGACAACGTTTTCGTACACTACGAGCGAGGGGCTAGCATGGATGCGAGCAAATTAATCAGCGCCGTTACCAAACATGAATTTAATGACCAGTACAAGGAATTGCACTGGTCAGGAAATTTCCGTCAGTACCTGGACCTTGTGATCGAACAGCCGGCGGTGGCCCGCACAGCTTTTCAACGTGTCTATGACATGATCAGCAGCTACGGGTATGAGACTTACACCGAATATAAAAAAGAGATGTACCACTGGCGTTTCTTTGATGATCCCTTGGATCACGGTAAAGACGCGGTTTTTGGCCTCGACATCCACTTGAACAAACTCGTGAATGTCTTCAAGGCCGGTGCAGCGAAGTACGGCCCTGAAAAACGCGTTATTCTCCTTCACGGACCGGTTGGTTCGGCGAAGTCGACGATTGCCCGCATGCTGAAGAAAGGCCTCCAGGCCTACTCCGCGACACCTGCAGGCGCTCTCTACACTTACGAGTGGACGAACATCGCTGACATCCTGAGCATGGACAACACCATGTCCTGCCCCATGCATGAAGAGCCTTTGCACCTCATCCCGAGCGACCGTCGCAAGTCGGTGCTCGACCTTCTCAACAAGAATCGCGACCGCGGTGAAGCCGTCTATATTGAGGGCGATCTCTGCCCCGCTTGTCGTTATGTCTACAACCATCTGATGGAACACTATAAAGGCGATTGGGAATCCGTCGTGTCCAAGCACATCGGAGTGAAGCGCCTGATCCTGTCTGAGCAAGACCGTATCGGTATAGGCACATTCCAGCCGAAAGATGAGAAGAACCAGGATTCGACCGAACTCACCGGGGACTTGAACTACCGGAAGATCGCTCAATACGGTTCTGACTCGGACCCTCGTGCCTTCAACTTCGACGGTGAGTTCAACATCGCCAACCGCGGTATCATTGAATTCGTCGAAGTCCTGAAACTCGACGTGGCCTTTCTCTACGATCTACTGACCGCGAGCCAGGAACATAAGATCAAGCCTAAGAAATTCGCCCAGTGCGATATCGATGAGGTCATCATCGGTCACACCAACGAGCCGGAATTCCGTAAGCTCCAGAGCAACGAATTCATGGAAGCGCTCCGTGACCGTACGGTGAAGATCGATATCCCCTACATTACGCGCCTCGATAAAGAAGTTGAGATCTACAAGAAAGACTTCAACTCGAGCACCGTTCCTCACATTCACATTGCCCCTCATACCCTTGAGATGGCATCCATGTGGGCGATCCTGACCCGTCTTGAGGAGCCGAAGAAGGCCAACCTCACGATCATTCAGAAGCTCAAGCTCTATAATGGGAAGTCGATCCCAGGCTTCACCGAAGACAACGTGAAGGAACTTCGTAAGGAGACCGTCCGTGAAGGTCTAGAAGGTATCAGCCCTCGTTACATTCAGGACAAGATCTCGAACTCCCTCGTGACCGACCGAGGCACAGGATGTTTGAACCCATTCATTCTCCTGAATGAAATGGATTCGGGTCTGAAGAACCACTCGTTGATCCGCGACGAAGAGATTCGTAAACGCTATCGCGAGCTCCTCAGCATCGTGAAGATGGAATACGAAGATATCGTCAAACACGAAGTGCAACGTGCGATCTCGGCTGACGACAGCGCTATCGAGAAGCTCTGCGGCAACTACATCGACAATGTCAAGGCCTACACTCAGAAGGAAAAAGTCAAAAACCCCTACACGGGTGAGACCGAAGAGCCGGAAGAGCGCCTGATGCGTTCGATCGAAGAGAAGATCGACATTCCTGAGTCTCGCAAAGATGACTTCCGCCGTGAAATCATGAACTACATCGGCGCCTTGGCTCTCGATGGAAAAGTCTTTGATTTCCGTATGAACGAACGTCTCCACAAGGCCTTGGAACTCAAACTCTTCGAAGACCAAAAAGATACGATCAAGCTCACCAGTCTCGTGTCCAGCGTGGTTGATAAAGAAGCTCAAGCAAAGATCGACGTCGTCAAAAACCGTCTGATCAAAAACTACGGCTACTGTGAAATCTGCGCCAACGATGCCCTGGGCTTTGTAGCCAGCGTCTTTGCCCGCGGTGACGTTATGAAAAAAGACAAGAAATAATCTTGGGCAGCCTGGGGGGTGATTCATCTTCACCCCCCGCCTCTAGGGTGTGGTATCCCGGGAATGCTGCCTTCCTCGGATCTCCCACCCTCTATGCCCCCAAGCTACATGAGTTATCTGGCAGATAACGCGCAGCTAATAAGCGCCAATGGGGGAATCCAATGGATTCAGATCTGAACCGATTCCGCAAAATTGTCCGCGGTAAAATCAAAAAAGAACTCAGACGTTTTATTTCCAGCGGTGACCTTGTCGGTCGTCAGGGCAATAAACGAGTCACTATTCCCCTCCCCCGCATCGACATCCCTCACTTCAGCTTTGGCAACGGAGAAAAGGGTGGCGTGGGCCAGGGCGAAGGGGAGGTCGGCGAGGAAGTGGGCCAAGGCCAACCGAAGCCGGGCGAAGGCGAAGCGGGCGATCAAGCCGGTGAACATACCCTCGAAGTCGATGTATCGCTCGAAGAACTCGCAGCCATCCTCAGCGAAGAGCTCGAGCTTCCGAACATCGAGCCCAAGGGCAAAGAGAACATTGAAGACAAAAAATATAAGTACTCAGGCATTCAGCGCCAAGGGCCTGAATCGCTTCGACACTTCAAACGTACTTATAAGGAAGCGCTGCGCCGCAGTATTTCCAGCGGCGATTACAATCCAGAAAATCCGATCATCATCCCGGTGAAGGAGGATCGACGTTTCCGCTCCTATCGCATCACCCATGAGAAGACGGCCAACGCCGTGATTCTCTACATGATGGATGTATCCGGTTCGATGGGCGACGAGCAAAAAGAGATCGTCCGTCTGACAGCATTCTGGCTCGATACCTGGCTCAGTACGCAGTACAAGGGGCTGGAACGTCGTTACATCATCCATGACGCAACAGCCCGTGAAGTCGATTCGGATACCTTCTACAAAACGAAGGAATCAGGCGGAACGCTTATCAGCTCGGCCTACAAGCTGGCCCTGAAAATGATCGAAGACCACTTCAACCCCAGCGAGTGGAACATCTACCTTTTTCACTTCTCGGATGGTGATAACTGGTCGGGCAACGACACGGCCGACTGTATGAAGATCATTGAGACGAACCTTCTTCCCATCTCCAATCTCTTTGCTTATGGCCAAGTCGAGTCGCGTTATGGTTCCGGTCAATTCCTGAGGGATCTTCATAAGCACTTTGGAGAAGGCAACGAACAGATCACGACCTGCCAGATCAAAGACAGAGAATCGATCATGGACGCCCTAAAAGTCTTCCTAGGGAAGGGGAAATAACCTATGAATTTCAATACTCAATTGACTCCCGAACTGCGAGAAATCGCCTTGAGTATCGGCAAAAAGGCCCGAGAAGTCGGCCTCGACTATTTCGATACGATCTTCGAACTTATCGACTACAAACAACTCAATGAAATCGCGGCCTACGGTGGTTTCCCGACCCGTTACCCTCACTGGCGTTTCGGCATGGACTACGAACGCCTTTCGAAGAGTTATACCTACGGCCTCTCGGTCATCTACGAAATGGTTATCAACAATGATCCCTGTTATGCCTACCTTCTGCGCGCCAACAGTATGGTCAGCCAGAAGACAGTCATCGCTCACGTTTACGGTCACTGCGACTTCTTTAAAAATAACTACTGGTTTTCAAAAACCAATAGGAAAATGCTTGATCAGATGGCCAACCACGGTTCGACCATTCGTCGCTTCATCGAAGACGTCGGTCATGACGAAGTCGAGGATTTCCTGGACGTCTGTCTCTCGCTTGAGAATTTGATCGATATCTACGCACCCTTCAACCAGCCGACCAAGAACAGCCAGGGTATCAAGGAAGAGGAGGAGGAGGTCTATCGTCCCGATCCGGTCAATAAGCTTCAATCCAAGAAATACATGGATTCCTACATCAACCCGAAGGATTTCATCGAGTCCCAGACCAAGAAACAAGAGGATCAGCAGAAAAAAAAGAAGAATTTTCCTGAAGAACCTCAACGGGATGTCCTGAAGTTCCTCATGGAGAATGCGCCCCTCAATAGCTGGCAGAGGCGAGTTCTTGGTATAATAAGGGATGAGTCCTACTATTTCGCTCCTCAAGGTCAAACCAAGATCCTCAATGAAGGCTGGGCCACCTACTGGCACTCCCAAATGATGACGGAACTTCATCCCTTGAACGATTCTGAAATTGTTGATTACTGCGATCAGCACTCTGGCGTCGTTGCCTCGGCACCAGGACAGCTAAACCCTTACAAGCTTGGACTCGAGCTGTTGCGCCACACCAAACGCAGGTGGGACAAGGGACAATTCGGACTGGACTATGTAAATTGTGAAGATCCCAAAAAACGGGCAGCTTGGGATACACAGGCAGGGTTGGGCAATCAAAAGCTATTTGAAATACGTCGCATTCATAACGATATTACCTTTCTTGATGCTTATCTCGATGAAGATTTCTGTCATGAGCATAAGCTTTTCATTTATGACTATGATCGCCGCAACAATCGGTATGTGATCAGCGATAGGGACTTTGGCAAGGTCAAGGCCCAGATGCTGAACCAACTGACGAACTTCGGGCAGCCGATCATTGTCGTAAAAGACGGTAATTTTAAGAACCGCAATGAACTGCTACTCGAGCACAAGCACGAAGGCACTGATCTCAAACATGAATTCACTGTCGAATGTTTGCGCAATCTCTTTAAAGTCTGGCGCCGACCGGTACATATCGACACAATAATCGAAGAAGGAAAACGTCGTGTTTCCTTCGATGGTTCGACTCATTCTGTGGAGAAACTCTAGATGAAATTACTCCTTCGCCTGCTCACAACGCTTCTTATCTTTTGGAATGTGGTGGGACAAGCGGAGGCAGCGGATCTCAAAGCGGTTCCTTCCATCAAATACGCGGGTATCCTCCCTGTCTACTGGCAGGGAGACTCCAGCCCCTCCGTCAGCCGCAAAAAATCCTCGATCGAAGAGATCTTCGTCAAGGTCGTTCGTGAATCCAAACGCTATACCTTCCTCAACGACAGTATCGTCGCCGACAACTGGTCGAACACCGAGGGCCGTAAAAAGCTCGAAGAAGAGTATGAGCTCGACGCCTTTCTCAATCTCAACGTCACCGAGCAGGGCGATATTGTGATCTTTACCGCACGACTTCTCTCTCCTGAACTCGAAAACTACGTGAGTGAAACCGATCGGCTGCCGATCGCCTGGGTTACGGCCGCGAATGAAGAAGACCTGACGAACAAAATTCGCGATCTCTCCTTCCGCGTTCTGAACCGCTACCCGATCGACGTCTTTGTCACGTCCCTTCAAGGTCGTTACATCACACTCAGCTCCGGCAAAGACCAGAACGTCCTCGAAGGTGACAGTTTGGAGTTTGCTGACTTTGCCATCAAAAGCCAACATCCCGTCGACGGCACCTGGCTTGAGTTTGAGAAGAAACCCCTCGGCAAGGCCAAGATCGTTGAAAGCAAATCCCAATCCTCGATCGCACTCATCACATCACTGAACAGCGAAAATGCCATCAAGATCGGTAGCGGGGCCCGCGTTGAAAACATCGCCTCACGGAGGAACTTCCGTTCGAAACCAGCGGCCGAAGAGTCCTTTGTCACCGCCGAACCGAGCAGCCCTATCGTGACGGCTCCGGGCCAAAAACTCACAACTCGCAAAACCGCTCCTTTGCCTCCTGTAAAGGGCCCAGTCGGCGCTCAGGCGGGGAAAGATGTTGAGCCAACCGAAGTCGATCAGGAACCGATGCATCCAGCCGCTCGTGCTCAGATGGCCGCCTCTCCAGAGGAAAGTGCCGATCAGGAAACCGGCTCAAGTTCGCTCGCCATCCCACTGACCAATACACGCTTCTCTATCGAAAACGACAATTGGAACTACTCGGGACCAGCCAAGGCCTCCAGCAAAATGCCCTCGACCCTGATCAATCGCGTGGGCGCTTACGCTGAGCATGACATCGACAGTAGCTCGACGTCCTTCTTCGATGCCTACATCACTTCGGGAGAGACCAAAAAAGGCAGTTACTTTGGAATGGCTCTGGCCGGAGAATTCCTCTACAAAATCGCGTCTCTGAATACGATGATCCCCAGCCTCGACCGACTGCTCATCGGGGGCCGCGCCGAAGTTGAGACGATCGGTACTTCCAAAGAATCCTTCGGCGGCATGGATGGGATCCACCTCGCGCCCGTGGTGCACGCGCAGGGCAACTACCACATCGCCGATCTCGTGCAGACCTATGGTTATGACGTGAGCGCGAAACTCCTGCCTTTCAACTTCGGTTCGACTGGAATCAAGGGCAAGACCCAGTCTCTCGGCAGCGGTATGGGACTCGACGTGGAGGCTCAGGTTCTTCAGAAATTGAAGACCGAGCAATGGGAATGGGGTGGCCTCGTAGCCCTTCGTCAGGTTAGCTGGGACGTGTCCACGGGCAGTCTCGCCAAGAATAGTTTCCGCTTCGGCCTCCTCGCCCGCGTCAAGCTCTGATATCGGGATAGCTCGGACGTTTCAGGTCCGGGCGCACCAGGGGCGCTACCGCTTCCCAGCGCTCCACTCCTTTACCCTCGCCTTCCAGCCAGCAGCGATAAATCCCATCATCTTTAAAGACCAGAGCATTCGGCTTGTCCCAGGAATCGACGCTGAGGACAGCGCCTTCCTTCAGGTCGCGTCGCGGCTCGGCGTAAGGCACATGAAAATGCCCGAAGATTCCATACTGAGCCGTTCGCCCCGGACCTTCCATCCATGCATCGACTGCCGCTAAGATCTTGTCATGATAAATCGGTCTATATTCGTCAGCGGAACGCGAAACCTCCGAGGTTTTCCGGGTAAGGTGATCGAGGAAAGTGCCAGGGAAAAGTCGGGCCACGGCCTGCACGAACCAACCCTTTACGAGCCAACGAAAGGCCTTATAGCGGCGATGGCTATAAATCATGTCGCCATGGGCCGCCTGCACGAACTGACCATTCCTGAGGGGGATGAGATAGGTTCCATGAGACACGACTGTCACATGGGTCCACGGCAGGGCACTCAGGGCAAACTCGTGGTTTCCTTCCAAAAAAACGACTTTGGTGCCGCTCGTTGCCACTCTTTCCAAAGCGTCGACTATCGGTGCAAACTTCTTCTGAAAGTAAGGGTGAGATCCCAGGCAGAAATCAAAAATATCGCCAAGTAGGACGAGGGTATCGACCGTACCGACTTCAATATGGGACAAAAATGCTAATAATTTTTTCGCCCGTTCATCATCAGAATGACTCAGATGGATGTCCGAAACGACGATTAAAGACGCGATAGTCTGCGACAAAATTCCCCCTACGCCTGATCGAGGCCTAGCAATCCAAGCCGCTTAGGATAGCGGTAATCCCTCGGCGTCTCAAGCTATCAAAAAGTCCCTTAAATCCGGGTTGCTATGGCTTTCACCGTGGACACTATTAACTTGCATAATACCTCTGTTTTTGGTTCTTTAGATGAACGATCGGCATTCATATGCCAAACTGAAGGAGAAACTATGTCTCTCGACATCGAAAGCCAATTGAAAAAAATCGTTGTTAATCAGCTAGGCGTAGAAGAAGCGGCTGTCGTCAGCAAAGCTAAATTTATTGAAGACCTCGGCGCTGATTCTCTCGACATCGTTGAGCTCGTCATGGCTATGGAAGAATCTTTTAGCGTCGACATCCCTGATGAAGAAGCTGAAAGCATCCGCACAGTAGAAGACGCTGTCAACTACATCAAAAAAGCCAAAGAAGCTTAATCTTCTCGGGTTTTTTTGAAGACGCTGACTCCCGGATAAGGGCTTTTATAGCTAAAGCCCTTCCCAATCCTCCCAGCATCATCAACAGCATCTCTTTTAAACGTTTGTCCAGGCTCGAGGTATTATGAGTCAGCAGATCGGCATCGCATCTGATCACGGCGGCAAAGTTCTTAAAGATAAAATCACCCGATTCCTCAAAGAGCAGAATCTCCAAGTCGATGACCTCGGAGTTCCGCTCGATAGTTCTGCCTCTGTCGATTATCCAGACTACGCATCCCAATTATCCAAACTCGTTTCCGAAGGAAAACTCAAACGCGGCATTCTCGTTTGTGGCAGCGGCGTCGGCATGTCGATCGCAGCGAATAAATTTCCCGGTGTGCGTGCAGCTTTGGTAACGGATGAATTTACGGCCAAGATGTGTCGCCTGCACAACGACGCCAATATCCTTTGTTTAGGCGAACGAGTAATCAATCACGATCGCGCTCTGGACTTCGTAAAGCTTTGGCTTACGACTGAGTTTGAAGGTGGCCGTCATCAGAATCGACTCGATCAAATAACGGTTATCGAAAAAGTCCTGGCCCAGGGTACCGCGCAGAAATAAGGAGCTGATTCATGAAGCCATGGTCTTCGTTGCAAAATCACGATCCCGAAATTTATTCTCTGATCGAAGATGAATTTGATCGTCAACAAAACGGTCTGGAACTCATCGCTTCCGAAAACTTCGCATCGGCGGAAACTATCGCGGCGATGGGCAGCATTCTAACCAACAAATATGCCGAAGGCCTGCCCGGCAAACGCTATTACGGTGGCTGTGAAGTCGTCGACAAGATCGAGACGATCGCTATCGAGCGCGCAAAAAAGATCTTTGGCTCGAAGTTTGCCAACGTTCAACCCCATTCCGGCGCTCAGGCCAACGCAGCCGTTTACCTGACCCTGCTTCAAGGCGGCGATAAAGTCTTAGGCATGGATCTCTCGCACGGTGGCCACCTCACGCACGGTTCAAAAGTTAATTTCTCGGGCATGCTTTACGAATCTCATTTTTACGGCGTCAACACCGAGACCGGTCGCCTCGATTACGAGACCATCGCTGCTCGCGCGCGCGAAGTGAAACCCAAGATGATCATCGCCGGTGCCAGCGCTTATACACGCGACATCGACTTTGCCAAATTCCGCGCGATCGCGGATGAAGTGGGCGCCTACCTCCTCGTCGATATGGCCCACGTTGCTGGCCTAGTCGCAGCAGGTGAACATTCAAATCCCGTGCCCCACGCTCACGTGACAACGACAACCACGCACAAGACGCTCCGTGGTCCGCGCGGTGGTTTGATTCTTTGGAACGATGAGAAGATCAACATCAACAAATCCGTATTCCCAGGTATCCAGGGCGGACCTTTGGAGCACGTGATCGCGAGCAAGGCTGTGAGCTTCCTCGAAGCCCTCAAGCCTGAGTTCAAACAATATCAAAAGCAAGTGCGCGCCAACGCCAAAGCCCTCGCCGAAGCCCTGGTGAGCAAAGGCTTCAAGCTCGTCTCCGGCGGCACTGACAATCACCTGATGCTCCTCGATTTCTCGCAGACTCCCGTGAGTGGCAAGCAGATGGAAGACGCTTTGGGCAAAGTTCATATCACCGTGAACAAAAACACGGTGCCAAACGAGTCCCGCAGTCCCTTCGTAACGAGCGGCATCCGCATCGGTACTCCGGCGATTACAAGTCGCGGTATGGGCATTCCTGAAATGCAAAAAATCGCAGGCTGGATCTGGCAAACCTACGAAAATGTTGAAAATATGGACGCGCTGGCTCAGGTCGGTAAAGACGTTCAAGCCATGGCGAAAGCCTTCCCTCTCTACCCAGAATGGAGAAAGTAAGTCGTGAAGTGTCCTAAGTGCGATTTCATCGATAGCAAAGTGCTGGAAAGCCGCGTTAGCGTGGATGGTCGTAGCATTCGGCGTCGGCGTAATTGCCTGAAGTGCCACCATCGCTATACGACTTACGAAAAAGAAGAAGAGTTGATGCTCCAGGTCAAAAAGAAAGACGGGACCTTCGACGACTTCAGCCACGAGAAAATTGTGCGGGCCATTTCCATGGCCTGTCGCAAACGCCAGATCTCCATCGATCAGATCGAAGTCATGGTCAACTCCATCGAGGTTCAGTTGCGTGCCGAGGGGGATCGAATCATTCCCTCCAGCCGCATCGGCGATCTCATCATGAAGCGCCTGAGACAGACCGATCACGTGGCCTATGTGCGTTTTGCGTCGATCTATAAAGACTTTAAAGACCCGGAGGAATTTGTTCGCGAGCTCAAAGGACTGAAAGGCACCCGAGAGAAAGAGAAAGAGAAAGACGCGAATGGAAATGGAAATCGAAATGGACACGGCAGTGGCAACAGTCCCCACTCTTGAACGACAGGAATACTAATCATATGTTTACCGGCTTGGTTGAAAGAATTGGACGCATTGCAGAGATCCGTGAACAAGACGGCTTTAAGGTTCTGCGCGTCGAACTCTCGTCACCGGAAGCTTATGCCACGCAACTCGGCGAAAGCATCGCGATCAATGGCTGCTGCCTCACTGTCACTGCCTTCGATCAGAAATTCATGGAATTTGACGTATCCTTCGAATCATTGGCCCTGACCAACCTGGGTCGCTTGTCCCTGGGTTCGATTGTCAACCTCGAGCGCGCGCTTCGCATGGGTGATCGATTGGGAGGACACATGGTCTCTGGTCATGTCGATGGCTATGGTGTTTTGGAATCGATTGAAGCTCAAGACGGTGGTTGGAACGTGTATGTTCAAGTACCCCTTGTGCTTTCCGCTTACATCATTCCTAAAGGTTCGATCACACTGGATGGAGTGAGTCTGACGATCAATGCCGTCGAAGATATGGATAAATATTCGCGCATCCGACTGACGCTTATTCCGGTCACGATTTCCCATACCAGCTTTTCCGAGCTTAAGGCCGGTTGGCCTCTGAATATCGAAGTTGATCTTGTGGGTAAATACCTAGAACGCTTTGCCAGCCCTTACGTTCAGCAAAGTCGCAACCAGTAATTTTGAGCGTCTCAATTAAAAAGAATAAAAATTTCATACTTTTATAAATACCAGAAGCACTCGACAGAGGGTACGTGTTCACTTGCCAAGAAAATTTGGCGCATTCCCTGCAACCTTTGACCGGCGCTACTTACATCGGAACTTATCGGTCGCAAAAACTTCACTCTTTGCTTTATTTTTCTTTCAGCTTACGCCCTTCCAGATTGCCATGAACAGCTTTTGATAAACTTTTGATTTAAGGACTTCATGATGGACATAAAAGTGTCTATGCACTAGTATGAGGGGCTTTGCGGTTGCACGACATTTTGACCGCTTGTTCTTTGAAAACCATGTTTCCTTCAGCATTTGCGTTATAGATAAGGATGCCCCCATGCAGACTGATCAAGATAAAGTTATCGCTCGCGTTCGCATCGCGATCGAAGCCATCAAAAACAATCAAATGGTAATCATGGTCGACGATGAAGACCGTGAAAATGAAGGGGACCTGGTCATGGCAGCTGCCTGCGTCACGCCCCAGCATATCAATTTTATGGCTAAGGAAGCGCGCGGACTCATTTGTTTGCCTCTCGATCCTGAATACATCGATCGCCTCAAACTCCCCATAATGTCCGACAGCACACGAAGCACCCCTTCGAAGGAAACTGCTTTTACCTTTAGCATTGAAGCCCGTGAAGGCGTTTCGACCGGCATTTCAGCGGCCGATCGTGCCCACACGGTTCTCGTTGCGATCGCCGATGGATGCACGCCGGATGACATCGTGGTCCCAGGCCACATCTTTCCCCTCAAAGCCCGCAAAGGGGGAGTCCTGGAGCGCGCGGGTCACACCGAAGGTTCAGTCGACATCGCAAAATTTGCTGGCTTCAAAGGCGCCGCTGTGATCTGCGAGATCATGAACGACGATGGCACCATGGCTCGCATGCCAGACCTAGAAGTCTTCTCGGCCAAGCACAATATGCCGATCGTCGCGATCGCTGACCTGATTCAGTACCGTCTCCTTCATGAGTCGATGGTTGAAGAAGTTCATCGCGAAACGATCCAGACTTCGAACGGTCCGGCCGAAGCCGTCGTTTTTCGTAGCAACGTCGATCAACTCGAGCATCTCGCTCTGATCACCGGTGTCTCGTCGTTTGAGAGCCAGCTCGTCGACGTTCGCGTGCATACGCAGAGCGCTCTTCTCGATGCTTTTGGCGACCGCAAAAACGGTTCTGGCTATCGTTTCCAAACCGGCCTTGATCTGCTCAACAAAGGCAGTCCGGCCGCGTTCATCTACCTCAACCAACCCCAGCACTCCTGGATTGAAGATGTGAAACAACTCGCGAGCGACACGAAGCCTTCCAAGGACAAAGTTGCCCAAAGCGCACGTCCTCAGGATCTTCGTTTGCACGGAATTGGCGCTCAGATCATCCGTGCCCTCGGCATCCAAAAGATGCGTGTTCACACCAGTTCTCCGCTCATCCTTAAAGGACTTTCCGGCTTTGGTCTGGAAGTGATTGAAACCAATATCATCAACAAATCGCACTAATCCTTAGAACAGGGGCTGATCATGGCAGAGCGCATTCTCATCGTTGCTGGCAAGTTTAATGATCTTGTCGGCAAGTCTTTAGTGGAATCGGCTCTTAATGTTTTCAAAGAAGCCGGCAAAGAATCAATCGTCGATACGATCTGGGTTCCGGGCGCTTTCGAAATCCCAGTCACCGCAGCTCACGGCGCCCGTAGTAAACGTTACGCCGCAATCGTATGTCTCGGGGCGGTCATCCGCGGTGAGACGCCCCATTTCGAATACGTTTCAGGTCCTTGTGCATCCGCTTGCATGAGCCTCAGCGTTGAAACCGGTGTTCCGGTCATCTTCGGCGTTCTGACAGTCAACACGATCGAGCAAGCCCTCAATCGCGCTGGACTTAAGTACGGAAACAAAGGCGGCGAAGCTGCTCATGCAGCACTCCAAATGATCGAAACTCTCAAGAATTTTGCATCCAAGGGCAGGTAACTTCCGTGACAGAGACTCAGACTCAACAACATCCGAATGCGAAATCCCGTGAATGGGCCATTCAATTCCTCTACCAGTCCGAAATCGAGAAAATGTTTTTCTTCTCGGAAATGCATTTTGATCGTTTCGTTCAGAACTTTCAGGTGGAAGGTCGTCAAGTCACCTACCTCAGAAAGCTGGTAGAAGGCGTCTTCGAGAAATTGACGGAACTCAATGATGCGATCGATGACAACAGTGAAAACTGGAATCTCTCGCGCATGCCCGTCGTGGATCGCTGTATCCTCCGCATCTCAACCCTCGAGTTGATGCAGAAAACTACGCCGCAGAAGGTGATTATCAACGAAGCGATCGAACTCGCTAAGAAATATTCTACCGAAAACTCCGCTTCCTTTGTGAACGGGATTCTCGACAAGATGGCGAATAAATTTGCTTGATTGCCGGTTAATAGAAAGGCTCCTGACTCATTGAAGTCGGGAGCCTTTTTTGCACCTTAAGATCAGGTCTAAGGAATCAATACGTGAGTCTTCTCAGGGAGAGAAAGCACCCAACTCGGAGTTTGCTTCTGAAAGAAAGACTGAAGGCCGTGCTGACCCATCTCACTGGCTCGAATGCTGGCAATCGCATCCGCAGTGACCGCTTCATCCTGAGTACCCAGCTCAAGTTTATTCCAAAGGATCTTGTAAGCCGACTGCGCCTCAGGACTTGTTTGAAGAAGAGCATTGATCTCGGCCCGGACCAGCGCCTCGAGTTGCCCCTTCGCGCTATTGGCCACTTCTTGAACCAGACCCATTTTGAGCAACTGTTCGGCCGTGAGAATCTGCGAGGTCATCACCATGCGATGCAGGTTGGCCGCCGCAATCTTTCTTTGCAGGTAGGGCAGGATCACAGCCGGAATGAGACCGATCTTGGCTTCACTCAGACAGACTTTGGCACTCTCGTCCGAAAAGGCATAATCGCAAGCCGCAAGAAGTCCAACCGCACCCCCAAAGACAGCGCCTTTGACGATGGCGATCGTAGGAATTTTCAAAGCCACCAGGCTCTCAAACATCGCACTCAGCTTTTTGGCTTCCGCAAGGTTGCCTTCAAATTTGAGTTGGGCCGACGCCTTCATCCAATGCAGATCCGCCCCAGCGGAAAAGTGTCGTCCCGACCCTTGCAAGGTCAGGATACGAACAGTTGGATCCTTGGCTACCTCTTGCAAAAGCTCAGTGATACGAACCAAAAGGTCGCCACTGAAGGCATTGGCCGCATCCGGACGGTTGAGCACGAGGGTCGCGACACGGGATTCCGTGAGACGACCATCAGCTCCGGCCAAAGGGATGTAATGGAGATAAGCTGCGAGAGACTCAACCACAAACACCTCAGGATTTAGATATCGAATTTGATGCCTTGAGCGAGGGGCAATTCACGGCTGTAATTGATCGTGTTGGTCTGACGACGCATGTAAGCGCGCCAGGCATCAGAACCCGATTCACGGCCGCCGCCGGTATCCTTCTCACCACCGAAGGCTCCACCGATTTCTGCACCCGAGGTACCGATGTTGACGTTGGCGATACCGCAGTCCGAGCCTGTGACGGAAAGGAAGGTCTCTGCCTCGCGGAGATTATTCGTAAAGATCGAAGAACTGAGACCCTGGGTCACATCGTTCTGCATCGCGATCGCCGCTTCGACATCACCCGAGTAGCGAAGGAGATAGAGGATCGGTGCGAAGGTTTCTTCCTTGACGATTTCCATATCGGCTTTGGCTTCGACGATCGCTGGTTTCACATAGCAGCCTGAGCTGTATTGCTCACCCGTAAGAACTTCGCCACCCGTGAGGAGTTTGCCGCCGGTTTTAGCCGCGACTTCCAAAGCGTGTTGCATCGCTGCAACTGCGTCCTTGTCAATCAGCGGACCGACGTGGTTGTTCTGATCGAGGGGGGTGCCGATGCGAAGGCCGCTAAAGGCTTTCAAAAGCATGGTTTTCACGTTTTCATAGATCGATTCATGAACGATCAGACGACGCGTAGTTGTACAGCGTTGACCGCAGGTTCCCACCGCACCGAAGACGATACCGGGCGCTGCCAGTTTAAGATCGGTGTCGGGTGTGAGGATGATGGCATTGTTACCGCCGAGTTCGAGAAGCGAGCGACCCAAGCGGGCGCCAACGACTTCACCAACTTTTTTGCCCATGCGCGTTGACCCTGTTGCCGAGATTAGAGGAATGCGGCGATCGGCAACCATCGGTTCACCCACGGCGGCGATATCGCCAACGATGAGTGTGAAGACACCTTCAGGAATATTGTTGGCCTTGAGGACTTCGGCCATGATGTTAAAACAGGCGATCGCGGAAAGAGGCGTCTTCTCCGAAGGCTTCCAGATCGAAACATCCCCACAGACGGCGGCGATCATCGAGTTCCATGACCAGACAGCGACTGGGAAGTTAAAGGCCGAGATAATGCCGACGAGACCAACTGGATGCCACTGTTCGTACATACGGTGGTTCGGGCGTTCCGAGAACATGGTGGAGCCCGTCATCGAGCGGGAGAGACCGACAGAGAAATCACAGATATCGATCATCTCCTGGACTTCGCCGAGACCTTCCTGCAGTGACTTGCCCATTTCGTAAGCGACGAGTTTGCCCAGAGCGGTTTTCTTCTCGCGGAGTTTGTCACCGATCTGACGAACCAAGTCACCACGTTTCGGTGCGGGAACTTTGCGCCATTCCACAAAAGCTTTTTGGGTGATGCCGATCAGTTTTTCATAATCTTCGCGACTCGCTTTATATACCGAACCGATGCTTTTGCCATCGACTGGTGAAAACGATTCGTAGGAACCGACGGCTTTCGAACCATACCACTGCGTACCTGTACAAACTCCGAGACTCTGATTGGTAAGGTTGAGTTCCTTGAGGAAGTCCATGCTGATCGTCATAGTTTGCCCTTTCCCGGCTTAGTTGCAGGCAGCGAAGGTGTAGCTTCGTTTATCCATGCTGATTGTTTCGATAAAAATCTTGTGCGTGGGCGGCAGCATCTCCGCCTCGCCCGCCTGCTCGGGCCATTCGACGAGAATACCCTTGAACGGCCGCACATCGTGAATGCCGAGTTCATCTAGGGAAAAGCCCTGACTCGCCCGATAGAGATCAAGGTGGGCGTACCAGTCCTTGTCGATGCGATATTCGTTCATAATTGTATAGGTGGGAGAGACCACGGGGGTCTTCTCCGTAAGGCCGAGACTATAGAGGTAGTGCCGAACCAAACTCGTTTTTCCCGCTCCCATTTCACCACAGAGCCAGAGAGTGTAGCTCGCCAGCGGCTCAAGTTCGGCCTTGAGCAAGGCCAGGAGTTTCGGATCAGCCTCGCTTAGCACGAGGTTTTTCGCCAGAATGCGCATCAGCCATTTCCTTGGGTAGGGCGGTGAACCGGGTTGTTGATCAGTTCCTTCATCTCGGCGACGGCTTGAGGGAGACCCACAAACAAAGCGCGTGCGATCATCGCATGGCCGATATTGGCTTCTTCACAATGAGGAAGAAGTTGCATCCAGACCGCGTTCACGAAGTTGAGGCCGTGTCCGACATGAACTTGAAGACCGAGGTCGTGACCGACCTGAGCGGCTTCCTGCAGACCCTTGATGAGACGCCAGGCTTCAGGGGTCGTGCGAAGCTTTTGCATCGCGGTGCACCAGTGCCCGGTATGAATTTCAATGGCCTGAGCGCCAATTTTCGCGGCGATGGCTATGGCTTTGGGATCCCCTTCCACAAAGAGCGAAACCATGATGCCACGATCACGAAGGCGTTTGATGTTACTTTCGAGTTTGCGCACACCATCGTTCAGATCCAAGCCACCTTCGGTCGTCAGTTCCTGACGTTTCTCAGGCACGAGCGTTACAGCGTAAGGAACTATGTCGCAGGCGTAGGCGACCATCTCTTCGGTCGCGGCGATCTCAAAGTTTAGGGGAACCTGAATTGTATCTTTGAGCATCCGCACATCCGCATCGCGGATATGGCGTCGATCTTCCCGCAGGTGACAGGTGATATTGTCCGCACCCCCGAGTTCGGCCATGACCGCAGCCTGAACCGGACTCGGATAAGATTCTCCGCGAGCGTTACGAACGGTCGCCACATGATCGATATTGACTCCAAGGCGCATGCCGTGGCTCCTCTTTATAGTTTCTGAGCTCTTTCCAGAGCATTGATAATTTCGCCTGCCATCGATTCGATCTGCGTATGGTCCTCGCCTTCAAGCATGACCCGCGCGAGGTTTTCCGTTCCGGAGTATCGAACCAGGACGCGTCCGCGCGATCCAAGTTTGGCTTCCGCAGCCGTTATCAACTTGTGGACCTCCGGTAGATTCTCAAACGGCTTCTTGTGCAGGACATGAATGTTTTTGAGAACCTGGGGTAGAAGTTCCATGCAGCTTTTGAGTTCTGCCAGAGTCTTCTGCTTCAGGAGCATGACTTCGAGCAGGTGAAGCGCCGCCAGGATTCCGTCCCCTGTCGTCGAACAATCGGCAAAGACCAAATGGCCTGATTGTTCCCCGCCGAGGTTATAGCCGCCCTTCCGCATTTCGTCGACGACATAACGATCGCCGACCTTGGTTCTTTGCAGTTTGACGCCCATATTCTGCAGCGCAATTTCCAGGCCCATATTGCTCATGACCGTCGAGACGACAGTTGCCTTCCTAAGCTTGCCCTCGCTGTGCATGTGTTGCGCGCAGATCGCAAGTATTTGATCCCCATCCACTATCTCACCCTGATTATCGACAACGATCAGGCGATCCGCGTCACCATCGAGTCCGATGCCGATGTCAGCTTTATACAGCCTGACTTTCTCAATCAGGTTTTGCGGATGAAGCGCCCCGCAACGGTAGTTAATATTTTTACCGTCGGGTTGGTTGCCCAAAACAAAAAGTTCGGCACCCAGCTCTTCAAAGACTTTAGGGGCCACTTTATACGCAGCGCCATTCGCACAATCGACGACGATGCGAAGACCATCCAGTGTGAGGTATTTGGGAAATTGTTCTTTCAGGAACACCGCGTACTGACCAACAGCATCATCGATGCGCTTGGCGCTCCCGATATCCATGCCGACGGGCAGATCGTTCTGAAGATCGTTGTCATCAACCATGTTTTCAAGCTTCGTCTCGATTTCATCGGGTAGCTTAAAACCATTGTCGGAGAATATTTTAATGCCGTTGTCGTCGAAGGGATTGTGTGAGGCTGAGATCACGATACCCGCACAGGCGCGCATGCCGCGCGTAAGGTAGGCGATGCCAGGCGTCGGCAAAGGGCCGAGGAACTGAACGTTGACGCCGACGCTGCAGATACCTGCCGACAGCGCCTGTTCGAGCATATAACCGCTACGGCGGGTGTCTTTGCCGATCAGAATTTTGGGATGCGGGTAGGCATTGCGAAAATGGAGACCAATAGCCTGGCCAAGGCGAAGGACAAAATCAGGAGACATGGGCGCTACGTTCGCTTTCCCACGGATACCATCAGTGCCAAAATATTTACCCACTCACTAACCCCTTTACCTAAGGAAACTCGAGTCTAAGATGCTTGAGAGTTCCTAGACTAGCGCAATTCCTGAGGCGGCAAAAGGCTTTTCACCGGGCTTCTGAGGGGTCTAGTCACCTAGAATCGTGACGTTGCCCTTCTCGGGGAAAGTCTCAATTAAGACGGTTTCTGCAGGAATTTTGACCTTAATGTCCTCTTCGTAACGTCCTGGACCGAGGCTCCGCACTTCGATAAAGGCTTTAAAGTCAGAACGCTGCAAATTATTGAGAACGTTTGGCACCCCTTGGACCAGGATGGAAACGAATTGGGGTGTGATCTTAGTGCGCCGTTGAGCACCTATAACTTCCACCGGAATGTTGGAGAAGCGCTTGTTGATCTTGCTGTTGCCGACTTGAAGCTGCACCTTCGCTGACTCGATCGAGAGGGCGTCGGACCCCAAACCGGGCGAAATCAGGCGAACATCCTGCATTTTGCTTTGCTGTAGATTCGTGACATCGACAGGCTCGGTATAAATCGTGCGAAGATCCATCACGTCTTTCCGAATACCCTTAACGACTACGTTTTTCGGCTCTATCGTCACGCGTTCCACTGTAAAACCTTCGGCCGGAGCTCCATGAAGCGTTTCTTTGATGGGCACGGAACGCTCCATCAACTTGTCGACATAGAGTACGAGATTGGGCTCGTAAATGATGAGTTCAAGGCGTTCATTGAGGTTCTTCACATCGTCTTTGCTGAGGCGAACACGGTGCTCGCCGATTTTGCCGGCCGGGACGAAGACCTCAGCCGTCAGACGTTTCGGAACTTCCAGGAGCCAGGCTTGAGGCCCACGAATCGTGGCGGCTTTGATGCGCAGAAGGTCGCCGCGCACACCGTACTCGGGAGCGACATGGATCTCGACCAGAATTTCGCGATTCACTTCCTGAATCTGTTCGCCCTGAATGATCGCCCAAACGACAACAGCGAGGAGAATCGCGAGCAGCTTGTAACCAAAATTATTGAAGAGGAGATTCATTATGCTCCGGAGTAAGGGGCGCATGCTCATTCTCCTTTCGATCGGAAGAATATTCGGTCGACCCATGATGTCTTCTTCACGTTGCCGATGATGGTATCGCCGAGGTCGTTGTTTTCAGTCGCGAGGAGCTGCGTCAAAGATTTGCGAAGATCCTTCGCATCGTTTTTGCGCACGACGATGCCATCCACTGCGATAGAGATCGAAGACGTTTCTTCGGAGACAACGACGGAAATGGCATCGGTCTCTTCGCTGATCCCGATCGCCGCGCGGTGACGGGTTCCGAAGTTGGGGTCCACATCCTCATCACGGGTGAGGGGTAGAAAGCAGCCCGCGGCCGCGATTCGACCCTGCTGAATGACGATGGCGCCGTCGTGAATAGGCGCCGTCGGATGGAAAATCGCGAGCAGCAATTCCTTGCTGACCTTGGCATCGATAAGAACCCCAACATCGACATAGCGAGTCAGCAGGATGTTTCTTTCGAGGATAATGAGGGCACCGATCTTTTTGGAGGACAGGGCGGCACAGGCACGGGCGATTTCGTCGAGCATCTGCTTGGATGAGACCTGTTCCTGAGTGGGAAAAACTGTCTTTTTTCCCATACGGCTGAGCATGCGCCGAATGTCTTCCTGAAAGAGGATGACGATAATGATGATGATGGATGAGTAGAACTTGTCCATCAACCACTTGAGTGTGGTCAAGGGATAGATCTGCGAGATGAAGAAGGCGAAACCCACGGTCATCAGGATCCCAAGGACCATCTGCATCGCCCGGGTGCCGCGAATCAACAGCAGGAGCTGATAGATAATGATCGCAATGATGCCTATGTCGACCAGGGCCCAGTAACCAATCTTGTGGTAAAGCTCGGACATAATGCATCCCACGCGGACTAAGGTGTGATCATATCTTTAAGGCGGCGCAAGTGTCTTACATTATGGGTGCGCACAGCTTTGACGCCTGCAAAGAGAAACGCGAGCTCAAGCATTTTGGAGGGAGCATCCCGTTCCTCGGGAGACTCTATATCAAGGAGACGTCCGATGAAGGATTTTCTTGAAATCCCCAGTGCTATTGGCGTTTCAGCAGCTCTCTGCAGAGCATCCCGTATTAAATATAGATTAGCCTGATCGTTTTTGCCAAAGCCGATTCCAGGATCCAGCCATATTTTATCCCGGGGAAAGCCTAAGCGCAGAAGGCGCGCCTGGGTCGCCTCGTAGAAGTTTTGAATGATGGGTTTGCATTCTTCCAGACTCAAAGGCTTGGTCTGCATGGACTTGGGGTCCCGATGCATATGCATGGGAAGATAGCAGCGCCCGAGCTTTGCCCATTGGCTTAGGAAGGCATCGTCGACCTGCCCAGCCCCTTGAACGTCATTGATGATCTCGACCCTGTGATCGAGCAAGCGTCGCATAATTTCGGGTTTATAAGTATCGACGCTGATGCGCAGCGATTGTTGGTCAAGCACTGCAAGAACAGGCTTCAAACGGCGCCATTCCTCTTCGAGGGGAACAGGGGCAGCATCCGGCCTGGTCGACTCAGCGCCGATATCGATGATGTCGGCGCCGTCTTGCAAGAGCTTCTCGATGCGGCCCAATGCGAGGTCCGACGTGAAAAAACGACCCCCGTCCGAAAAGGAGTCGGGGGTCACATTTACTATTCCCATGATGAGAGCGGATGACTCTGACACAAGTCTGGCCTCAGGTCCCAGCGAGGACGGGATCGATGCCGAGGGCATTGGTTTCCGCAGCTCTTACTGGTTTGGTAACAAGGCGACGAGCTTCTTTTTCGCGCTCGAGGCGGTCTTTATATTTGTCTCTTTCGTCTTGAGTGATCAACGCTTCTCCACGGAGAATGGCGTCAATTTCCTTGGCCTCAAGAGTTTCACGGATGAGGAGTGCATCAGACATGGCGTCGAGTTCAGCGCGTTTTTCGCGAAGAATCTTCACGGCAAGGTCATAGCCTTCGGTCACCAGGTCACGGACTTCGTTATCGATCTGCTCAAGGATTTTTTCAGAGAAGGTCTCTTTGCTGCCAAACTCACGGCCCATGAAGACTTCGTGATCCGGAGCACCCCAGGCGACCGGTCCAAGCTTAGCGCTCATACCCCAGGCTGTAACCATCTTGCGAGCAATGTCTGTCGCCTTTTGGATATCGTTGCCGGCACCGGTCGTTCGGAGGTTGAAGATGACTTCTTCAGCCGCGCGTCCGCCCATGGCGTAAGCAATGATGCCCTTCGCGTATTCTTTGGACATCGAGAGACGATCTTCTGTTGGCAGAAGGATCGTCACGCCCAAAGCATGTCCACGAGGGATGATCGTGATCTTGTGCACAGGGTCGGTCCCGGGAATCATCTTCGCGACGATACAGTGGCCTGCCTCGTGATACGCAGTATTGCGTTTCTCGGCTTCGCCAATGATCATGCTTTTACGTTCCGGACCCATCATGACTTTGTCTTTGGCCGATTCAAAATGCGTCATGTTGATGATCTTGGCATCATTACGAGCTGCAAGTAGAGCCGCTTCATTGACAAGGTTTGCGAGGTCAGCACCCGAGAAGCCCGAAGTTCCTTGGGCAAGGATATCGAGATCGACATCGCCAGCCATAGGTGTTTTGCGGGTGTGGACCTTGAGAATGCCGCGGCGACCGCGAACATCCGGTTTTGGTACGTACACACGACGGTCGAAACGACCTGGGCGAAGGAGAGCGGGATCGAGAACGTCAGCACGGTTGGTGGCTGCGATCAGGATAACGCCTTCGTTGGTCTCAAAACCATCCATCTCTACGAGGAGTTGGTTCAGCGTTTGTTCGCGCTCGTCATGTCCACCGCCCATACCAGCACCACGTTGACGACCGACAGCGTCGATCTCATCGATGAAGATGATACAAGGCGCCTGTTTCTTCGCTTGCTCAAAAAGGTCGCGAACACGGCTTGCACCAACACCGACGAACATCTCTACGAAGTCCGAACCCGAGATGGAGAAGAAGGGAACACCTGCTTCGCCGGCAATGGCTTTGGCGAGGATCGTTTTACCGGTACCAGGAGGTCCCACGAGCAAAACGCCCTTAGGAATTTTACCACCAAGACGGGTGAATTTTTTCGGGTCTTTGAGGAAGTCGACGATCTCTTCAAGCTCGCCTTTGGCTTCTTCAATGCCGGCCACGTCATCGAAAGTCATTTTAATCTGATTCTCGTTGAGCAGCTTCGCACGGCTCTTCCCAAACGACATGGCTTTGCCGCCACCGACCTGGAGTTGGCGCATGAGGAAGAAGAGAAAGAGGACGATGATAAAGATAGGGAGCAATTGGACCGCGAAGGTCTTCCAACTGCTGCCGCCTTCACCATCCGCCGAGTTCTCAAACTTGGTCGGGACTTTTTTGTCGTCCAGCTTCGTCATGAGCTGAGTGGGGTTTTGCGGTCCGACGGCATGAAAAATGCCGCCGTCTTTCTTGGCCACAACGATTTCGTTGGAGCCGCGAAACGTAATCTGGTTCACTTCGTTGGCGTCGACTGCAGCTACCACATCGGAATAATTGAGGGTTTTATCCTCTTCACGATGGGGCGTCATCATATTGAACATGATAAACAGAAGGAGCAAACCAGCAATAACGAGCGTGAACTTCATCTGCTGGTTCGGCTTTTTAACCTTCGACATAGATCTGGCTCTCCTCGATAAGAATCATCAACACAGCATCTGCACAAGTATTGTACTGATGATCCAGTATTGTACCTGTTTTTGCATGCTGATTGTTAAAATGGAACTAAAAACCATAACGTCAAAAACAATACATTACTGGTAAATTTGGCTCCTCTTTTCTCAAATCGAAGACTATTTTTGCAATTCAGAGACTGCGTTTGGGAGGACGGACATTCTTGGAGAATATGCCTTTATTATCCTGCATTTCTGAACTTGCATCAAGCTCTAACACCGATTCAAGCCGAGAGTCCTCGCTCAAGAGAGCTGCTAACCCAACCTGCTTCAATTCCTTCGCAAATTGTTGCCAGCGGGGTGACGAGGGGAGAACGACCCTTTCGAGTGTTAACATGCCTTGCCTGAGTCTGACCTGATGTTCAGGGTCGAGCTGAACAACAGTGTTCGCCCCTTCTATCAAACCTCGGTAGACAGTCTCCAGCCACGAACGACTCATTTCCTTCGCCCAGTTCTCTCTTCGCATTCGATTCAGAATCCACTGCGAAGCCGGATAAAATCCAAGGTTTTGCCAGGCGACTGCATCAGTGGGCTCATCCAGATCATCAAGAATCCTGTCGTGGAATTGTGCCCATTGCTGACCCGCTTCGGCTAACTCCTTCAGATTCCGTCCGGTACCTGGAAACATTTCCTCCAAATTGGGGAGAATCAATTTCCTTATGCGATTCCGACTATAGTCGAGTTTAGCATTGGAACTGTCCTCTCGGTGGGGGATTTTTTCTCTTTGGGCAATTTCTTGAATATATGTCCGGGACAACCCAAGCAAGGGGCGCCAGTAGACGCCTTGTATACACTTCATGCCCTGCAATGCAGACAATCCCGATCCTCTCACAATGCGCATGAGAATCGTCTCAACTTGATCATCTTCGTGATGCGCTAAAACCACTTTGTTGTGGGAATCGCAAAGCGTCGCAAACCAGTCATATCTTATCTGACGTGCCCAGTCCTGGATGCCGCTCAAAGGATGCGTTGCTTTATCGACTCTGAGAACGCGCGTCTTCAGGTCGCGCAACTTGGCCTGCTCGATGACAAAGGCCTCGTCGCCATCCGACTCCTCAGCCCTCAGTCCGTAGTTCACATGAAGAACCTCAGCGGAGACCTGGTGGTCGCTTGCCCATGAAGCAAAAAGGTCCATAAGCACCATAGAGTCGAGCCCGCCGCTGCAGGCGAGGAAGTACTTATCCGCTTTTGGCTTGAGATCTTCGATGCTTCCAAAAAGAAATCGGTACAGCTCCTCGCGAAGAGGCATAGGGTACCTTTCACAAAAAGCATTCATTTTGCTTTTCCTTTCATACGTTTCGGAAAGAATTGAGACTGCCCGGTCAGCAGTCTCTAATAATTATTCAATAAAATCAATGTCTTGTATTTATATATAAGATCTTGATATTGCCCCGTTATTTTGATGATCAACATAACCCACTGAATCACATGCACTATTTTTTATAGAAATCCCCGAAAGATCCAAGTCCCCGTGATCACCATTCTCTCCCCATTTTTTAAGTTTTTCCCCAAGACGACGAAGAAGTGTTTGCAACCTGCTGCACCTTTGACAGCCCAGGCACGGGCAACAAGATTCAAGGAGGAAAGGTTATGAGTTTGCACCAGTACATCGTTACGCCTTCATTCATAGCCCAACTGCCTCCCCAAAACAATTCCAAGAACCATGGCTTGAATCGCCCAGACATTAGGTTTGGCCGAGCTCAGATCGTCATTGTTCCTCGTCCGTGCCCACAGCTCTGGGAGTTTGGGGCGTAAACGCGTCCAGACTGGTCCAGTAACAGGTTCTTTTGCTTTTGGTTCTTACGCAATCGTATGCCGCACCACTGATGGCTAGGTGACTTTTGCGCAGAATATTTTTCTCTAACAAGGAGGTTTTAGTCATGGGTATTCGAGTTAAGACAAACGTAGAGTCTTTGATCGCACAAAAACATTTGGGCCACAGTCGAGCCGAAGTCGCCTCTTCCATTGAACGCTTGTCTTCGGGTCAACGCATCAACAAGTCAGCAGATGATGCTGCCGGCCTCGCGGTTTCCGAACAAATCCGGGCTCGCTTGTCGACCATGGATGTCGCCAAACGCAACGCCAACGACGGTATCAGCTACATACAAGTAGCAGAAGGCGGCTTGAACGAAGCGACCAACGTCATGCTCCGCATGCGTCAGCTAGGTTCACAAGCAGCTTCTGATACGATCGGTGCCAAGGAACGAGGCTTTCTCGACAAAGAATTCCAACAGCTCGCGGCCGAAGTCGGTCGTATCGTTAGCACTACGGAATTCAACGGTCGCAAGGTACTCGAATCAAACGGCAACGACGCCATGCGTATCTTCGTTGGCTCAAGTAACCGCGGTGATGTCGATGGTTCTTCACCCAATATCGATCCCGATAACGATCCGGATATCTTGACGATCGACACCAAAGACCTGGAAGCCCTGAACTCCGCGATCCAAAAGGTTGCTGACGGCGGCCTGAGCGTGTTGGGCGAAGGCGCCGCCGATCTCGGCGGCTCAGGTGGCACAGACAAGCTCTTCAACGTTATCGATACAGCGGTCAGTGAAATCGCTTCTTACCGAGCGACCCTTGGTTCGGTTCAATCTCGGTTGAACTCAGCGATTTCCAACATCGATGTAACCAACGAGAACTTGCAAGCTGCAAACAGCCGCATCCGGGACGTTGACTTCGCGTCGGAAACAGCGAAGTTCACCCAGAACAAGATTCTGGAACAGGCCGGAGCTTCGGTTCTTGCTCATGCCAACAGTGAACCCGAAATGGTTCTCCAGATGCTGCGCTAAGTAAAGAAATTGGGAGGGGGAGGCCACTGGGTTCTCCCCTCCTAAACCTTTAGGTGCAGATTCCAGGCTTCTAGGTATTTGCTGAGCGACAATGATATACTCGCCCTTATTATTGCTGCGTTCTGTTAGGGCTGCGACTTGGGTAAAGCGGGGCGGTCAGAGGACCGAAAGGGAATATAAAGTTGAGCTACTTACTTCGTATTCTAATACTATTTCAATTGCTCATCGGGGCTGAGACAGCTCGGGCAAATCCCGCTGATTACACAGTTCTTGGTGTAATTACCAGCAGCAAGGTCAAACCAGGTGTTGCCCTCATGAAACAAAAGAGCAACGGCAAGGTCAGTGCCTTCAAAGAGGGTGACGAAGTCGTAAAAGGCACAAAGATCAAAGGTATTTTTCGTAAATCTGTGACCTTTGCCTATCAGGGCAAAACCTTCGAGCTGAGCGTGGGCGAGGAAAATCCCAAAGAGGTTAAAGAGGGCGAAAGTCGCGAAAGCCGCATTGCCTCGAACCTGACCAACGCCAGCGGCATCGAAAAAACGGGTGACATCCTGAAAGTCTCCCGCGAACTGAAAGACAGCCTCTCCAGCGGCGAAGGCCTTAACAAAATTCTCATGCAGGCTGCAACGATCCCTTATGTCGAAAACGGCAAACTCATCGGCTTCCGCATTCTCGAGATCGATCCGGGAAGCATCTTTGATATCGCTGGTTTTCAGAACGGTGACGTCATCACCCATATCAACGAGCAGCCGATCAACGATGCCGGGCTTGCGATCCGCGCCTTGGGCAGCTTGAAGACCGCACCAACGGCCTCGTTCAGTTACCTCAGGGGGGCCACCCCGATGAACCTGACCATTCAAATTCACTAAATTTTTCGGTAAAAAAAGAGGAGGCAGGACCCGACAAAGGTTCTGCCTCTTTTTTTTTGTAAAATCTTAAGTTTTTTCTCGCAAATCTTTGCGCAGGATCTTACCGACGTTCGATTTGGGGAGTTCCTTCACAAACGCATAATGCTTGGGACGTTTATATCCTGTGAGTTCTTTTGCACAGAATTTCCTGAGGTCCGCTTCCGTAAGGCTTTCGTCTTTCTTGACGACAAAGGCCTTCACCGCCTCCCCACTCTTCTCATCCGAAACGCCGATAACGGCAACTTCGAGGACCTTGGGATGGCTGACGATCACGCTCTCCACTTCGTTGGGATAGACGTTAAAGCCGGAAACCAGAACCATATCCTTCTTACGATCGACGATATAGAAAAGGCCTTTTTCATCCATCTTCGCCATATCACCGGTAAAGAGCCAACCGTCACGAATCGATGCAGCCGTTTCCTTTTCGTTTTTCCAGTAGCCGAGCATGACCTGAGGGCCCTTGACGACGAGTTCGCCGACTTCGCCTTGCGCCATGATCTTGCCATCGTCATCGCGGATTTCCGCGAGGGTCGAAGGCACTGGTACACCGATTGATCCGTATGGAATCTTAAGGTGAACGGGGTTGCAATGCGTGACCGGCGAAGCTTCAGTAAGACCATAGCCTTCGACTACGCGGGTCCCGGTCAGCCTCTCGAATTCTTCGCCGACAGTAGCCTGTAGAGCCATGCCGCCCGCCACTGCGAATTTGAGATGCTTCGGTGGATTGGCTTTAAACTCGGCGTTGTTGTTCATCGCGTTGTAAAGCGTATTGATACCGGTCATGACGGTGATCTTGTATTTGCTGAAGAGCTTAACCGTGTTCTCGATCGGCACCGGTTTCGGGACGAGAATCATTTCGCCACCGAGGGTAAGAAAGCCCAGGAAATTCACGGATAGAGCAAAAATATGATAGAGCGGCAAAGCCGTCAGAACAACTTCATCGCCTTCGGTCACGTAAGGACTCGCCCAGGCCTGAATCTGCTTCATGTTGGCGATGATATTTTTATGGGTCAACATCGCGCCCTTGGAAAGACCTGTAGTCCCGCCGGTGTATTGAAGAATCGCGATATCGTCGAGCTTGATGATGGGCTTTGTATAAGCCTTGCCGGATCCCGAACTCAAAGCGGATTTGAAGTTCGTCACGTTGAGATTGTGCTTGGGGACCTGGCCTTTAACCTTGAGAACGGTATCGATCAGAAGGCCCTTCCAGGATGGCATTTGATCGCCGATGCTGGTCACTATCACGGTTTCGATCTGAGTGTCTTTGATGATTTCTTCGAGCTTATCGACGAAGAAATTCAAGATAACCAAAACCTTGGCGCTCGAATCCGCAAATTGATGCTTCATTTCGCGGGGCGTATAGAGAGGGTTTGTGTTGACACAAACCGCACCGATTTTGGTCGCAGCCAAAAGCGTGATTGGAAATTGTATGATGTTGGGCAGCATGATCGCGATGCGTTCGCCTTTGGCGAGCTTCACATCGTTCTGAAGAAAGGCGGCGAAGTCATTCGCCATGCGATCGAACTGACGAAAGGTCACGCTCGTGCCCATGCAGGTCAAAGCTTTTTTGTTCGGAAACTTTTTGCAGGTCGCCTCGACCAGGGAAGCGATGCATGTTCCCTCAGGAATATCGATGGTAGCAGAGACTTTTTCTGGATATTGCTTCAACCAAACGTGACTCATGATCACACTCCTCCAAGCCACTTTTTCGCATATTGCGTCTATAGGTTAGCTTCACTTTTTTAGGGTCTTTTCGTGAAGAAAGTGCGAATATACTCTGGTCCATACCCCTGAGCCAGCTAAAAGAGAGTCTATACGTGTTTGCCTTCGATGCAAAAGAATTGAACTCCATCACAGCCGCGCTTCACGAGACCTGCCTCCGGCGCAAAGTCACGCTCACTACGGCTGAGAGCTGCACGGGTGGCCTCATCAGCGCCATCCTTACTTCAACAGCCGGGAGTTCTGCGTATTTTCTTGGGGGCGTCTGTTGTTATTCTAACGAATTAAAAACTAAACTCCTCTCTGTCCCGGCGAATTTGATTGCCGAGACTGGAGCGGTTTCCGATCTTGTGGCAAAATCGATGGCGGAAGGCGCGCGATCGCTTTCGGGTGCTGACTTCGCCATCTCAGTGACAGGCATCGCAGGTCCGGGCGGTGGAGGCCCAGATAAGCCGGTGGGTACTGTGTATTGCGCCTGGGCCAATGCCAAATCTGTGGATGTTGAACGGCTTCAACTCCATGGGGATCGCGATTCAATAAGAGCTCAAACATGCCTTATTGCACTAGCCGGACTTTATTCACGCATCTTAACGCATTTTGAGGAGGTCTCTTGAAACGTCGCCTATCATTGCTTGCTCTCGTTGCAACAGCATTTTTCACAACAGGGCAGGCACTTGCGGCCGAACCGGTCGAAGTAAAGTACGACCAGATTTTCTCATCGATTGATAATCTAACGGTCGATTTCACTCAGACGACATATAAAAAGCTGCGAAACAAAACGAATGTTCGCCAGGGCGACGCCCTCTTCTCCAAGCCTGGAATGTTTCGCTGGAACTTCACCAACGATAAAGCCGGACTCGAAGAATATTATTTCAATGGCGATCGCCTGACTCATTACCGCGAAAAAGAAAATCTGGTGAATCATTATGCGACGAATGCAGGTCTCGCGCGTGAGCTCAAGGAGGTCGTCGCTCTCGTCCTCGATCCCAAAGCCCTCTTCAGTCGCTATACGGTCAAGGACAGCAAAAGCGCGAACCAGAAGACCACAGTGACACTGGAGCCCAAGTCCAAGGAAGGGACCGACATCACCTCGATCAATGTCCAGGTCGAAGACGGACAAAAGTATGTCGAAGATGTGCAAATCTTCTATAATGATGGGAATAATACCCGTTTTTCATTTAAGAACCCAAAAAAGACCAAAAATGAACCCTCTGTCTTCACCTTTCAACGCAAAGGTAACTTCACTGTAAGACACCATGGCTGACCAGAATCCTGGCAGTAACTGTCGTTGCTGCCCTCACCCCTTCCTATCCTCCCGAAACCAATCTTCTATTAAGTGTAAAGTTTTTGGCCGCTCCTGCCGATAGGTTCCCATATGCGAGGTATTTGGACACTCGCCTAGGGGAGAGCCTCTGTATGTCTCAAGAAACTGTTCGCTGGGAAGACTTCGATAAGATGCACGTCATCAGGAAGCTCAAAGAGATTGTGGGCAAATGGTGGAAGGTGCAGATCAACTTTACGGACAAACGTGGATTTCTACGTGGCGTTCCGGAAGGCAAATTCTTTAATCCACTCAATCCGATTTGCCAAGCCATCGTCGCCGACGAAAAAGGCTTTGGTAAACGCGTGACAACCGCTCGTCAAACTACGGTTGAATCCGTTAGTGCGAAAGGCGCCCGCATCACTCAGGATGTGACCGGTTTCTCGGTTATTTCACTGCCAATCCATGTGAATGGTGAATTCTTCGGTACGGTCTTCGGTGATGGCTTTATCTGCCAGGATTCGGCTGCCGCTCAGAAGACCCTCATTAAAGAATACCTTGAGCGCGATTTCCCAAGCCGCAAAGATCTGCCATCCAAGATCGAAGCGCTCCCTGTTCTTTCTTCAAGTGAACTGCACTACCTTGCCGAACTCATCACGCTCGTCGTCGATGAGATCCTCATCATGCACAAAAACCTTGATGACGAGAAAAGCAAAGTCGGCGAACTCTCGAAAGAACTCGGTCAACGTTATGGCTTCGATCGTATGATCGGTAAGTCCATGGCGATGCAGGATCTCTATCGTCTTCTTGAAAAGATCTGCGATAGCGAAACCACCGTTTTGATCCAAGGTGAAAACGGAACCGGTAAAGAATTGATCGCCAAAGCACTTCACTACAATTCCAAGCGCAAAAACAAGCGTTTGCTCGTCGTCAACTGCGGTGCTTTCAACGACAACCTTCTCGAGTCCGAACTCTTCGGTCACGTCAAAGGCGCATTTACGGGTGCGATCAAAGACAAAAAAGGTATGTTTGAAGCGGCCGACGGTGGAACACTCTTCCTCGATGAGATCGGTGATACCACTCCTCAAATGCAGGTCAAACTCCTTCGCGTTCTTCAAGAAGGTACTTTCACTCCAGTCGGTAGCACGGAAGTGCGTCGCTGCGTGGTCAGAACCCTGGCCGCTACCAACAAAAACCTTTTGCATATGGTTTCGACGGGTGAGTTCCGCGAAGATCTTTACTACCGCCTGAACGTAATCAACGTTGCCGTTCCGAGCCTTCGTGAACGCAAAGATGATATCCCACTTCTCCTTGAGCATTTCCTTACCCGTTATGCCAAGACTAGTGGAGCGCCTAAGAAAAGCATTGCGAAGGATTGCCTTGAGCGTTTGATGGACCATGAGTGGCCCGGTAACGTTCGTGAGCTTGAGAACGAGGTGGAACGCCTCTGTGTTCTCGCCGGCGAAGACAAAGACCTGCCTGAAGATCTCTTGTCGGCCCGTATCAAAGAAAGCACCAAGAAGAAGTTCCCGGGTCTCCGCATCAGCGGCAACCTTAAAGATTCTCTCGAAGACATGGAAAAAGTCATGATCCTCGAAGGACTCGAACGCAATGGCTGGAACAAATCACGATTGGCGAAGGAACTTGGCATCAGCCGAGCCGGCCTGATCACCAAAGTGCAGAAGTACGGCCTGGAAAAACGCAAGATTAGCTAATTTTTGTCTCTGTTCCTTCATGCACCAACCTAATTATCAAGGATTGATTTTTATGGCACTGAAACTCTTTGCAAAACCAGTTGAAGCCGAAGTAGTACAAATCGATAGCGACTCACGCGTAGCCCGCCTCGAGAAGCATGTTGAAGACATGTCCATGGAAATGGGCAAATTGAAGAATGAAGTGGATACTATGGTTGCGCGTCAGCAGGGCTTCCGTCTCGCTCTCCGACGCCTAAGAGAATACCTGGAAGAACGCGGTGTACAAGAGAGCGCGGCTTCGGAAGGGAAAGAAGACGAAAGAGCTCCCGACAGACTCCCTGCGACTATCGCGCGCAAGGATAAGAGCGGACTTCACTGAGAGTTGGCCTTTAGCTTCTCGACTGCTTTAAACTCTGCTTCGAATGCCTCTTGTTTTTCTTGGTCATCAAGTCCAGTCAGTTCCTCAAAGAATGACTGGGCTTCGGCCAAAGAACCCTCAGCTCCGAGACCATAAATCGTCGACACATGAAAGATTTGAAAATCCTTAACCTTGAGCGCGATCGCTATCAAGGCCGCTTGTCGCGACGTTAGATGCGCTTTGGCGACCGCACGGGAGCGATCCTGATCCAGAAAACTGCTTTCGCAAATCATGCGATCGGCCGTTCCAAAGGCGTCCTGGAGACGTTTGACATTCAATCGATCAAAGCTCAAATCCGTGAGATACACCAGGGATTCGCCTGGCTCGCAACGAAGGAGCTTAGTTCCGAGGTCACGCGTACTGTAGATCTTGCCTTCGACTTTCAGGACTTCGTCGAAAAGGCTGTGTTTTACGTTGTGCTGAAGTTGACTGATCCAGGCCCCACTCGAGAGTCCGAGAGACGGGAGTTGATCATGAAGAAACTTGAGTTTGTCCGGATTCCTCAGTTTATACGCGATTGATTTGATACCGTGATGATCGAGCCCCACCGCCGAGAGTATCGACCCATCATGAAGGATAGTGAGCTGATCTTGAGACCCAAGCTCTTCCTGCTCGTGGATAGCAAACCCATCCGTATTTCGAATCAGGGCCGTGGCAACTGAACCGTCGGCACGAATCTCATGGACTTCAAATCGCAATTGATCGGGCTCGATTAGGTTCCACGCATAGGACTTGAGCTTGGCCTGCACACGTTCAAAAAAAGGGGCCGGGCCCCAAATCTTAAGCAGGCGCTTATGGGGAATGTTGACCCTGAGCCAACGGTCGAAGCCGATGAAGTGATCCATGTGCGTATGCGAGACAAAGACGTGACGGACCTTCATCAGATCCCGCTGCGTCAGCTGATCGATCGTGCCCAAATCGAACAACAGGGCCTCGCCACTGTTTCGCATGAAAGCGAACACTGCGGGATCACCCTGGAGTCCATTGAGAATTTCGAATTGCAGTTCATTCATATACTTCGGGACGCCTGTTGCTAAGGGCAGGAAGACGCGCGCGCACGGCGGCGATTCGCGAAAAACTTATTTCAGCCATGGCGACACCGGGGGTACCGCCGGTATTCGCAAGGACATAACCCCAGGGATCGACGATCATCGAGTGACCGTAGCAGCTCTTACCCGGTGAACTCTCACCAACCTGGTTAGAAGCGTAGACATAAGCCTGCTGTTCAATGGCCCGGGCCCGAATCAGCACTTCCCAATGGTCCATACCTGTCTGGGTGGTAAACGCTGAGGGCAAGAGGATGACGTCGAGAGCCCTAGCCTTTGCCAAACGCTCAAACAAGCGTGGGAATCTCAGATCATAACAGATCGCGAGGCCGACGTTGTAGCCTTCGACTTCCAGCGTCACAAGACTGTCACCGCTCAGGAAACCATCCGACTCGCAGTAAAGGGGCTGCCCCTTGGCATCCATCAAATTGAAAGGGTGGGTTTTGCGATACTTAGCAATCTTCTGCCCATCGCGCCCAAAGACGTAGGACGTGTTGTAAACGCGCTTATGTCCGGTGCGGCCTTCCAATTCAACTTTTTCCGAGGCGCTGGGGCGTTCCCCAAAGCTGCCCGCAAAAAGAACGATGGAAAGTTCTTTGGCCAGGCTTGAAAGCGTTTGGACCAAAGCTCCATTATCGTCTTCGCCGTTTTGATAGATCGCTTCATAGGGGCCAATATAGGTGAAGACTTCGGGCAGAAGGACCCAATCCGCGCCCTGAGCGGCAGCATCACGCACCCATTGAATGGCATCACGAATATTTTTTTCTTTGTCCGCACCGCTGGTCATACAGACGGTCGCGAGGCGGAGATTTTTAACATTATGCATCTCAGAGCTCCGGTAGGACGATTTTGTGATCGACCCCAAATATCTTCGTCAAAAGAGCGACACGCGTCCACATTCCGTTGCGTTCTTGGCGCCAGTACTTGGCCCGGGGATCGGCATCGATCGCCACATCGAGCTCGGCTCGCCTTGGCAATGGGTGCATGATCACCGATTTCTCTTTCATCAATTTAAGGTGCTCGAACTTCAGGTGGAAGCGGCTGTAGTCCACTTTCTTGGATTCGCCTTCGGTATCGTATTCATCCTGAACACGTGTCATGTACACGGCATCGGCAATAGTCAAAGCGTCCTGCAGTTGATCAGTTTCATCAAAACGCACGTTGGCTTTCTGCAACTTTGTTCGAATGTCGTCGCCGATTTTATATTCCGTCGGTGAGACAAAGACGATACGCATGTCTTGGTAGTTCGTGAGCAGGCCGCTGAGCGAGCGAATGGTTCGGCCGCGCTTGAGGTCGCCGACCATAACGATCGTCTTACCGTCGATGCCGCCGTCACGCACAAAACTGCGGTTCAGGGTATAGATATCGAGAAGGGCCTGGGTCGGATGTTCATCCGGCCCCGAACCCGCATTGATAATCGGCACGGGACGCTCACTCTCATCGAGAATGGCGGCGATGCGATTGCAAAGGCCGGGCACCGCTGTTCGCATGATGATCATGTCCACGTAACTCGAGAAGGTCTGGAGAGAATCCTCGATGCTCTCGCCTTTGCGCTCCGAGCTCGTGGCCGAATCGCGAATCTCGTTCGTCGACATGCCCAGGATCTGAGCGGCTGTTTGGAAAGAGAGAAAGGTTCGGGTCGATGGCTGCGTGAAATAAAGCATCGCGCGCTTGTGAGCGAGAAGTCCGCGCAGATACAGAAGCCCTTCTTTGGATTTATCGAAGCGTCTGATCGTATCGGTCAGAAGACAGATATAGTCGAGAAAGGGTCGATCAAATTGAGAACTGTTCAGGATATGCATCGGCGCAGATTCACGTTCCATTGTCTTTCACCTTATCCTTTATAACGCACAGAAGGCGAACCCTGGCCTGTCGCGATACTGCCTATCTTCGTAGCCCCGAGCTTGACTTCGGCACAGGCTTTGATAAAAGCGTCCGCATCTTTTGCCGCAACCGCAGCGATCATGCCCGCACCCATGTTGAACACTCCTTCGACACTGGCAAAGGGGGCATCATAGTCATCAAAGATGCCCTGCATCCACTTCGGAGTCGGGATAGCTTTCGGATCGATCTCGGCCACAACATTGTCAGGCAGGACGCGTGGGAGATTGCCTGAGATGCCACCGCCGGTGATATTCGCGAGCGCATGGACGCTGCCGGGAAGGGCTTTCAGAATCTCCGGCAGCTCCCAGTAAATGCGCGTTGGTGTCAGAGCCTGTTTGATGCGCTCTGGACTGGCCTTCTTTTCTTTCAACCATTTTCTCAGCAAGGAATACCCGTTGCTGTGAAAGCCGGAACTTTCAAGAGCGATGAGAATATCACCGGAGGCGACATGCTCCGGCCTTAGACGTTTCGCTCCATCAACAACTCCGACGACAAAGCCGGCGAGATCGAAATGGCCCTTGGCATAAAGCCCTGGAAGCTCCGCGGTCTCGCCGCCGAGCAAAGCGGTATCGCATTGTTTCAAGGCGGCACGAATCCCGGCGAGCACGGATTTGAATTGCTCGGAATCGAGAATACCGGTTGCATAGTAGTCGAGAAAGAAGAGCGGGCGACCGCCGACGGTGTAAAGGTCATTCACACACATCGCCACCAGGTCGAAGCCGAGGCCTTCCAGTTGATTTTCTTCGATGGCGAGCAGCACCTTGGTTCCGACACCATCCGTCCCGGTCACGAGCAACGGGTCTTCCATGCCTTTAAAATCCGGACGGAAGAGAGCTGCAAATCCGCCGATGCCTGAGACGACTTCGCCGCCACGGGTGCCGATGCTTCCGCTTTTCTGAAGCCAATCGACAAGAGCATCGCCTTTTTCAACATCGACGCCTGATTCTTTATAAAGGTCTCTACTCTCTGCCATGTCTTAGTCCTCTTCGTCAGAATGAGAAGTCGATTCGTCGAATATAGATCGCTGGGCTTGGACTGGACTCCGGGTTTCTTCATCCGCGACTTCTTCAGGCGGGAGCGGAATGGAGTCGAGAAGCTGAATGACCGAGCAGACCCAGGTCGGGGATAGCTGAAGTTCCTCGGCCCCTTCGTAAATCAGTGTGCGACCGCGGAGGGTTTCCAGATCGAAGAGCCCTTCGTTCTGCAACTCGCCCCGGAGCCAGAGAATACCCCCATCCTGAACCAAAAGTCCGAGAGCCAAATCTTCGGGACTTCGGCAGCTCAGGATTGTGGGCAGGCCGTAATCTCTGCCGACCTCGACCAGGAACTGAAGACTGGCCTGATCGTGTTTGCGGACCTCGAGGGTATAGGCGTCTGCGCCCATCGCCCTTGTTTCGAGAACCTGTTCCTCACTGACAACAGGATCCAAACGCCAGATAGGCCGAATTCTATCGTCTTGTTTCCAGTCGCGGAATCGAGTGGCACTTGCTGCTTCACCAATTTGTTCCATGACTAAATCAATATTAGGCAGAATATTCCCACTCGCGAGTCGAGCGTAAGTCAAATTTGGAAGGGGCTGTGGAGTAAGGCGGCGAACGGCGGGGGCATCTTGAATGTGAGCGCGGACCTTTTCGCGGTAACGGATGCGCTCTCGCCCTTTCTTGCCGCTGCTAGAAGGGTCGAATAGGTGATCGAGAAATCCGCTCATACTTCACACCTCATCAGACAAGGCGAATAAATTGAGAATAAACAGTCGCTTGTGGTCAGCTATCTAAAGTTTTGACAGTAGATTCCGATGCGACTCTTAAGAAGATTAACGTGTTCCTCGGCCAAGGCAAAGTAATGGGATCTATTCGATACATGAATAAAAACCGCTTCATTATGGCTATGTTTGCAATGCTTGCAGCACCTACAAACCATAGTCTCGGAGACGTTGTCTATAAGAAAGTCTCGACTCTTAGGGTCACTCCTCGAGACGATGATGCGGCTATGGTCTCTATGCCAAATCCACCACAAAACGACAACACGACATTTAAGATCTTGAAGATACAAAACGTTGGAAACAGTCTGACTGCAATGATCGATGGTGGGCTGGATCGCGGCATGCTGCCCGGTACAATCCTCAAGGCTCAACGGCCTTACATCAGCCCCCTGGGTGTGAGTGAATTTATCCCGGTGGCGCTGCTCAAGACGCTTGAGGTCCGCGAAACCTACACAATAGCGGAAGTCGTGACAAATGGTTCCCTGGACAGCCAGGTGCATTTCTCTGATTACCCCGAGCTCATGGTCGGTGACCGCGCCGAAGCCGAAGCGATCAATATCGCGTCCCGTACGCAGTTGCTCCCGACGCTCTCGCTCACCTACAACAAACTTTTCGTCGATCCCAAAAGCAACCCGGGCAGCTACGAGCTCTCGTCGGCTGGACGGCAGCTCCTCATCGACAAGGGCCAAACCTTTGTGCAGGTTCGTGCTCCGCTTCTTCTGGTTGAAGGCTATACCGATGGCCACGGCGATCGAAGCACCAACCAGATGGAATCCTATCAACGGGCTCTCACTGTTCGCCAGACTCTCATCGACGAACTGGGTATCGATCCTGATCGTATCGTCGCTATTGGTATGGGTGAATCCGAAGATCCACAGAACGCAAATCTTCCCGGCGCAGAAGATGAAGCAAGACGGGTGATCATCAAGGTTAAAACGCTGCCTCAGGAGAATTAAGACCCTCTCCTTTACTGACAATATCTTGTATCCATTTAATTGCTGTTGTTGCATCATGCCTCCATGTGATCAACTTTACCAAATCGACTAGCTCTAAAATGGATCGTGACATTTCGATGAAAGTCATCCCTGTGCTTGCGGCTTCCGCTTTGTCTTTTGTCGCTGCTTGGGGGCTCCTGAGCTGGACGCACAAATCCGCAAATCTTGCACAAACTCCAGCTTTACCATCCGTTCGTCCCGTCGCTGAATTCGAAGCCATGTTTGGCATCGGCATCAGCGAGCAATTGCTATTCAAAAAACAGGGACTGGCCTTTCTTAAGGCCGTGCTTGCCAGCAATGCCCGAGTCTATGTGTTTGTTTCGGCCGACCGACGGGAGGAAGTCGATAAACTTCTCCGCTCCTCGCCCCTTCTCCACGGCATGGAACGTGAATCCATCGTTAAGATTCAGCTCGAACACGAATCGATGTGGACCCGGGACTACTTTCCAATACCCGTACTCAAAGCTATTCCCCATCTGGTGCCGACGCCGAGTTTCGTCGATTTCGTCTATCGTGACGGCAATACCCTCGACGACGCGGCGATCCACCAGTTTGCCCTCGCCATTAATTTGAGCGTCGAACATTTGCCGATCGTTCTCGACGGCGGAAACTTCATGACCAACGGCGAAAGCTGTGTGCTTAGCGAGGCAGTTTCTGAAGATCCCGAAATACTGCTTTTAAATTCACCTGAGCCCCCGCTAGAGTCTAACTTGGAAGAGATCTTCCGCTCGACGCTGGGCTGTCGGAAGACAATTATTGTTAGCCAAATTCCCCATCCTCACGTAGATATGTGGATAAAGTTTCTCAACAAGACCACCGTTGCCGTGAACCGCATCGATCCCGCTGAGATAAAAGCCAGCAGCGCAATCGGAGTGGCCGATCGCGAAAAGGCGGGCAAGATAGCGCTCGAATTGGATAGGGCTGCCGACCTTTTGGCAGAAGACTTTCAAGTCGTGCGTATGCCGATGGCTGTGCCTACGGCCGACTCTTTCATGACTTATACGAACGCCGTTCTTAGCAATGGTAAAGCAATTGTGCCTCGGTATTCCAAGTTACTGCCGAACAAAGACCAGGGTCGCACAGCAAAGGTGCTCGAGGGCTATGAACGGGAAGCCGAGCAAATTTATCGGCAATATGGATTTGAAGTAAGTTTCATCGATGCGAACGAACTGATTCAGGACGGCGGGGCTTTTCACTGTGTGACCTTTCACCTGCCTGACTTAGATGCCATATACAAAGACAAAGGATTTCTGGCTATCAAGCCGCCCCACTGAGACTGAAGCGACTGAGCGAGGAGAGCTTCCATGATGCATCCCGACACCAACCTGAAATGGGTTAATGACGAAATCGGTTTTGGCGTTTTTGCAACACGCTTCATTCCAAAAGGAACCGCTGTCTATGTACGGGATGCTTTGGAGGTTAAGGTGGAACGCAATGCTGCGCTCTTAAAGAATCCTGCCTACCAAGAGATCATCACCAAGTATTCCTATGTCGATGCAAAAGGTGACTACATCCTAAGCTGGGACCACGCCCGCTTTGTGAATCACTGCTGTTTCCCCAGCTCGATCACCACGGGTTACGGCTTTGAAATCGCTATCCGCGACATCGCGGAGGGCGACGAAATAACCGATGATTACGGCTTGCTCAACATCGAAGAGGATATTCCACTCGCGTGTTCCAAGCCGGGCTGCCGAATGGTGGCGCGGGCGGGTGACTTTGACCAGAACGTCGAACGCTGGGACCGTATCGTCAAGGACGCTCTTTCGCACTTTTATCTGTACGATCAACCTTTGCTCAAATACCTGGATCAATCGACCCTCCAGCATCTGAATCAGTACCTGGAAAAAGGCAAACCCTATCTTTCCGTCGCGACCCAGAAGTTTGATTTGAATGAGCATGAATCCGATCTCCTGTTCCTCAGGGATCGAAAAGTAGGATCGGCCGGGATGGAAAGGTCCGAATAGAAGTCATTTGTAAGAAAACATTTTTATGAAAAAAGGAGCAGTCCCAATCAGGTCCGCTCCTTTATCTTTAGGATTTTTAAAGGGTCTTGAGAATCTCGATGAGGTCTTTCTTTTGATCCGGGCTGTACATCTCCACTCCGTTCTTTAGAGATACTCTCCAGCCGGCGGACATATAAACATACCGGCTGAATATGGCATATTTTCACCGAAAGCGAGAATGACTGTTCCCTCTTCGCGGTGATTAAATTTGCAGGTAGAGATCTTCGGCGATTTGCTCGACAGATCCTTTGAATTCAAAGGAGAGAAAGCGGGCCTTACCGCTTTTCAAATCAACCAGGCCGACGGCGATTTTGTCAGTCGGGCAGACGTTCATGCAGGTCGTCACCATGCAGCGGATCTGTCTCTTCTGTTTTTTATCACTGAGGATACTCTTCACGGCTTTTTGGATGGAACGAGCCGGGCTATCTTCGCCTTCACGGACAAGTTTAAAACCGCATTTTTCACAGACCCACAGCATGGTTTCGCTCACGGACGCTTCTTCCGGGGTGAATTTGGTCTTGGTTTTACCCGCTTTATCTTTGCCCCAGTTAAACAAATCCATAGTGCCCCACCTCCATCACTGACCAAATTATACGAGACAGTTGTCACGGGTTACCAGGTCTTCTTCGAAGCCAAGGCTCCGAGACAATCGAAATAACAGGTAGAAAGCAGGCTCGATTGCTAAAAGCTGGATTAATCACCCAAAGCTCTATAAAAGCTACCGTTCGGATTTGGTCTTCTGCGCCGTTAAGACGAGGGGTGAAGAGAGACCAATCGACGTGCTACAATGGCACTAAACTTTCGGAAGGGTAAACCCGCTATGAGCGCATGGCTTGCAATCGACTTTGGCACCTCAAATTCACTCGTAGCAGGTGCCAACGCTGAAGGCATTTTTGCTCCTGTCGCCATCGATCCCAGCTCTCCCGATCCCACGATCATGAAAAGCGTGCTCTATTCCCTTCGTCGCAACGAGTGGTCGGTCGGGAATGAAGCCATTTCCCTCTATTACGAAGCCGGGGCCGAAGGCCGCGTACTCAAATCACTCAAGAAATTTTTGCCTGATTCAAGCTTTCAGGGCACTCAGATCCATGGCCAGTACTACTCACTCGAGGATCTGCTCGCACGCCTCCTCAGAACGATGCGTGAGCGCTCGGAAGTTCAGCTCGGACAAGAACTGAAGAAAGTGGTTCTCGGCCACCCAGCGCTTTTCTCGCCGCAGATAGAAGCCCATCAGAGAGCCTTGACGCGCCTCGAGAAATCCGCGCAGATCGCCGGCTTTGAGGAGATCGTCTTTTGTGCCGAACCGGTGGCCGCCGCTCACAATTTTGCGAAAAGCCTGACCAGCGAGAAAAACGTCCTGGTCGCTGACTTCGGGGGTGGTACCAGCGATTTTACGATTATCCGTCTCCGTCCCGATGGATTCTCAGAAAAGGATGTTCTTTCGCTCGGCGGTATTTCGCTCGCGGGGGATGCCTTCGACGGCAGCATCATGGAACATGCGGTTGCCCCGTTCTTTGGATCAAAAATTCATTTTCAGATGCCGATGGGCTCCAACGTTTTAAATCTACCAAAAGCCCTGGTTCGCAAACTCTGTTCACCCGCGGATCTGATGCTGCTCGGCAAGCGTGAATACATCGAGTTCTTCCAAAAGGTTCGGCAGTGGTCCTTCAACAAGGAAGACGCCAAATCCATCGAAAGACTCGAACTCCTGATCGAGGAACGCCAGGGCTATCACCTCTTCGAAAGCATCGAGGACGGCAAGAAAATGCTGTCGTCACATCCTGTCGCCAACGTGAACTATCAATACCCGGGCATCGACCTCAATCTTTCGTTCGATAAAGCTGAGTTCGACGCCTTCTCCTCGAAAACCATCGATGCGATTTTGGGTTCGCTCGATAAGACGGTGGAAGATTCGGGTCTTAGCTATGACCAGATTGACATTGTTTGCTGTACGGGTGGTACTGCGCGGATTCCGGCACTGAGCGAAGGTCTGGAGAAGCGTTTGGGGGCTGCGAAGCTCAATCTTCACCTCCCCTTTCACGCCGTTGTTAACGGGCTGGCAGAAAAAGCCTTTCAACTCGCCAAACAAAGTTAGACCGTGCCCAACTCGAAGCGGATCTTTTGATGCGGTTGAGCGGTGTGGTAGGTATCTCCTGTAAGGACCGCTTTGCTCAACTCTGGCTGGAGTATTATTGATCAGATCATAGCTTCGTATGATGGGCTTTCTACGCAAACTTTTTCTTAAGTTAGGCCAAAGAGGCGAGGTGAACATTGAAACTTGATCTCGATATCTTTCGCGACGAATTGAAATCAAACGAAGCTCCGCTCGCTATTTATGATGCGGAATCCGACCGTTATCGAATGATTCCCGCTTCCATCGACCCCCTGGTGATCGAGGATGCGGTCTGGCAGCCCATCGTTGAAACGAGTCAAATCATATTGAAGGGCATGAACGCACTCATTGCGCTTTGGCGGCAGCCTGCCCTCAAAAAGAGGTCCGAAACCATCTTTAGCGAACTCAGTCCTTTCGAAAGGACTTCGCTCCAAAGGCCTGACCCGTCGACTCTCGCAACAGCCCGATTCGACCTGTTTTTCGATGGCGAAGGAGATGGGTTAAAGATTATCGAAGCCAACACGACGATTCCAGCAATGCAGGCTTATAGCGATATCATACGCCGATCCTGGCTCAGGGCATCGGGTCACGATGATCAACGGGCACCGAATACTGAAGATCTCTTGCAGTCCTTGCTTTTCCTTTATCGGAAAAATGGAGGCGGAGAATTGCACCCACGAATCGCGATCGTGGCCAGAGCAGGTGATTCTCAAATGTCAGAACTCAAGTTTATGAAGAGTCATTGGGAAAAGCAGGGCTATGAGACGCGAATCGTGTTGCCGGGTGATCTCAAAATCTCGGCCGGGCGACTGATCGATCGCTCAAGCGGCGTGATCTGCGACCTCATCTATCGTCACATCTTTGCCTCACGCCTCGACCAGGCCTCGGACTTTGCCCGGGCTCTGCTCCAGAACCAAAGCTTTCACATCTACAATCCGATTGCCGCCCCACTCGAAGTAAAAGCCCTCTTTGCCGAGCTTAATCATTTTGCCGGAAGTCCCGAACTCGCGTCCCAGATCGGCCTTGCTGAGAACGAACAGCAGATGCTCAAGCGTTACATGCCCTGGACTCGGATCCTGCAAACGACAGCGACTCCGGAGGAGCGTGAGGAATGGAAGGCCCTTCCGGCTGCAGACTGTGTAATTAAGGGCAGTAGTAGTTATGGCGGTCATTCGGTTTTTATCGGCAGTGAGCTTCATCGGCTTGAATCTCAGAGCCGTCTCCATAGGCTCATGAAACGATCGGGAATCATTACCTGGCCTGAATTTATAGATTTTTGCTCATCCGAATCCAATGGCATCTGGATTATCCAAAGACGCCTGCAAGGCCGTCGTATGAAACATAGGTTTTTCTATGATAATGTCTCGGAGCAGGAGTCCTACGTCGACGCCTCGATCTTTGCGTGGTCCCACTCTGTCCCCCGTGGCGGGGCTTCGCGCTTTGCTCTCGACCCAATTGTGAATCTTGTACAAGGCGGAGGGCTTTTACCGATGTTTCTCCGAAGCGAGTACAATTTACTCTTCAAACCATGATTTGCCTCACGGAAAGGCTTTAATATGAGTACCGAAAAAAATGTGTCCGTGGTTATTCTGGGCTTGTCTGACGATCCAACTCGCTATGCATATAAGGCCGCGCAGCGACTGAAAGAGTCGGGTTACACGGATGTCAAAGGTATTCACCCATCCGGAAAGCCGGTGATGGGCATTGAAGTTGTGAAGACCTTGGCCGACGTCAAAGAACCGATTCACACTCTGACCCTCTATCTCAATCCGACCAAGATCGATCCTCTATTCGAAGCTGTCTTAAAGGCCAAACCGAAAAGAATCATTTTCAATCCAGGCACAGAACACCCAACTCTGATGCGTATTGCCAAACAAAAAGGCATTCAGGTTATCGAAGCCTGCACTTTGGTCCTGCTGGCTTCAAAGCAGTTTTAATGGCCTTAAATTCCGATCGCTCGTGTTCATTTCGTCAAAGACCGAGCGATCCAATCCTATTCCGGTTTTGACTAAGAAACGGTTATGGTAAGTTATCGTCGTTAGAGTTGGAATTGGAAGGGGTGCGGAATAGCCCGTCATTTGGTCGCGTTTTAATCGTTTAAACCACAAAAATTTCCCTTGTTTTTTGCGCTTGCACAAGGCTTGTATAAGTTGTTGCGTGATAAATGATTGACAAAGATAAGGCCCTTGGAGACTCTGAAGTACGGCCCTTACGGGTCCATATTGGCTTACATATCCCCGGTCTCATTGTGAGAAAATTATGGCTGACAAGCAAAATTACGACGTAATTTTTATAGGAGGCGGTTTAGCTTCTGGTATAGCCGCGATTTTACTTCGTGAACACATGCCACAACTCTCCCTTCTCATAGTTGAAGCCAGAGAAAAACCGGAAATTCCCCAGACCTGGTCCTTTCAGTCGCTTCCTGAATATCTAGACCCAAGCCTCACAAAAGCTTTCAGCAGTATTTCAGAATCCTGGTTGAATAATTTGATAAGTTGCTCCTGGACTGGCTATGAAGTTCGTTTTCCAGAACTCCGTAAACAGCTGCAGATTCCTTATCACAGCCTTCGGAGTTCGGATTTTTGGAACTACATGCGTCGCGAGTTCAAGGATTCCCTCATACTCAACGAAACGGTCGCGGAGGTGCAGGGTCAGCAGATTCGTTTGGAGAGCGGGCGATATTTGCAAGCCAAACAACTCATAGACGCCAGAGGCTGGGCCAAAGATGCGTTTCCCGTTGCCGGCTATCAGAAGTTTGTGGGCTTGAATTTAACTCTTAAAAAGCCTCATCACCTCAGTTGTCCGATCCTTATGGATGCGACTGTTCGTCAGGAGGATGGCTTTCGATTTATGTATACGCTTCCCTGGGATGCGCAATCACTCCTAATTGAAGATACCCACTACAGCGATCATGCGAAGATCGATCTTGCCTATTATCGAAGCGAAATCATACAATACGCCGAAACCCAGGGATGGGAGATCGAGTCGATTGGTGAAATGGAGCAGGGGGCTCTGGCCTTGCCAAGCTTCAGTAAAAGTGGTTTTACAGCGAAAAGACTTGGACCCACTACGACAGCGATTGGAGTCAGGGCCGGCCTCTTTCATGCAACGACCGGCTACTCGCTCTATGATGCGGTACTTGGCGCGGAACAACTTGTAGAAAGCGCACGACGATCACTTGCAAGCATCGATTCCACCCTCAGCGGATACTGCAGGAGACGATGGGCCGACCAGGAATTCTATCGCCGACTGAACAATATGCTCTTTCTTGCCTCTGAGCCCTCGGAGCGATACCGTGTTCTCGAGCGTTTTTATGAACATAGTGACGATCTTATTTCCCGATTCTATGCAGGCAAAACTACTCGGGCGGATAAAATTCGAATCATCTCCGGCAAGCCTTCCATACCTATGAAACGTGCTATTTATCATTTCTTCAATCGCAGTGAGGTGCAGCATGGATAGCGTCAGCCATCAACAGGTGATGGGTCATCTCCGGGACTTTATAGCGGATAGCCATCCAATGGCGGTCCCCAGTGCCGAAGCCTATGCTTTTGCAAATGTGGCGAATAGCAATGTTCGATCTCTTCTCGAGGAGCTTTTACTTAACCCAACGATTGAAATGCGCCAAAGGCCGAGCCACGAATTCCGTTCCGCTATCGTCAATATCGGAGCCGAGCTTGCGACGCTTCCTTTCGGTCAGATCGCAGCGAGTGACGAACTGCGCCTATGTGCAGAGGCGATCGAACAACTGCATCTGGGATCATTGATCGTCGATGATATTCAGGACGGCAGTCCAGTTCGAAGAAATGGCCCTTCGCTTCATACCCGCCTCGGGATACCTCACGCCCTGAGCATTGGGAACTGGCTTTATTTTAGGGCTCTGCGCTCCCTCGAAAAGTTGGATCTCGAACCGATCCGCCGCCAACTCCTCAACGAAGAGTGGCACGAAGCCATGGAACTGGCTCACTTTGGTCAGGTCATGGATCTTTCCGTTTCTATGGAACAGGTCCCCCGCAACAAACTCGTCGATGTCTGCTATCACTGTGCGCTCTATAAAACGGGCTCTATCACAGCCCTTGCGATCGGTATGGGCGCTTTGGTGCAGGGCGCCAGTCCTCAACGCATACGTGACATCAAAAAACTAGGCGCAGCTTTGGGGGTCTATCTTCAGCAGCTCAATGACATCGGGAACATCACAGGTGATTTTGACAACGAAAAACGTTTTGAAGACCTCCTGTCTTTAAAGCCCTCGTTTGTCTGGGGCCTTACACTTGCGCAAATGGGTAGCGCCAGCTTCGAGAGACTCATTCTGGCGGCAAGGGCCTTGCCGCATACGCAGCTTATGGATGAATGGATAGACGCGAATGCTCTTCAGTCGACGGCTGAGCAACACGCGGAGAAACTCTTTCAAATCGCACTGGATGCTTTTCAGGAGGCCTACCCTGCGGCCGATCTCACTCGTCTCAAACAATTGAAAGACAGGATAAAATCAGCCTATGCCTAACGATACTAATTCAAGCAACGCAAAAACAGCCATTGTCATCGGAAGTGGATTTGGCGGTTTAGCTGCGGCTATTCGCCTCCAAGCCCAGGGTTTTTCAACGACGATTCTCGAGCAAAGAGACAAGCCGGGAGGTCGCGCTTATGTCTATCATGAAGATGGCTTCACCTTCGATGCCGGTCCGACCGTGATCACAGTGCCTCAATGTCTGGAAGAGCTTTTTGCCCTGGCTGGCAAAAAAATGTCTGATTATATCGAGCTCCTCGAGGTACAGCCGTTCTATCGCCTTTTTTGGGAAGACGGCACCGTCTTCAATTACTCCAATAAGGAGGACGATCTCCTCGCTCAAATCGGGAAGCGCAACCCCGCTGACGTGAAAGGCTATCAAGACTATCTCACCTATGCGGAGAAAGTTTACGTCGAGGGCTACGAAAAACTCGGTCAGGTGCCCTTCCTGCGCTTCTGGGATATGGTTAAGGCCACCCCTCAGCTCGTCAAACTCAACGCCCAGCGATCTGTCTATTCCACGATCAGCAGGTATATCAAAGATGACAAGACTCGCCAGGCCCTCAGCTTTAACAGCCTCCTCATCGGTGGCAATCCCTTTGAAATCTCATCGGTCTACACCCTCATCCATCCGCTTGAAAAGAAGTTTGGCGTGCACTTTCCCAAAGGCGGTACCCATGCATTGATTCGGGCGATGGTCAAAGTCTTTGAGGATATCGGTGGTTCTATTCGCTGCAGTTGTCCGGCGGAACGGATCGTGACTCACGAGGGTCAGGCCATCGGCGTTCGGGCGGCAGGCGAATTTTTGCCGGCCAAAGTCGTTATCAGCAATGCCGACGTTCATCATACCTACAACAACCTCCTCCAGGACGAACCGCTCGTCAAACGCACAACCAAGGCGATGAATAAAAAAGATTATTCCATGTCCCTCTTCGTGATCTACTTCGGGGCAAATAAGCGTTTTGATAATTTAAGCCATCACAACATCATGTTCGGCGAGCGCTACAAGGGCCTTCTAAACGATATCTTCAAGACCGGCGAGTTGTCCGACGATTTCTCCGTCTATCTCCACGCGCCGTCAGAGACCGACGCAAGCCTCGCACCCGAGGGGCACTACGCTTACTACGCGCTGGCACCCGTCCCCAATCTCAAAATTTCGGATGTAAACTGGGAAGAGGAAGCTCCACGCTACTGTGAGCGGATCCTAACCTATCTCGAAGATCATTACATGCCGGGCCTAAAAGAATCGATTGTGATTAAGAAATGCTTCTCGCCCCTGGATTTTGTCACGGAACTCAACGCGGTCCATGGAGCGGCTTTTTCTCTCACACCGACCTTGAGACAGAGTGCTTACTTCCGGGTTCACAATCGAGACGACAATATTAAAGGACTTTATTTTGTAGGGGCTGGCACTCACCCCGGTGCGGGCATACCGGGCGTGGTTGGATCGGCTAAGGCGACCTGTTCTGTCATTGAGCTGGATTACGCTTAGATTCTCTATGCAATTTGAGGGTTAACGCTTGAATACTCAATCCTACAGTTATGCCGCGATACAAAAAGGGTCTTTGAGCTTTTCTTTCGCTTCCAAACTTTTTGAAGGCTCGATTCGCAATCGGGTGGTTCGCCTCTATGCCTGGTGCCGCTATGTCGATGACCAGATCGATAATGAGCAAACCTCCTTTGAAAAACGCATGCAGTTGCTTCAGGTCTTAGCCAAACAGAGCTTTGATCCGCTGGTATCGGCGGATATCCCTCCGGCGATTCGAGCCTTCAGGGAGCTGCGCGCCGAGACCTACATCCCCATTGAGCATCCTGTCGACCTGCTCAAAGGCATGTCGATGGACCTATGCCAGCAGCGTTATTACAGCCTGAGTGATCTCGAAATTTACTGCTACCGGGTGGCGGGAGTCGTCGGCTTGATGATGAGCCACCTCATGGACGTCGAGGATCCGAGCGCTTATCAGCATGCCATCGATCTCGGCCTTGCAATGCAGCTTACCAACATCAGTCGAGACGTCGTCGAAGATGCTCGAATGGGACGAATTTACCTGCCCGAAATGTGGTTGGAAAATGCCGGTCTTGCATTGGATCCCAAGGTTTTGCTTCAAACTGAAAACCACAAAGTGATCGTCCCGATGGTGCAGATGCTTCTATCGCGCGCTGAGGCGCTCTATCGAAGTGGTGATCAGGGCCTCAAGTTTCTCCCGTTTCGTTGTGCTCTGGCTGTGGCAATCGCCCGTGAGGTCTACTCCGCGATCGGTCACGAAGTTATAAAACGGGGGGAAGAGGCCTGGAACAGTCGAACCTGGATTCCTCTTCACAGAAAGCTTCTGCTCGGCGTCAAAGGTGTGGCCAAAGTTTTGGCCACGATTCCCTTCCGCTTCAAACAAAGGACGCTTCATGGTCGCTGAACCTATGTCCCCAAGCCTCTCGATGGCCAAAGAGGCCAAAACCTACGTTGGAAACATAAGAAATTTTGAGACCGAGGATTGGTTCCGCTACCTCTGCTGGATGGCGACGATCAGTAGTTTGTTTGTGGGCGTGAGCGCCTTTCTTCTGCTCGGACTCAGTCAGGGTGTGAACTATCCCGGTTATGTCTGGTTCATCCCGGGCGGCACCTTTCTCTTCGTGACGGCCTTGGCCTTCGACGATATCGGGCATCGAACCCTCTATAAAAAAGACCTGAAAGCTGGTGAAGGCTATGTTCAGCAAATGATCATCATCACCGCGGTGACGAGCGTGATGGCCCTTTGTCTTTGCTATCAACATGCGCTCACCTTCTCAGTCCCCGCTCTGGCCTTGATCGCACTGTCCTTATTCTATAGCGCGGTTGATGAAGCCTTGCATTGGCATCGCTACCTCAGCAAAGGACTCGATCGCATCGAAATGTGGAGTCATTTCGTTGCCATCATGGGTCATGTCCTCATGATTTCCTGTTGGTGGCATTGGTATGCGCAGGGCTATCCCGGTGTCGCGGAAACTCTCAGCCATCTTCCATTTTGAGAGCGGCATGATTTCTATCACTCTTGCAATCGTAGGCCTCGCCCTTCTGATCTATCGACTCTGGCCCAGAGCTCAGAGGCCCTTACCGACTTTGGCAAGCTGGCCAAGGGTGTCCATTATCATTCCCGCTCGCGATGAAGAGAAGAACCTCCCACCTCTTCTTCAGAGTCTGACGCAACTCGACTATCCCAACTTCGAAACGATTGTCGTCAATGACAATTCCACGGATGGTACGGCTGCGATAGCACGCTCCTTTCAAGGACTCGTTATCGATGGTCAGAAGAGACCCGCTGACTGGTTTGGAAAGCCATGGGCCTGTCATCAGGGAAGCCTGATCGCGACGGGAGATTTCCTTCTCTTTACAGATGCCGATACGGTCCATCGACCGGAAAGCCTTAAAATCGCTATGGCGGCTCTTATCGACCGAAGGGCATCTGGACTCACCGCACTGCCCTTTCATCAGAATCCAGCGCTCTGGGAGCGCCTCATGGGACCGTTTCAACTCCTCCTCACTGCCCTCACCAATCCCTACGGTCGTCCAGAGCAGGGCCGCGTTTTTGCCATTGGGCAGTATCTCCTTTTCCCACGCAGTTTCTACGACTTGATCGGAGGGCATGAGCGGATCAAAGCCGAAGCCATCGAGGATATAGCCCTCGCCAGACAAACGCTTGCCGCCGGAGGACTTTGGCATGTTCATACCGGAGTCAGCCTTTACGAAGTGCACATGTATGAGACCCTCATGGACTTCATCAAAGGTTGGCGCCGGAATTTTCGGGGAGGCATGAAACATAGCTCGCACTTAAGCTCACTCGAGGTCGTGCTCTTTTTTATGGCGATGACGATCGGGACTGATGGTCGGAGCCTAAGTTTGGCAATCAGTGTTTTGACTCTTACACTTCTAGCCTTGACCCAAGGGAAGCTTGGACGCTTTTCGATCGGGGGAATCTTACTGCTGCCTTTTTCGATGACGATATTCACCCTGGTGAGCGCTCTGGCCGCATATGATACATTGTTCGCCCGCCCCCTTCTGTGGAAGAATCGTCGCTATGATGCCGCTGGCTCTCCGGCGTACGGAAAGAAGAACGCTTCACATTCCGAAGTAACTGTTTCAGATCCGCGATGAGGATGAGGAGCGAAGGGGAGACCATTATTGCGAGGAAAATAGACCTGCGGCCCGTGATGATTGAGAAAGAGAAAGGGATCAAACTGCCCAGCGGTGACTGTCGAACTCGGCAGTACCCGGAATGCAACCAAATCGGCGATATCATCCCGTTCCGCGTTGTGCACCGCCAAAACTTTTCTCATACCTGATACTCCTTAATCCTCAGCATCGAGGATTAAATCGTGGCGATAATGGCGAAAGAAGTCAAGCATGGGGGAAATAGAGTATTTAGCAGAAGGAGACCATGCAATCGAAGCCCAGACTTTGACTTTCACCTAGTGCATTTGTGCAGCATGCTTATGATTGCTATGATTCACAATAACTCCCACCAGTCGATTAACATCGACGGGCTTCGTAAGATGTTCATCACAACCGACCGCAATGGACTTATCGCGCTCACCTTTCATAGCGTGAGCTGAGAGTGCCACGATAGATCCTTTATAGCCAAGGCGCCTCAACTCGGAAGTCGCTCCGTAGCCATCGAGCAAAGGCATTTGCACATCCATGAGGATGATGTCGAAATGATGGGACATCGCCTCGCGAATCGCCTCCTCGCCATTTTCCGCAATGCGGACCTTGGCTCCACGTCGGGTCAGAATGCGGCGGATGAGAAGTTGATTATCCGGAGCATCTTCAGCCACAAGAATATTCAATCCGGCAAGTTCCATGGAATTGATCTTCTTCGCGACAGGTGCATCGGCCAGGAGGAGCGGTTGATGAGCGATATTTGCTTCAGACGCTTCAATATCAATGGTGATGACAAACGTCGATCCTTCGCCAATGCCGCTTTTCTCGAGGACGATATCCCCTCCCAATGCACGCGCCAGCCGTCTCGATAGAAAAAGACCTAAACCAGTTCCGCCGTAAGTCCGGGTCGTGGAACTGTCCGCCTGATTAAAGGCTTCAAATAGCCGACTTTGCTCACTGGGGGAGATCCCTTTCCCGGTATCCGTAACCGAGATCGCCAGTTGATCCGGCTTAAAGACTTCGTGGGGCAATAGGCTCACAGACACGGATACACTTCCCCCGTGCGTGAACTTCACCGCGTTGCCAATTATATTCTTCAGAATCTGACGCAAGCGCGTAGGATCGGTATGAACCACGAGGGGGATGTCGCCGTCCGTATGCACCGTAAGCTCGACCTTATTCTGTCGCGCCTGCTCAGCAAAAGAATTCCAGATTTCAAACATAAGATCGGAGATCGATGTCGAAATAATCTCGATTTCAAGATTTCCAGCTTCCACTTTTGAAAGATCGAGAAGTTCGTTGATCAGCTTGCCCAGATCCTCACCATTGCGTCGAATCGTGTTGAGGTAGACTTTGATGTCATCGGACACGGGAATCTCATTGGCGATGAGTTCACTAAAGCCCAGGATGACTCCCAGGGGGGTCCGGATCTCATGGCTCATATTCGCCAGAAATGCTGACTTCGTCCGATTGGCAGCTTCGGCTTCAAATCGAGAACACTCGAGATCTAAGACAAGGTCCCGAACCTGATACTGTCGCCTTCTGGCCGCGACGGCCGCCTGAAGACTGCTCACCAAGGTGAGGATTCGAATCGGTCGCTCAAGAACCGTGACGTTGCGAAGCATACTGTGGAGCTTAGGCATGATCGCACTCGATTGAATGCTTGTAGTTAAAACAATAAAGGGAATATCTGACCAGGCCGCTTGCGAATCAACGACGCGTTTGAGCGCTTCACCATTGCCTGAGAGAACCTCAATCCCGATAAGAACGGCAGCGGCTCCCAATTCGATTTGTTCGCAGAGAATATTAATGTCAGCACAGGCCTCCGCCGTGAGGTCTGCCTCTTTCAAAATATCGACAGTGAGTTCACTGTCTTTAATGAAGCTCGAACAAACGAGTATGCGTTTGCCTAACTCAGGTTCTAAGGTTTTCATCTTTTCCCTTCATGAGCGTCTCGATATCACCGAGATACTGGGGAGATTTCCCTAAAATGCCATTAAAATCCTTGAGTGTTTCTCCCAAATCAAGGCCGTTTTTCGTCAAAGTCATCTCACGAATTGTATGTTCATGACTTCCAGATCTTTTCTTCAAAACGGAAATAGCCTTGCGAACTTCGCCCCCTGCCTCAAAATAGCGAAGCAGGATCGCACTGTCAGCGATATAGCTTACGTCGAGCGCCCCTGCATCTAGGCCATCACCGATCAACCCGTGCTGAACGAAGATAATAAAGGTCGCCACCCCCTTTTGACTTAAGTAGGAGAGAAGTTCACGCAGATGAAGGATCAAAAAATTTTCGGCAGGCATGGCGTGCATATAGCCCGAGAGGCTATCGATAACTATAACTTTAGCCTCAAATTCTTCAACCGCCAGACGAACGTTGTAGGCAAATTCTCCGGGAGCAAGTTCCGCCGGGTCCACCTGTTGGAGTTTAAGCAAAGCTTTTTCCACCAACTCTCGGACCTTAAACCCCATACCTTCCGAGCGCTCAATATAGCTTCGTTCGTTCTCATCAAAAATGAAAATCATCGCTTTCTCGCCTCTTCTGGCAGCGGCCATTGCAAAGCTTTCAGCGAGTGTGGATTTGCCGGATCCAGCCGGCCCTAGGATAAGGGTGCTGCTGCCTCGAGGAATACCCCCACCGACAAGTGCATCAAGTTCCTTACTGCCACTCAGGATATGCCCTGAAGGAAATGGTTCCAGATGAGCAGATGCTCGAAGCCGGGGGTAGGCTTTGATTCCAACTGTCTCAATCGTAAAGTCATGATAGCCGCCACGAAATTTAACGCCGCGAAGTTTCGATATTCGGCAGCGCCGGCGTTCAGCCCTATATTCAGGCGTCATCTGTTCCCGGCAAATAACTCCATGTGCAATACTCTGAGGCTGCAGATCCGCCTGGTTGGAGGTGAGGTCGTCGAGCACTAGCACCGTTGACCCGCGTGTAGTAAAGAATTGTTTCAATCCAAGGACTTGACGTCGATAGCGAGGAGGATCACGGGCTAGAAGTCGTATTTCTGACAATGAATCAAAAACAATACGCATCGGCTGCACGCGCTCCACTTCCTCAAGAAGAGTCTCAGTCGTTTGACCGAGCTCAACTTCGGCGGGATGAAAGAATGTATGTGGTCCATCGGGAAACACGGCTTCATCGGGCGTGGCAAGTTCGAAGAGAGATAGATTGTCGATTTGCCAGTGATGAGACCGCGCCACTTCGATTAACTCGTCTTTTGATTCCAAAAGTGTAACATAAAGTCCTGACTCACCCTTGTTAAGTCCCTCAAGAAGGAACTGCAGAGCCAACGTGGTTTTACCTGCGCCTGGATGTCCCTCGATAAGATAGAAATGTCCAACTGGCAATCCCCCACCCAAAATTTCATCCAATCCGGCAATGCCAGTCTTAGCTAACGAAACGTTGCGCTCGGATGGATGAGCATTCATATCAAACCCTTCGTGTTTTTGGGACCTGTGGAGACTAGGGTTTCGTGAGTCAAAACCTCCGCTGCCTTACCGTGAAGCAATAACTGTTCCTCAACGAGCAACATTTGATCATTTGTGGTTTTATAAGGAGAAAGCAGTCGAGGAAAGAATTTTGTTGGTCGAAAAGTCAAAAATAGATGAGGCCATCCCGGGACAGGCTGTAGTTAAATTCATACAGCGGAGCTGAGACGCATTCACTCGAGCTTTTCGGGTCTGGCAAGCTTGAAGGGACTGCTCATTTCTTTCATCGCGGCATCGATTGCGAGTCTTTCGTCGCGCACAAAATTTTTAATCGGCTCCGCAAACCTCGGGTCAAAAATCTTATGCGCGCTATAGGTTAAAGAGGGTAGGAAGCCCCGCTGAACCTTGTGCTCGCCCTGTGCACCCGCTTCAAAAACTTCAATTCCATTGCGAAGCGCATAGTCGATCGTTTGATAGTAACAAAGTTCAAAATGGAGATCTTGAAACTGTGCGTAACTTCCCCAATAGCGGCCATAGAGCTTTTTGCCTTTCTGAAAATTAAGCGCCGCCGCCACAGCCTCTCCATCACGTGAAGCCATGACCAGCACAATGCGGTCGGCCATCGTTTCAAAGACGCGTTCAAAGAATCCGCCTTGCAGATAGGCAATCGCGTTTTTCTTGTCGGTCGTCGTTTGGTAAAGGCTCTCCATTATCTTCGCATGCTCAGGTTTTAACTGAGAGCCACTCAGACATTCGATCAGAAGACCATGGGATTGGGCTCTATTTCTTTCCCGTACAATATCACGTCGTCGCTTGCCCACGAGGCTGTCAAGAAAATCCTGAAAATCGCGATAATTGCGGTTCCGCCAGTGATACTGCGTTGAATGTCGAATGGCGAGGCCTTCCGCTTCGAAAGCGGGAACCTCCTCCTCCTCAATGAAAAGGGCGTGATAGGAACTCAAACCTGAATTCCTGGATATCTCAATCGCGGCTTTTATGAGATGGGAACGAACCTCATCCTGATGCTCGCCTTTGGCGACTAGCACTCTTGGACCGGTCGCAGGCGTGAAAGGAACCGCAGTTAAAAGCTTGGGATAGTATTCGACACCATGGGCCTGATAAAAATTCGCCCACTCCCAGTCAAAGATATATTCGCCATAGCTATGCTGTTTTACAAAAGCATAAAGGACGCCAAGGGCCTTGCCTACGTCATTCTCTGCAAGCATGTAGATCGCTTGCCAGCCACTCCCTTTACCGACACAGCCGCTATCCTCGAGGGCTGCGAAAAATTCGAAATCGTTGAAAGGAAAATCAGCTGACTCAAGAGTCCGCCAAGCATCCAGACCAATCTCGCGCAATGATTTCATGAGTCGAATGTTCAAGGCCGGCCTCCTCAGCAGCCCAGACTTTACTAGCGGAGGGATAGAAAGCCAAGGAGCATTGATTTTAAAGAGAGAGGGGGGAGGGATGGAGAAGGCCCGACAGTATCGGCTTCCCCATCCATTTGCTTCAACGTGTCGCGTTAAGAGGTTGACCGCCACCTGAGAGCTTGCACGAAGTCAGAGACCCTGAACTGAAACCCTGATTGAAGGCTGCCATGCGTTGCGCAGACGATCCATGGGTGAAGGAATCCGGGACCACATAGCCTCGACTCGCCTTTTGCAGCTTGTCATCGCCAACGGCTGAAGCCGCGTTCATGGCCTCTTCAACATCCCCTTCTTCAAGGGTCTGATGCATTTGGTTCGTATCCTTCGCCCAAATACCCGCTAAGCAGTCCGCTTGCAGTTCAAGTTTTACCGATTCGCGATTGAAATCGGTTTTGCTCATACTCGATCGTTTGGACTGCATCTGCTCGGAGATGCCATAGAGGTTTTGTACGTGATGGCCAACTTCATGAGCGATTACGTAAGCCTGAGCAAAATCACCTTTTGCACCAAGTCTATTTGACATTTCACTGAAGAAACTCGTATCGAGGTATACCTTTTGATCCATGGGACAGTAGAAGGGACCGACTGAACTCCCGGCCGTCCCGCAGGCGGAATCCACTCTATCGGTAAAAAGAACCAGTGACGGCTCACTATAGGTGCGGCTCTGCGCGGCAAAGACTTTGTTCCAAACATCTTCCGTATCTTTCAAAACCACCTTCACAAACTTCGAATTATCATCATCGGGAACTGTCCGTTGTTCGGTAGTACTGGTTTTCTGTGCAGCATTATTCAGAACCACATTCGGATCACCGCCAAGCAGCGCGTAAATAATTGCGATAATGATAGTACCGCCGCCGACCGCCCCTGCTGTTTTAAATCCCCGTCTATCTTCAACGTTGCTGCTTTCTCCGCGTCCACGCCATAGCATACTAGACTCCTTTCTGAATGCTGAATCAAACTATGGGGCAATGAAGCAAAAATCGCGCCAACCCACGGGGGTCGGGCTGACTATAGGGAATTAAATTTCGTGTTCCGGGATTGATTGTGGGAGATGAGACTTAAAGAATGTGTAAGAAAGCAGCGATAGTACAACCGAGCTGCAAATAATGCCTCAAACCTTGGTAAAGCCAGTGATGGCGTTGGGATGGGCCCGCTGAAAGTTTTCGAGCTCGGCAAGGTCGCAGATGCCTTTCGAGACTTTAGGCGAAAGGAGAACACCTTTGTAGTTGGTTTGAACAGCAATCTTCTTCCCGCAGATCCATACCATGGTGTTCTTGTCGATAATGCCGGTCACCACCAGGGTTGCATCCTGGTTGTAGACCATATTCTGGTCCAAAGTTGTCTTGAACTCTTTGAGCTTCCCCAGTATGCGCTCATAGCGTTGAGAATTCTTTTGAATATACTCGTGATGTTTCTTTTGCGCTTCAGACAGACGGGCCCCCGGTTTTTCAAGAAGGGCAACGGAGCGCAGGTTTTCCTCGGACGCCTCCTGAAAACGCTTCAATCTTTGACTCAAGCGCTGCAGACGTATCTCATCCTGATAATTACTGCCGATGCGGCACTGGGTGGTATGGCCTTTATCAGCACCGAAGTGTGGTGTGACGATCGCCTGCCAACTGCAGAGCAAGCCGCCGATGATGGTGCCTTTAGACTCATCCTTAACTTGAATCACACCGCCACAAACAATCCAACTGTGTGTGATCAGCCTTTGGACAGTGAGGTCGTGTTTGATCTGCATGACACTGTTTTCAACGAATCCAAGATTCGCGCTACCACCCACTTGCAGGGAACCGCGCTTGCCGGTGTTAACGCCCCCTTTGACTTCGATGTCACCGGTGCATTTGACCTTCGCACTATCGATACTACCTTTAACAATCAGGGATCCATTGATGTCGACGGTTGCACCGGACTCGATATCCCCCTCCACCACAACCGAACCTTCAAAGCGAAGGTTACCGCTCGCAAGATTGATCGAACCTTTGTGAACGTAAACGGCCTGGCAACTCAGGATGCCCGCTTCATTGCTGAGGAGTCCATCTCTGGTCGCGAAGAACTGGCAGTCGTGTTTGACGATGATGCCATCTCCGCTATGGATGCCAAGCGCGGCGGCTGAACCCCGTGCAAAGAAGGATTTCCCTGTCACGGTCGTCCCTGCCACACCATCGGTATAGCGAACTTCAGCAACCATCTCGTCCGTGTGAACGATTTTGTGGTTTTGACGCTCTCTCATATCAAGCTGTTCGTCGCTGCTTTCTTCTATTTTACTGGACAGAACAAGTGCCAGTTTTTCGCCAGGCTCAGCGGCTTTGCCTTTGGCCACGACAGTGCCAACAACATTCTCACCCTTACGCAGATTCTCAACCAGTTCGGGCAGGCCTTCTTCAAAACCGAAGGTGATTCCGACCTTGTTGAGTTCGGCCGTCATCCAAGCGACATCAATCGATGTTCGAATCTTGGCGACCTTATCGTCGACGGCGATGAGATTCGCCTTCATACCTGCAGGGTCAAGCTCAAACTGAAAGTGATCCCCTCGCAGCCGGCGATGCTTGGCCTTCGGAGCAGTCAGACTTTGCAGATCATGTTCCGAAGTGATCTTGTCGGCGGTCAAAAGATTGGCGTTAAGGCGATATTGTTCGTCATAGGCGATAAGAAGATCGTAGGGCATTCCAAAACCCAGGGCCTGGGTCTTGGTCAGCAAAGACGAGATCTTCTCGATGCTATGCCGTTCAAGAAAGTTCATTTTAACTTGTTTAACATTGACTTTCTTCAGGGCGACTCGCGCTTCTTTCAGAAGCTTTTTGCAATTGACTTCGTTCGACAGCCATTCTGGATCGAAGACGTGAAGGGTTGCATAGTGCAGTTGCGGATTGATGCGCACGACAAAGCCGCTGCTCGTAACATCATCCACTTTCGGCTGGGCTACGAGTTTGACTTCCTCGAGCGCCTGGCCGTTCTTCAGCATCAGGTAGAGAAAACGCATTTGACCGCGATCGACAGAGATTGCATAGTCCTGTTGATCGAGCATCAGCATCACGTTGAAGAGAAAGGCGTTGAAAGAGATGCTGGACATCTTCTTAGGCGGCATCTTGCAGCTAAGGGTCGCATAGCCAAGATTTTTAAAGGATTCAATTTTGATTTCGTTATAAATTCGACCGCCCTGGGCGATTGTAAACTTCACGACTCGCTCAGGGTCGATCTCGCCTTCCGAAGCTCTTACATAACTCCAGAGTTCTTCCAGACGTTTATTGAAGATCAGAAAGGTCTCGATGAATCCGTCGTTGCGTTCTTCTTTGAATCGGTCTTCCAGACGGTTGAGGAGTTCCTTCGGAGGTTTACGGCTCTTGAGACATTCTTCGACCTTAAATTCCAACCGCGCTCTCTTCAACCGGGAATTGAAGGTAAGCTGAATGCTGTTAGGGCTGTCTTCCATCGCACCCCCTCCATTATTCGGGGTCATTTAAAGCTTTAGCACCGAGGGCTACATAGTAAGGATCGACTCTTGAGCCTAAAACCTTAATTTTAATCACGGAACCCAAAACTGATGCTCTAATCAGATAACATCATTGCATAAAATCGTATAAAATTCCTATGCCTCAGCCTCATTGCATCCTCTTTGGCAGTCGCGAAGAAGTCTGGAAAAATCTATTTCACAAGAAAATTTACGACTTCAAGATCTTACCTCACCCTTATTCGAGCTCAGTCTGGTCACCACTCCGGTGACCGAAGAATTCAGCTTTTCCCCTTAAAAAACAGTTGACTGACTGCCCAAAACATTATGCTTTTGTTCACCGTGAGCAGAAGAAATGCACTGGGCCTAACAAAAGATCAGTTAATTCAGCAATGATATCAATCGCCCTTCTTCAATCTCAGACTGGCTCGAGAAGGCTGCATTCGCCCGCTGCTCATTCTGAAAATAATTCCACGCAAGGCAGTCTTGCCTCACCCATTCATAGCTGTTAGCCACAGTTTGGCAATTGCTTCACCTACGATGCATGCATGTAAGAGGTCCCGCTGCAATGAACGTTCTCATAACTTTTGTTCTCTCACTCTTTATAATCACCGCCTGCGGCTCGGAGTCGAACTCCAGGATCAGCGCGATTCGAACGACCGATAACGCTGCCGTATCGAGCCGGACTCTGTCACTGACCAGCCTCAACACGGCTGAGCAGTATCAGGCCTTCTCCAAGGAATCGGGAGGCCTCGTTCCGAACGGTCGCTCCGTGAAGTTTCTGATCGACCTTCGCAAAGGTGCACAAACATATTTCATCAACGCGAATTTCAGCGATCGATGCGCGGTCATCGGCGGAACGGACTGTTCGAAGTATCATTATAATTTCGCAAGGGAACAACTTCGTATCAGCGACAGCATCGATACCTTCAATCAGTCGACCTACTTCACTCTCAACAAGCGCTTTGCCGCAGGCACAGTGAGCACCTATACACTCAAGGATCGCGGCGAGGTCTACGCCATCCAACTCTATCCACAGGATTTTGCCAAAGAAGAAAATATTCTTTCGATCGTAGCCGCTGTAAAAGCCGCCATGCCTCTCGCTTCGTCTAAATTTGTCTTTGTTCCCACCGGCAATCAACAGTCTGTGGTGCAAGTGACCGAGAAGCTCAAAGCCCTTGCCATCGATGTCCTGACACTCGATGATATCCTCGGTTCAAGCAGTTACATTCCCATGCATCCAGGCGAAGCCTGGGGTTACCTCCGCCTCTTTCCAAAAGATCAGGAAGAAATCCTGCCGACTGATATCGTGGTTTTTGACGAACTTCCCCTCGACCTCACCGTTGTAGCTGGCGTCATCACCAAAGCTTTCCAGGACAGTAACTCACACATCAATCTTAAGTCCAAAGAACGCAACACCCCGAACATGGTTCTCCGTGATGCGTCGATCGACAACGTCTTGCTTGCTCCTTGGGTTGATCAACCTGTTCATCTCAAAGTCAGCAAGAGCGGATGGACGATTGAAGCCACGACAGACGAAGTGATTCAAAATAAAGCGAAGGTTCGCCTGGCGAAACCTTGGATCGGAATCAAGTGGACAGCCTCTAAAACGCTGCTCAGTTATGCTGAAATGTGCCCTGGCAGAACCTCAAGGTGTTTGACCCTCGGCACTGTTTATGGCTCGAAAGCTGCGAACCTGGGTTTCCTGAAGGAAGTTTTCAAGGATAGAAAAGTTCCTGAATCGGAAACTTTGAGTTACGATCCGGTTCCCAAGGGATTTGGTGTTCCCCTCAAGTTTTACAAAGATTTTATCGATCTGCCGGCAAATGCCCAGATCAAGACCAAGCTAGACGCATTTATCGCTCAGGAAAAATCGGGTCTTATGTCCGTCGCTGACAGAGGCCGTCTCTCGCTCGAACTTCGTAATCTCTTTTTGAACGCCGAAGTCCCAGCTGCGAATCTTGCTAGGATTCTCGGGCAGATGAAGAAGGTTGATGCGAATATCGTGAAGTGGAAAATTCGTTCAAGCGCCAATGCCGAGGACATCGAGAATTTTGACGGCGCTGGTCTGCACGATAGTTATTCGTCCAAGCTTTCAACCGCTGACAATGCCACCCACAGTTGTCAGCTCGTACTTGATGATGATGCTGTAGCCGGCGAAGTGACCAAGATGAAGGTCAAACCCAAAACTGTTGCCTGTGCGATCAAAGGCGTTTACGCTTCGCTTTGGAACAGACGCGCTATAGACGAACGAAGCTTCGCACGTCTCGACCATGCGACCGTAGCCATGGGACTATCCATACTTCCAAGTTACGATACGGAATCACCTGTCGTTGCCAACTCAGTGGTTGTGACCCGCGTCATCAACAGCCCGGATATCCTGGGTTATGCTCTTTCGATTCAAAAAGACAATAATACTGTCACCAACCCAACGCCTGGAACCTGGAGCGAACTCACGATTGCAGCCGTTGGCGGCGAAGGTGAAACTCCCTCTTTGACAACTCTGCGCTTTGCGAAACCGACACCAACATCGGACGTTTTGAAAGAAAGTGTCCTGCCTGCTGTGACGACGCTCCAGATGGCCGCTCTGTCCCGCAAAATCGAAGAAGCCTACTGCCGTGCAAAACCAGGCTACTACCGTCAGAACTGCAGCAAGGTGTCTTCTGATTCCGAAAAACCCAAGGCTCTCGATCTCGAAATGAAGTATCTGCAAAATGGGGAATTTGTTATTAAACAGGTTCGTGAGTTCAGCGGTCGCTAATGTAAGGATATCATTATGAGACTAAGAGCCTCTATCGTAGCCGCAACCCTGGCCGGCAGCCTCGCTGCCAGCCATACAGCCTACGCTTTTCAAAGCATTTATATCGTTCGCCATGCCGAAAAAAAGGATGCCTCGAGAGATCCTGAATTAAGTGAGCAGGGCCAGACTCGTGCCGCGAGTCTCGCGAAAGCCCTTCGTGACAGCGACATTGGCGCCATCTTCACCAGCGAATACCTTCGCACTCAGAAGACCGCCGCTCCCCTGGCTGATGCCTTGAAAATCAAAGCCACGGCTATTGCGGACACCGCAAAACTCATCAAAACCCTCAAGGATGACACAAGCAGCAAATCCGCTCTTGTGGTAGGCCACAGCAACACGGTTCCTGAGCTTTTGAAAGCCTTCGGTAGCGATCAGAAAATCGAGCTCGGCGAAAATGAGTTTGATCGTCTCTATATTCTCACCCCGCAGAAGAGCGAGAAACCCATCATTAACTTGATCCGCTATTGATTCGGTCAAGTCGACTATGGGATAAGAAGGGAAGGACAGTGGTCCTTCCCCTTTTTTTATCTGGCGTTCGGGCAACGAGAAGCGAGTGATTGCAGTGAAATGGGATAAGAGAAAGCTCCATAGCCTCCTCCTTGATGCATTAAAGGCCAACCTTAATGCTACCCTCAGCGCGGCGGAAAACGCCAAAGAGGGCTCCAATCACGCGGATGCAATCGCCAAAAGTAAATATGACACCTTCGGACTCGAACTGTCCTACTTCGCAGGTTCTCAGTTTGAACGAGCGCGAGCTGTCGAAGCTAAGATTGCGGTCATGGAAAATACCCTCTTCAATGATTTCGATTCTGACGATGACATCGATATCGGGGCCATCATCCAGCTGCAGAACGGCCAGAAGAAAATCCAGACCTATCTTATGTCGGACATAGGCGCCGGCCTTGACCTCGAGTATCAGGGGATCAAGATCATTGTCATCTCTCCTGAATCTCCACTCGGCGAGGCCGTCATAGGACTGTCGCAAGGTGATACTGTCGACGCCAAAGCCTTTCAAAAGAACGCCTATTCCATTCTTGCCGTTCATTGACGGGCCGTCCTATCCCCTATACTTACAATATCGATTCAAGGAGTTCCTCGTCATGAAATTAGTAGTCTTTCCCCTACTCACTCTATTCGGCTCTCTCTTGAGAAAATGTGAAGCCGGTGGGCTTGGACAGATCACAAATTCTCAAAAATAGAGAATTGTATGCTGAATGAATCTGCCTATACCAGTAAGCCAAGCACCTGATCCATCCCACTCCACGGCCTTCTCTCGTCATGCACAAAATTTCATAATTCCATGAATGAATCTTGGGTCACCTGCTTCAAGATATCGCCTTCGCTTACGATTTAAGGTCCTTCGGCTAACGAACGAAACGATCATGAACTTCGAAGGTTAAAATGAAAGCTCTCGCTTTTTTGAGCGAACAGTCCCGATCCTCAGGCAGGATTCATGCAAATTGTAACGAGCGAGCCTTTGTTCTTTCACTTGGGATCCTTGCCTCAAAGAGCGTATGATCGACCCGAGCTTCCAAGGAGCTTGAACGTCAATCCGAAAGGATTTCCTATGCTTACTGTTGAAATATGGTCCGATATTGTTTGCCCTTTTTGCTACATAGGCAAACGCCACTTCGAACAGGCGGGAAAGCAATTTCCTCATCCTGTTGAAGTCAAATGGCGAAGTTTTGAACTCCAAAAAGACGCACCTAAGAAACAAGAACAGGATTTGGCAACCCGCCTTGCCCAGAAATATGGCAAGAGCCTCGAATGGGCGAAAGCGATGAATCAGCAGGTTACTGAGAAGGCGGCTCACGTGGGTGTGACCTTTCATCTGGATAAAGTGATCCCGACCAATTCCTTCGATGGTCACCGTCTCATTCACCTCGCTCAAACCTTCGGTCTTCAAGATGAAGCTAAAGAGCGGCTTCTCGCGGCTTACTTCACCGAAGGCAAAGACATCAGCGACCACCCCACGCTGGTGGATCTCGGCCGTGAAATTGGACTGGAAGTCGAAGATGTTCAGGCGATGCTGGAGAGTGACCGCTACGGGGCCGAGGTTCGTGCGGACGAACAACTTGCAAGCGAAATAGAAATCTCGGGTGTGCCTTTTTTCGTTATCGATCAACGCTACGCAATCTCAGGGGCTCAACCCGTCGAAGTTTTTGTTGAGACCTTGCATAAAGTATGGGCTGAGGAGCACAAAAAATGACTGTTAAAGACCTTGTGAAAAAGCTTCAGGATCTACTCAAACAAAACCAACTTTCCGCTTACGTCGTTCCAAGTGCCGATCCTCACCAGAGTGAGTACGTGGCCGAAAAATGGGGCCGTCGTCAGTTCATCAGTGGCTTTACCGGTTCGGCCGGGCTCTTTGCCACCAATCTCGAGACGGCAGGTCTCTGGACGGATGGCCGTTACTTTGAACAAGCCGAGAGCGAACTCAAAGGCAGTTCGATCACTCTCTTTCGTCAAGGCCAGACCGGTGTTCCCGACTGGCAGGATTGGATGATCCAGACTCTGGAAAAGGGGAGTCGCGTCGGGATCAATCCCAATCTCTTCTCAACGCAGTCTTATCAGAAGATCGCGAGTCAGTTTGCCAAAGCCGGACTCGAACTCGTTCCCCAGGCGAACGATCTCATCGACAGCATCTGGGCCAAAGCCAGACCCGAACTTCCCGGCGAGAAACTATCGACCCATCCCATTCAATTTGCTGGCGAAGACCATACGAGCAAACTGAAGCGCCTTCGTGAAAGCATGGCGAAGGTCTCGGCGAAATCGATCGTCATCTCCGCCCTGGATGAAATCGCCTGGCTCTTCAACTTGCGTGGACGCGATGTCCCCTGCAATCCTGTGTTCTATGCCTATGCTGTGGTAACCGCCGATCAGGCAACGCTTTACACCGAGACAGCCAAGCTTGATGCTGATCTCAGGCAAGCTCTGGGTCATTCCATTGCGATCGAAGCCTACGAGAAATTTGCGGACTCTGTGGCGAATCTTCAGGGTCCTGTATGGCTTGATCCAACGACGAGCAGTGCCGCGGTCGAAGTTGCCCTTAAAGGCAAGAACGTGCCGATTCTCAGCCAGGAATCACCGATACCTGTCTGGAAGGCGGTTAAGAACCAAGCCGAACTCTCTGGAATGGAAGCGGCCCATGTTCGCGACGGCGCTGCCATGATCGGCTTTTTGCGTTGGTTGAAAGAATCTGTCGGCAAAGAAAAAATCACGGAGATGAGTGCTGCGGACAAACTTGAATCCTTCCGAGCCAAGGCTCCCGAATACAAAGGCCCCAGCTTTTCGACGATCGCTGGCTATGGGGCCCACGCGGCTCTACCGCACTATCGCTCGGCGCCTGAAACGAATTCCGAACTCAAAGCGGAAAATATCTTTCTCGTCGATTCCGGTGCTCAGTACATTGACGGCACGACTGACATCACGCGCGTCTTCACCCTGGGCAAGCCTGAGCCTCGTCACAAGAAAATTTATACAACAGTTCTGAAAGCCCATCTTTTGCTCGGAAGAACGCATTTCCCCAAAGGCACGAACGGCTATCAACTCGATGCCATCGCCAGACAACCGCTTTGGAAGGAATCTCTGGATTTCAATCATGGCACAGGTCACGGCGTCGGCGCAGCCCTCTGTGTGCATGAAGGTCCTTTCAGCGTTTCCAAACGCATGAACATGAGTCCACTGGAAGCCGGCAACATTCTCTCGAATGAACCCGGTTGTTATCTCGCCGGTGATTTTGGAGTGCGGGTTGAAAACCTGGTGAAGGTTGTGGTTGCACATGAATCAGCGGCCGGCACTTACTATGCATTTGAGGATTTAACTCTTTGCCCGCATGAACGGGATCTCATCGACGTTTCGCTGCTGAGCGAAGAAGATCGTCGCCAGGTGAATGACTATCACGCGCGCGTTTTCAAAATACTTTCGCCTCTACTTGGAGACAGGGATAAGGCTTTCCTAGAGGAACAAACCAAAGCAATTTAATGTCTTCAGTGACAAGGGTCGGGGAAGCTGATCCCCGGCCTATAGGCACCAATCAAACAACCTGCCGCAAAAAATATTCGCAGTCCTTCAACTCTCGCCCTAAAGTCTCTCGATATTCTCGGGAGGACGCCCAATCACAGCTTTATCGCCACGAACGACGATAGGTCGTTCGATAAGGACAGGATGCTTCACCAGCGCCATGAGAACCGCCTCGTCGTCATTCAGATCGAGCTGGGCGTAATGTTCGAGGAACACGCTTTCCTTAGCCCGCACAATACCGCGCGCCCTCATTCCAAGTTTCTTCAACAGATCCGTAGCTCCTCGATTGAAGGCACCTGATTGAGGTATTCAACGACTTCAAGATCCTCCTTATCCTCGCGAGTATTGAGGAGACCCAGAGTCGTCCAGCATTTCGAACAGGAAGGATTATAGGCAATAACTTCGACGACCTGATGGTTCCAACCGATCCTGAATAATGGAAAAAAATGCATTGTTGCAATCATGCACACTATTGTTGTGCCTGAACCTCAACTCTAGTGAACTTAAGACTGCACAGACGGAGGAATATCTTCCATTTGATTTCGATTCCAGAAATTCACAAATTTATTCATGCTTCGAGACCAGAAGCAGAAAACTGAAAGCAACAACCTGCGAACAGATAAGCAAAAGCTGCCTTGATGATCTGGCCTTTGTACCAGGAACGATACGTACACCAGTCGCCCCCAATATTTATGACCTAATCACCTACACAAAGGACAAGGCGGAAAATGTCAGCAAGAAACAGTGCCAGACATCCGTCGTGAGTAGCGCAGCGCCAGCGATTTCTGTCAAATGGGAAAAACAGGAATGGAATATCAGAATTCAGAGGAATGGCAGAGTCTGGTTACACGGCCGAGGCTTACCCGAGAAAATGGTCCTATCGAAAGGACTTTCACCGCACTGACGATGATTAGCCACTAAAGCAAAAAAAATCCAATCTAAATGATTGGATTTCTAAACTCATTAAATCGTATCCCAACCCACCAGCAACTCGACCTTCTTCTCCCCCGCAATCTCACAGGGAACTTCAGAGATCACCTTACCGCCCATCGTCTTATAGAACTCGATACTCGGATTGTCTTTGAGAATCCATAGCATCGCGTTTTGAAATCCAGCGGTTCTCAACTCACGACACGAGGCATCGAAGAGCATCTCGCCGATACCCTGGCGTTGAAATTCTTTGAGGATGTAGATCGCCGAAATCTCGCCGTCGTACTTCAACTCGGGAAACTCACGCTTTGGACCGCTGCTGATGAAACCCACGGTTTTCTTCTTCTCTTTATCGTAGGCGACAAGCACATGCGATTTGGGAGAGTACTGATGAAGGATCGAGGTCCACATCTTCTCACGATCTTCATACTTCAACTGATCGAGATAGGTTTGATTGACGAGTCCCGCATAAGTTGATCGCCACGTTTCAACGTGAACGAACGCAATATCTTTGGCATCTTCCGGCCGTGCTGGGCGAATGACGATTTCTGAGGACATAGACACCTCTATCAGCTTCTAAGGGGCCCAAGGAGTGCAGCTGCTATGGGAGTTGCTAAGCTTTGGGGTGTGGACCCCTTGATAGTACGACAAAATACACGAAAAATCGATTGGATTCTGTACTGATAGAAATCTAATTCACTAATCATGTCGAAATCTTCTTCACGCGCGTTGGGAAGTCCCCGGGAATATCAGATATCTAGAGAATATGGGTGTAGGACTGAAGTCGGGATGGACCAGCGAAAGAAGTGTTTCGCTAATCTGGCACGCCGCAACTGATAGCTCCCGCAAAGTCTTGACAAGACCGGCGCCTCGCTTAGTTAATAACGCGAAGCTTCGACAACCTTTGATAGCGAGACGTTCCATGTCAAAAGCAACAAATCTCATTATTCTTGCGCTATCCCTCCTCTCGGGATTCACAGGATTTGCCAATGACGGCCGCGATCGCCACCGAGGTGCTGTTGCCAATCAGTTCGTCCTCTTCCCCGAACCCATCTCCAAAGCAAACGGCTATCGCTTCCTTGATAAGGATGGCCGAGGTGGGGCTGATGGGACTGAAATGTTCCGTTGGGTTCGGCCTATCGGTGCGACCATCGTTCGACTCGCCGCATTTGAGACTTATAAGCAAGTCGGTGATGCGCCCTTTCCCATGGCCATCTTCGATCTCACCAGTGAAAACGGGGATACGCCCGTCGACTTCAGTGCGGGAAAGCCTCCCCGCGGTCGTCATCCCGGAGGCGCACACGATGGTGGCCTCAATATGGATCTGGGTTATTACCTGACCTCGGACAAGGGCAAAGTCTTCCAACCCGACCTTGCCGCCTGCACAGAACATTTTAAGAAGCCCAAAGAGTTATCCAAAGCTCCGCTCGAAGATGCCTCGCAATGCATGGACGCTGCGGACAAAGTCTCGATCAAACACGAAAGTTTATTCCTGCTCGAACTCGCCAAGTTAAATCGGGAGTTTTTCGACTCCGACCTCATCGAAGAGATCGGTATCGACTGGGAAGTGCGAAAGCTGGTATTGAAGCAACTTGAGACCTGGTCCAAGACCAACAGCTACGGAGCCACGAACGAACTCACCAACACCCTCTCCCATGCCTTCACATCGGATGTCTGGGATGGGTGGTCGACCTCGCATCATCATCACGTGCATGTTCGCATGCGCGAACTCAATATGATGGGACGCTTTCGTCAGGCCTTCGATCGGCTCGTGGCGCGTGAGAAGCAAAACGATCTGGCGCTTATGAAGGACAAAAACCCAGCTTCAGCCGAACACCTTTGGGTAAGACTTTATTCCTCCAATCTCTCGAACGCTATTGAAGCCGAAGTGCTCGGCGCCAATCCCAATAACGACGCCCGATTTACCAGCGATGCCCTCGCTGCGCAAAATTCGGATCCCTCCCGCTTTCCGAAAGTGTCGGCAAGTTGGGATCTCGACGACGAACTGCGCACGGCCGCAAGCAAAGCCGAGGTGAAAGTGGAAATCCTTTCGGCTGGAAAAGTGCAGAAGACCCTCTCGAAATCCCAGAATTTACCAGAGCGTCCGGCCTACCTCAACATAGCGGTTGAAGCGAATCAGATCCACGGCGTCATCGAAAACGATGCTCTTGGCAAAAGTATGGGCATCAAACTCGCCATGCCTCAGCCCTACCTGAACTACATTACCGCTGCATCGTACTTTGTCTCTTACGGTGACAACGCGGAGCCAAGGAAAGTGTTGGCGACCGGACCTGATTTTACGGCTTCGATAGGAATTGAGAAAGCCAAACCCATCAGTCACATCAATGCCCAACTCATATTGAGTGGACGCATGGTCCTGAACATCCCCGTTTACAGCAGTCTACTCTGGACGCCTGCGGTTAAGTAAATCATTGTCATTCCGGGAAAAAGGCGCTTTTGAGTCGCCTTTTCTTTATTAATAATAGTGGAATCAGTGAGTTATAATTATTCGAATTTAACTGCAATGAAATGACGCACCTCAGGTCTTAGGGCGAGAAGTTCTCAAACCCCTGACTGGAGTGCTCGTATGAACCCCTTTATGAAACGCCTCGCCACCTTCTCCCTCGTTATCGCCGCTGCTTTCGGTTTCAAGTACTTTTCCAAATCCTCAGACCATGATGACATCAAAAAAACCTATCTCGAAGAAGTCTGCAAAGACGACAACTGCCGAGAGCTGGTCAGCGAGCGCTTCGAAGGTTGCTTTGATGACAACTACGAAGTCGGTGGCTACCGCCGCTCGAACAAATTCAGCCAAGAGAATTTCGAAAAATGCATCATTCAAAAATGAAAGGATATGAACCATGAATACGTCTGTCTACCCAACGATCCAAGCCGAAGAATCAGCCAAATCACGTTTTATTAAAAAAACCTACTTCCACCTCGCCGCCGCGATCGCAACCTTCGCACTCCTTGAAACCTTTTTCTTCTCAACAGGCATCGCTCAGTCGATTCTGGATGTCATGTCTCATATGAATCCAGCGATCATTCTCATCGCACTCGTCCTCATTAATCTTTTCGCGTCCAAGAAAGCTCACACGTCGCGTGCGAAAGCTGGGCAGTACATCGGGCTGGGTGCTTACATCCTTGCTGAAGCCATCATCTTCGTCCCCTTGATCGCGATGAGCCTCATGCGTGGCGGCACAGATCTCCTTGCGACTGCCGCCCTTGCAACGGGCATTGGAGTCGTCGGCATCACTCTTCTGGCCTTGTCTTACGACACGGATTGGTCTGTGCTGGATATGGGATTGAGAGTGGCTGGGCTTTCCGCATTCGCTCTTATCGTCTGCTCTTGTCTCTTCGGCTTCACCCTGGGAACTTTGTTCACCGTGGTGATGCTCGCTTTCTCAGCTGTCGCGATCCTTCGTCAAACAGGAGCCACTCTTCACCAGTATGGAGAAGAACAATACATCGCGGCCTCACTTGGACTATTCGCATCAATCATGCTGCTCTTCTGGTATGTGCTTCGCTTTATGAATCGTCGTTGATCACCTCAGCCCTAATCTCCCAAGATAATCTTCGATATTCGAAAGATCTTCCGAGGAGATTAGGGCCGCGATATACCCATCAGGCCTGATCAGCACGGCCTTACCGCTTTGGAGCCCATAGTTCTGCTGAAATTCGAGAGCCTCACCCGGATTATTTCGATGATCCCGACTTCGTCCCCGAACTTGCACGTTTCTTCAAGGCTTACTTTAGCTAGACCTTCCCCCGCCTGACCTCCATGTCACGCTTTCTAAAATGCCTCCTCCTTGCTCCAAATAGCCAGGACCCGACTTAGACTGAAGGACAATTCTTCAAGCGATTTGAGCCGCATTTATGCGGGTCTTTTTTACAAAAATCCTCGATAATTCCCCTACACAACTCAGTTAAGTGACGAAATTATTATTATGACCAAATTACATAGTCCTATGGCGTTAAAAGGCTGGGAAGAGAATTTTGAGAAGAGTGCAAAAAAGAAGCAGATGAAATAGAAGAGAGCGAGGAGGAATGAAATTCCTTAAAAAGAATACTTCCCAAACGAAAACCAAATCTCAATTTATCTGCTGGTGAGCGGCTGGTTATTTACTGGTTGATAGCATGGAGTTGATAGACGCAAAAAAGCCCAGCTTATCGCTGGGCTTTTTTGAATGGTGGGGATGAGATGACTCGAACATCCGACCTCACGCTTATCAGGCGTGTGCTCTAACCAACTGAGCTACATCCCCAAAAACAGGAAGCCTTTATATAAGGACTCTAGCCGGGACTGTCAACTTTCTTTTCGGAACCCACAAAACTTTGCGTCAATCCAAGCCTTTCTGGGCTCGGGCAAAAAGAAAGAGCGCTGACAAGTTAATGCCGCGCTCTTCTTTCCAAAACAAATTAAGAACGAATTCTTAGTTTGTGAAGGATGGTGTTTCGTTAACGTCGCCTTCTTCGCCGCCGACTTTGGCCTTTAGACCCCAATCAGAAGCGCCGTAACGTTTCAGCTTGCGCTGAAGAGTACGGATACCGATCCCAAGAGCACGTGCTGTGTGGGTACGGTTGAAGTTTTTCTGGCGGAGAGTTTCGAGAATAACAATACGCTCGATCTCACGAAGCTTTGTTCCCGCTGGGAAGACTACCGAAGATGTGTCGAAATTAAGGGCGGCTTCGGTTACGTTATCAGGTGTCATCATAGCTGATTTCCTCCGGTTTGCTATTATCCTCGATTCCATGGGTCCAAAAGCTAATGCTCAAAGATTCCAAGGAAGCGCTGTACCTACGTTTTAACTGGCAATCAATTAACGGCTCAAAACTCGTCGTGCACGACTTCTCGATGTCTTGACGCTACCTAATTGCCTTAGCTGCGACAAATTAGCAGTTTGTCAGACAATGTCAACATATTTAGTGATGATTTTTCGACTTCCCTAAATTTTTTTCCAAAGCCTGCACGTCCTTCGTTTCAATCCTCTGAAATCAAATCCCAAACTGCTTTAGTAATCTGGCCACCTAATTTCACTAAGCGACTTTTAGATCTGGCATTGAGGACAGTAATACGTCGCCCGTCCGCCAATTTTCTTATGCTTGATCACTGAAGAGCACTGGCCGCAGTCATCGCCTTCCCGTCCGTAGACTTGCAAGGCGAGTTCAAAGTAGCCCGGCTTTCCATCCGCATGTCGGTAATCTCGGAAGCTTGTCCCTCCGGCGATGATTGCCTCCTTAAGAACGGCTTGGATCTCGGCCGCGATCCTATCCCACTCGAGACGCTTCACTTTGCTCGCTTGACGGGTGGGCCTCACACGAGCCCGAAAGAGCGATTCATTCGCATAGATGTTGCCTACGCCTACGACGTTGTGTGCATCCATCAGGAAACTCTTCACCGCGACAGTCTTCCCCCGGCTCCGCTCCCAGAGATGTCCTGCCAGATCAACCTTATCAAGCGGCTCAGGGCCCAGCTTGAGGAGGAGCGGATGATCGGCTAGCTCTTTGGTGCTACACGCTAGGATGCATCCAAAACGCCTGGGATCCACGAAGTGCAGATAAAGAGAGAGGGAATCCTGTCCTTGCTTCTTCTTTTGATCGAGAATGCGGAAGCTCGCATGGGTGTGTTTCCACGAAGGCTCCTCTTCCTGACTCATCAAAATGTTTCCGGTCATGCCCAGATGAAAGATTCCACATCCTTTCGCTGTCTCGACCAACATATACTTAGACCGGCGTCTGACTTTAAGCACCGGACTTCCGACCAGCAGATCGACAAATTCTTTAGTCGGTATCGGCCAACGCAAATCCGGACGATGGAACACCGCCTCACTGATGGTTCGCCCTTCGAGGACCTCTTGGACCGCGCGGGTCAAACATTCGACTTCAGGTAACTCGGGCATTTCGTTCTCCCTCTGCGACCCTCGTATGTCGCGTTACTTGTATGTCACTATAACCAACTCATATGAGAGTTAGGTGAAAAGGACATATCAGATTCATTTTTCTTTTGCACCTTAACTCGTTGGAGTTTGTTGACCGTTTCAAGGCGAATAGGTTAGCCTGTCTGTGGTTGGGGAGTAGTCATCCACCAAGTGGATATTGAGTCGACATACTGGGAATATCCCCGGCTCAATAGCAAGCCCAGAGAGGTTTGTCGACGAGACCGACATCGGTGCTTAATGCGCCGTGTCGCGTCGTATGCCCCTTCCATACAACCTGCATGGCCCTTTTCAGAGGCCTTGATTCATGGAAGCCATTTTAAATTCGTTCCTTCTCGTGTCCCTCAGTGAAATGGGCGACAAGACCCAGCTCCTGGCATTCATTCTTGCGAGCCGTTATAAAAGACCCTGGCCGGTGTTCTGGGGTATCTTCGTGGCGACGCTTGCCAATCACTTTCTAGCGGCCTGGGGCGGTAGCTGGATCTCATCTTTTATTCCCCCGAACTATCTGCGCATCGGCCTCGCCGTGACCTTTTTCGCCTTTGCTATTTGGGTCCTCATTCCCGACAAGCAGGATGATGATCTGAAGCCCTCGCGCTTTGGACCTTTTCTCACGACCGTTGTCGTCTTCTTCATCGCGGAAATGGGCGACAAGACCCAGCTTGCCACCGTGGCTCTGGCCGCGCGCTACCACGAAGTTTTGTTGGTCACTCTCGGGACAACTCTCGGAATGCTTTTGACGAATGGTCTGGCCGTGTTCTTTGGGGATAAGCTCGCGGCCAGGATCTCCATGACCTGGATGCATCGCTTCGCGGCCTTTCTATTTGTGGTCTTTGGAGTCTGGGCTTTGATCGGATTGCCCGCCTGAAAAAAACAGCCTGCCGACATCGTCAGCAGGCTGTCTCCACAGGAGGAAAGAGTAATAACCGGTTAGACAGCTGATTTGGCCTGAGCCTTAGCAGCGGTTTTAGGGGTTTGAGAGAAGTTGCGACGGAGTCGATCCACAACTTTTGGATTGAGATAACCAGCCTGTGAAAGCTGATCCACCAGGTTCCAGGCGAACTTAGATTCGTCGGTCGAAGCGGTGAAGATCACCTTCAGTTGGTCCCGACTGGCTTTCACAGCGCCCTTGTCCACGATCTTTTCGACCTTCTCCGCTTGGGAAGCCTGTTGAAAGGCTTGCTGCCGCGCGAGGATCGACTGCATCTGTTTAAGCAGAATTGCGGCAGCGGGAAGTTCTCCAAGCCTTGCTAACTTTATAGCCCAGGTTGCATTAAAAACGTCTGAGTGCTGACGACAAAGTGTTTGACACTCGGGCGACATGCGCGTCAGACGTCGATACCAACCCACTGTTCGTGGATTCACACCCGATCTTTCCGCGATAGTCTGATCCGACTCACCCAGACGGGCAGCCTGTTGATAAGCCGAGGCGAGATCAAGATAGAATACGTCTTCACGGAGGTTGGCCGCGATCGTGTGGTAGAGCTCGTCTTTCGCCGAGGCGAAGGGGAGGACGATACATTCGATTGTTTTCCAGCCCAGGGACTTGGCAGCCAAAATACGGCGATGACCGTTCTTACAGATGAAGGCGGCTCCTGACGGATCGCTTTTTTGATCCTTCAGGGCCAGCGTTGGGAACTGAATCAGGCCGTCTTTATCGAGCGAGTCAGCCAAGTGTTTGATACCGACATCGTCATATCTTTCACGGATGTTCTCGTGAAGATGGATGCTTTCCAGGGGCACCTTTTGAATGGTGCGGCCGTTCTTTTCAATGAGGCCGCGAAGCTGCTGGACGGCTGCTTTGCTGATGCCTCCCGCCCCAACTTTTTCTTCGGGCTCAGCAGCGCTGGCGCCGGCTCTCTTATCCGCCACGGCCGCATTCGGACGCGAGGTCACAACCTCACGAGCGGCCCCCTTCACCATTTTTTCTAAATTTTTACGCGCCGATTCTTTCATGGAAGCCATGAGCAATTCCCTTCGCTATTAGAGTAAATCTACCGCTTCATCGAGGTCGGAATCCTTCAATCCCCAGTTGCGCTCGTCCGCTTGTTTCTCTTTCAAAACGCCGAGCTTCGCCAGGTTGGGACGAAGGGGCTTTTTGACTTCCGCAAGCTTGATCATGGTTTTTGTCAGCTTCAGGAAGTCATCCTTCACCGAACGGCCGCTGCCTATAGACACTGCAGGGCAGGCGTGCAAATTGCCGGTTGCCACAGCATTGGAGACTCTTACGAAAGGCTTCAGAAGATTCACGTTGGAAGCTTTAAGGTGCTTGCCGATGAACTTCAGGTATTGCTCATGCGCCGGAATCTTTTTCACAGAGTTGATCAGGACACCGAGCAGATGGAGTTTCGGGTTTTCCTCTTCATGGATCTCTTCACATTCGGCGACGAGATCAAGGAAGCCGTCATAGCTGTCCGGCTCAGGGAAACTTGGGATCAAATACCAGTTGGAGGCGGCGAGAGCGGCCTGAAGGAGGATATTGATCTGGGGTTTGGTGTCGATCAGAACGTAATCGAAATCTTTCTCAACGCCTTTGAGAAGGTGTTTAAAAAGTTTGAGGCCCCTGGCTGAGCGTCCAAATTCGTTCTGAGCCGCTTTGAGTTCCTTGGTGGAAGGAATGACCCAAATGTTCTTATAGGGGCTCTCGACGATCACCTCTTCATAGCCAACCTTACGGGAGAGGCCACTCCAGAGAGTTTCATGGTTGCGATCAAAGAGATCGCGCACACCGAGCGCCTTGGTTGCATTGCCTTGATCATCGGAGTCGATGACAAGCACTCGCTTGTTGAGGGTCACGCCCAAGAGATAAGCAATGTTGGTCACGGCCGTGGTTTTGCCCACGCCTCCTTTGATGTTAGCAAAGGTGATGATCTGAGCAGCCTTGCGCATAAGAACCTCCCATAGTGGATCGGCATCTGGAGAGATGCAGGGATATATGCTGTTTTGATAAAGTTGTGCTTTGAGTGACGGTATCGAGTTTTCTGCAGGCAGACAAGCTTAAGTTCAACTCGAAATGGAAATGGCCCTTGTACATCATGTACAAAGGCCACCCGAATAAACTTCAGAGCTTTAGGAAAAAGTTTTTTTTTGCCAAAAGCACCAAATCACATATTTCTTCTGTATTGACCGCCGACCTCATAGAGGGTCCGAGAAATCTGGCCGAGTGAGCAGACCTTCGCCACATCGATCAGGACATCAAAGACGTTCCCGTTACTCAGTGCGACCTGCTCCAGTTTCGCCAAAGCCGCAGCCGAATGAGATTCGTTGCGCTTTTGGAAGTCGAGGCAGGACTGGACCGCATATTCCTTTTCTTCAGGAAGGGCGCGGATGACTTCGCTGGGGATGACCGTAGGGGATCCATCTTTACCAAGGAAAGTGTTCACGCCGATGATCGGCAACTCGCCCGTATGCTTCAGTGTCTCGTAGTAGAGAGACTCGTCTTGGATCTTCGAGCGCTGGTACATCCTCTCCATCGCCCCCAGTACGCCTCCTCGTTCGGAGATACTCCGAAACTCCTTCATCACCGCTTCTTCGACCATATCAGTCAGATCTTCGATAATGAACGAACCCTGGAGGGGATTCTCATTTTTCGCAAGGCCGAGTTCCTTATTGATGATGAGCTGAATGGCCATTGCACGGCGAACCGATTCTTCGGTTGGCGTGGTGATGGCCTCATCGTAGGCATTTGTGTGGAGCGAGTTGCAGTTGTCGTAGAGTGCGTACAAGGCCTGGAGCGTCGTACGAATGTCGTTAAAGGCAATCTCCTGGGCATGAAGACTACGGCCCGAGGTCTGGATGTGATACTTGAGCTTTTGCGAGCGATCGTTGCCCTGGTAGCGGTTTTTGATCGCCTTGGCCCAGATTCTCCGCGCCACACGCCCTATCACAGAATATTCGGGATCCGTGCCGTTGGAGAAGAAGAAGGAAAGGTTCGGTGCAAAGTCATCGATGTTCATACCCCGCGAGAGATAGTACTCGACGAAGGTAAAACCGTTCGAAAGGGTGAAGGCAAGCTGCGTGACCGGGTTCGCCCCCGCCTCCGCGATATGATAGCCCGAGATCGAGACGGAGTAGAAGTTGCGGACATCCTTTTCAATGAAGTACTGCTGGATATCGCCCATCATCCGCAGAGCAAATTCCGTGGAGAAAATGCAGGTGTTTTGGGCCTGGTCCTCTTTGAGAATATCCGCCTGCACAGTCCCCCGCACTGAACTCAAGGTCTTGGTTTTAATTTTCTGGTAGACGTCGTCAGGAAGCACCTGGTCTCCAGTCGCGCCGAGGAGCATCAAACCCAAGCCGTCGTTGCCCTCTGGCAGTTCGCCCTGGTAGCGGGGGCGGGGCATATCCAGGTTTTTGTAGATCTTTTCGATTTTCTTTTCGACTTCATCCACGAGTCCGTTGGCACGAATATAAATTTCGCACTGCTGATCGATGGCTACGTTCATGAAAAAAGCGAGAAGCATCGGGGCCGGACCGTTGATCGTCATTGATACCGAAGTCGTGGGCAGAGCGAGATTGAAGCCGGAATAAAGCTTTTTCGCATCGTCGACAGTCGCGATGCTCACGCCTGAATTACCAACTTTGCCGTAAATATCGGGGCGCTCCGCAGGGTCTTCACCGTAGAGAGTGACGGAATCGAAGGCTGTGGAAAGGCGTTTTGAAGGAATTCCGCCTGAAACATAGTGAAAACGTCGGTTGGTTCTCTCTGGCCCGCCCTCGCCGGCAAACATGCGCGCGGGATCTTCGCCTTCTCGTTTGAGAGGGAATACACCGGCAGCATAAGGAAATTCACCCGGCAGATTCTCGGTCAACAGCCACTCAAGGATGTCGCCCCAATCTTTGTAACGGGGGAGAGAGACCTTGGGAATATCGAGGCCGGAGAGCGATTTGGTGAAGAGCGCCTGTTCGATAATCTTGTCGCGAACCTGGAATTTGTAGGTTAGCTCTTTATAGCGGCGCTTGGTTTCATCCCAGGTGGAGAGCATGCGAAAGCACTCGTGATCGAGCTGGCGCTCGAGCTCTTCACTGAGTTTGATAAGCTCCTGGATGGTTGGGTCATCTGAGGCTTCGATAGGAGCCCCAAAAACCGGCGCTGCTGCGTTTTTATCAGCTTTTCTAAGGGTCTCTATGGTCCCGCGCAATTGATAGAGCTGACGAGCTATTCCGGACTGTTTGAGGACAAAGGTTTTGTAGGACTCGTGAGATTCTGAGATCTCGGCCAGATAGCGGACGCGTTCTCCGGAAATCAAGAGGCTCACCGTCTTGTCCTCGAACTTCGGCAGGTAGGCGAATTCGCTTTTGGTCTTGTCGTTCACAATCGCCATGACTCTGTTATAGAGGTGATTCATGCCGGAATCGTTGAACTGCGCGGCGATCGTTCCCATCACGGGAAGACTTTCATCCGGACCGTCCCAAATCATGTGGTTGCGACGATACTGTTTGCGCACATCGCGCAGAGCATCGAGAGAACCCCGTTTATCAAATTTATTGATCGCGATGATATCGGCGAAATCAAGCATATCGATTTTTTCGAGCTGCGTGGCGGCCCCATATTCGGACGTCATCACATAGAGTGATGTATCGCTGTGTTCGACAATTTCCGTATCGGACTGGCCGATACCGGAGGTTTCGACAATAATCAGATCGAAGCCGGCCGCTTTGCAGATGTCGATCGAATCCTGCACGTACTTACTGAGTGCGAGGTTCGATTGCCGGGTCGCAAGCGATCGCATGTAAACGCGCGGATGATGAATCGAGTTCATACGAATTCGATCCCCCAGCAAAGCGCCTCCTGACTTGCGTTTGGAAGGGTCGATCGAAATGATCGCGATATGCTCGTTGTCGTTGACCCTTAGAAACCGCCTGACAAGTTCGTCGACGAGCGATGATTTCCCCGCACCGCCAGTGCCGGTGATACCAAGCACGGGAACAGGCTTGGTGATTAATTTTTGAACAGATTGCTGCAGCGTCTCGCGATATTCTGGGAAATTTTCGGCAACGGAGATGAGTCGGCCGAGCGTTTTGGACTCGCGTTTCGTAATCACTTTCAAGAGGTCGTCGGCGGGCGGCTCCTGGGTGCAAAAATCACAGTTTTGCAGGAGGTGATCGATCATGCCCTGGAGACCCAGCGAACGACCATCATCAGGCGAATAGATGCGTGTGATGCCATAGGCCTGCAGTTCTTCAATCTCGACAGGAAGAATGGTTCCGCCGCCGCCACCAAAGAGTTTGATATTGGAACCGGCTTCGCGAAGCAAATCGTAAATGTATTTAAAGAATTCGATATGACCGCCCTGATAGGAGGTGATCGCGATGCCCTGGACGTCTTCCTGAATGGCGCAATTCACGATATCGGCCGCCGAACGGTTGTGTCCCAGATGGATGACCTCGGCCCCCGATGCCTGCAGAATACGACGCATAATATTGATCGTCGCGTCGTGACCATCGAAGAGCGAGGCCGCCGTAACGATGCGGATATGATTCTTGGGTTGGTAGCGCGACTGTTCGGAGGCTGACATTCCAAACTCCTGATATGACTGTTCTACGGACTATGAATACCATAGCTTTGCGTGCAGATAGAGAGAGCATGAGGGCTTTGAAGGACTGGTTCTTCTCGGCGTTCGACATGGTTCCCAAAGCATTTTCCACAATGTTATAGCATCAAAGAATTGGTTAACGAAACGACCTTAAAGGGTCGTCGGATGGAATTGAATCTTAGGAGTGGAGTACGGCGGAAGCTCTTGCTAAAGTGCGAACAGACTTATTTTCTGGCTCTAAGTCCTAAGGTACCAGGTCAAGAAACATTTTCTATCGAATCGGAGGCTAAAAATGACTAAGAAGTCCAAGAAGACCGCCGTCAAAAAGAGCGCGAAACCTAAGGCCGTTAGTGCCAAAACCAAGTCCAAGCCAGTCAAGGCTACGGCCAAGAAGACTGTTGGAAAGACGAAAACAAGCCTCGTGCCCGCTAAGAAACTGTCAGCAGTTTCGGCCGATCCACGCGTGATCGAATACAAGCTCTTCACTGAAGACTCAGTTCGCAACTTGGAAGACCAAGTGAATTACCACATCAAAAAAGGCTGGGCTCCAGTCGGTGGCGTTGTGCTTCACGGTCAAAGCACCTTTACGCAAACTATGGTTCGTCGCGAGGATTAACCCTCGTGATGGGTTCGCTCTGCTTTCTGAACATTTCGGAGAGCAGAGCGAGAATTTACCGGCCTGAAGCTCCCCTTTTGCCCTCACTCGATAGACTCACTTTCTTTCCAAACGAATACATTTTTTGAACACGCCATTAAGCAGTATGCGGTTTAACGTGGTGTTTCTACTTTTTTTATTGTTCTGATTTCGGTTTTTACCAAAGAATTGAAGACGGTTTTTATTAATTTTTGATATTGATATAGCATGAAAGCATTAGCCAAGACGAACGGTTCCTCGTAAATTAGAGAGGAGAAAAACACTGTCCGGACCCGAAGCACGAAGAGTAAAATTTTTGTTAATTCCTGCACTCTTCGGGTCCAATTTTCCACTTTCAAACCCGTCCCCCTCCAGGTCGCCTTCGACTGACAACGAGATCTAACGCTGATTTTGCAGCGCCAATTATTGCCTCGCCGCTATAGTTTTTACCGCTCAATCCCCCGTGGTTCCGCTCCTCCAGTTGGCCGCCAAATACTCGTTTGGCATAACCCGTCCGTAAGGGCGGGTGCCCCATCTCATTTGTCATAGAAAAAATGGGCAAGGTGTATGAGTTGTTTTCTGCAACCAAAGAGGAGCGCAATGTCTGCGTCATATCTGAGGGAAAAACCGAGGAAAGACGCCTGAAAAGGGCTGGATTGCAGATGCAAGAAAGACCCTGAGTATGATAGCCTGTCCCGACGTGCAAACGATATGTAGATGCTCCGGAGGAATTTTTTAAATGGATATCCACGAGTACCAGGCGAAGCAGCTCTTCAAGCAAAACGGCATTCCCGTTCCCGAAGGCTACCTGGCGACCAACCCCTTAGAAGCTGAATTTGCAATGCGCAGACTCGGTACTGAGATTGCCGTTGTTAAAGCTCAGGTTCATGCGGGCGGCCGCGGTAAAGGCGGCGGCGTTAAGCTTGCCAAGACCCCTGAAGAGGCGGCCAAGCTTGCCAAAGAAATGATCGGCATGACACTTGTCACGCATCAAACCGGACCTGAAGGCAAAAAGGTTCACAAGGTTTATGTCGAAGCTGGTTCGAAAATCGTCAAGGAATACTACCTGGCGCTTGTTCTCGACCGCGAGACGGCTGGCATCGGCTTTATGTTCTCGACCGAAGGCGGTATGGACATCGAGGAAGTTGCTGAGAAAACTCCTGAGAAAATCGTCTACATCAGCGTCGACCCGACGACTGGACTTCAGGGTCATCACATTCGTTCGATCTGCTTCCAGGCGAAACTGCCTCCAGCCGAACACAAAGAACTGACTCCTATCTTGAAGAACCTCTACAAGATGTTCCTCAAGTACGATTATGCGATGCTTGAAATCAACCCTTTGATCATCAACGATCAAGGCAAGATGTTTGTCCTCGACGGTAAAATGAACTTCGATGACAACGCCATGTATCGTCAAAAAGATATCGAAGTCATGCGCGACTTCCTTGAAGAAGATCCACGCGAAGTGCAGGCGTCCAAGTACGGCTTGAGCTACATCGGTCTCGACGGCAACATCGGTTGTCTCGTGAACGGCGCGGGCCTCGCGATGGCGACCATGGACATCACCAAGTTTTTCGGCGGCTCCCCAGCCAACTTCCTCGACGTGGGCGGTGGTGCCAACCAGGAAACTGTGACGAACGCATTCAAAATTTTGCTCTCCGACTCCAACGTCAAAGGCATTTTCGTAAATATCTTTGGTGGCATCATGCGCTGTGATGTTATCGCCAATGGTATCGTGGCTGCCGCGAAAGAACTCGGACTTCGCATCCCCATGGTTGTTCGCCTCGAAGGCACCAACGTCGAGCAGGGTAAAGAGATCCTGAAAAGTTCAGGCCTCGATCTCTATGCTGCATCGGACATGGCTGACGGCGCGAAGAAAATTGTCGAAATGGTTAAGAAGAAGTAAGTCCAAAGGAGTTCTAAGGTGGCTATTTTAGTCAATGCAAATACGCGTGTTATCACTCAGGGTATCACCGGTAAATCAGGTGAGTTTCACACCAAGCTTTCTCACGAGTACGCACCTCGCTTCGTCGGTGGTGTGGTTCCGGGTAAAGGCGGCCAGAAGGCTATTTTGGATCTGCCGATCTTTGATACCGTTCAGGAAGCCAAAGACCGTGCGAAAGCCAACGCAACGATGATCTTTGTTCCACCTCCCTTCGCGGCTGACGCGATTCTGGAAGCGATCGAAGCTGAGATCGAACTCATCATCTGTATCACCGAAGGCATCCCGGTCCTCGATATGATCGCCGTGAAGAAAGCTCTTGAGCGTTCGAAGTCCCGTTTGATCGGACCGAACTGCCCAGGCGTTATCACACCGGGTCAATGCAAAATCGGTATTATGCCTGGCCACATCCATAAAGTGGGCAAAGCCGGTATCGTTTCGAAATCAGGAACCCTGACTTACGAAGCTGTTGGCCAAACCACAGCGATGGGTATCGGTCAGTCGTCTTGTGTTGGTATCGGTGGTGACCCCATCATCGGCACCAAGTACATCGACATCCTCACCCTGTTTGAACAAGATCCGCAGACAGAAGGCATCATCCTGATCGGTGAGATCGGTGGCGACGCTGAAATTCAAGCGGCGAAGTTCATCAAAGAACACATCACCAAACCAGTTGCAGCCTTTATCGCAGGTCAAACCGCACCTAAAGGCAAGCGTATGGGTCACGCAGGCGCGATCGTATCCGGCGGCTCAGGAACAGCAGCTGAGAAGATGGCTGCTCTTGAAGAAGCGGGTTGCGTTGTAGCCAAGTCACCGGCTGATATCGCGGCTTCGTTGAAGATCGCGATGGAACGCAAAGGAAAGCGCTAAATTATGTTAGGGATCCGGCACTATCGCTCAACCGCAATCGATCTTTATCAAGGCGACATCACGCGCTTTGTCTGTGATGGTATTGTCAATGCCGCGAACGAATCGCTGCTGGGTGGGGGCGGTGTCGATGGAGCAATCCATCGGGCCGGGGGATCTAGTATTTTGGAAGAATGTCGTCGCATCGGTCATTGCCCGACGGGCAAGGCCATTGCGACCACAGCTGGCTCCCTGCCGGCAAAGAAGGTCATTCACACTGTCGGTCCTGTCTGGAAGGGTGGAACGAGTGGCGAAGACGATCTTCTGCGATCCTGTTTGCTTGAATCTCTGGCGTTGGGCGTGACCCTCAAGCTTCCGCATCTTGCCATTCCCGCGATCAGCACGGGTGTCTACGGTTATCCCCTGGATAAAGCCGCAAAGACTTCCCTACAGGCGGTGCAGGATTTTTTGAAGAATCATCCTGAGGGCTGTCTCAGACGCGTGACTTTCGTTCTATTTGATGGTCCCGCCTATCAAACGTTTCAAGATACTCTCTTCTCTCTATTCCCCGAAGATTAAGAGGTTCGCATGACTACGAAGAAGCTCAGCGATTATGCCTATTATCGCACCGGGGGCCAATGTTCGGCGCTCTATGAACCTCACACGATCGAAGAGCTCTCAAAGACCCTGAAGGATCTCGGCAAGGCGAAGACTCCGTTCTTTATCCTGGGCGGAGGCACCAACTCTTTGGTCTGGGATGAATTTTATCCCGGCGCAGTGATCATCTTCTCCAACATGAAGTCGATCCAAAGGGTAGGGGACAGCCTCGTCTGCGGAGCGGGCGTGGATAACACCACAATCGCTCAAAGGGCACGTGATGGTTCTTTGGCAGGGGTCTCGTGGATGAATCGCCTGCCGGGGCAAATAGGGGCCACGGTGAGGATGAATGCCCGCTGTTACGGGAGCGAGATCAGTCAGGTCGTGAGTTCGGTGAAAGCGGTGCTTCCCGATGGGACGATCAAGCATTACACGCCGGCTGACAAGATTTTCAAAGGCTACAAAGACACGCTTTTCATGGATAACGGGGCCGTAATAGCTGAAGCCACTCTGAGTCTGGCGCCAGGTGATCAAAACGTGATTTCGGATCACATGAGGTTTTGTGAAGACGATCGCATGAAAAAGGGCCAGTTTGTTTATCCCACCTGTGGCTGCGTCTTCAAAAACAATTATGCGGTTGGAGTCCCTAGCGGAATGCTTCTCGATCGCGCCAATGCCAATGCCCTAAATCAACCGACTGTCGCCTTGAATCCTCAGCACTCCAACTTTGTGTACAACAAGGGCGCAGGCAGCGCCGACATCCTCAAGTTCACTCTTGAAATGCAGGAACTCGTGTACAAGGAATTCGGGGTCTGGATGGAATATGAGATGGAGATTTTGGGCCAGTTAAAGCCCGAGCTTCAGAAACGTGTGAAGGAGATACGTTCCAATCAGATCGTGGAAGAGAAGATTGCCCCGCTGCGCAGCACCTTCCAAAAAAACAACAATAAGATGAAACCCGAGACTTAATAAATGTTCGTTCAAAACGGACATTAAACCTCTCTAAATGAAAAATAGGTCTGACTGATGTCAGACCTATCCGCAAACTATTTGAAATTCATTTCTATTCTACCGTGATCAGCCCAAAGTTCTCAACCAGTCAAAACTGTATATCCCAGTTTTGTGGCCATCCGTAAAAAGGATGTTCAACGCATAGCGTCCCACCGACTCGATTTTTACCGGGCGAAGCGTCTCCGGAACGGAGTCCGGATCGAGCTTTGGCTCTTTCGTGACTTCATCGATGCAGAAGGCGCAACGGCATTGACGTCTCAGTTCCACGGTATCGTAAAGACTCTTCTTCCCATCGGTCCAGTTGATCGCGAGGGTGCGGGAATCCTGCTGCCAGATGCGTTTGACTCTAACGTCGCTCATTTCCACTCCAGTAGGAAGTACCCAAGTCCACCATCACCACCGCTTTTTTGCTGAAGAGCCAGGCCTTCACTGATGATGCGCGCCGAGTTCACGAAGGCCTTGGCGGCATCAGAACTTGGCATTTGCACCATCACAGCCTTGCCTTCATCGGAAGTTTCGACGACGCGAGGATCGAGTGGTATCTCGGCTAGTAGAGGCAGACCGAGTTCGGCCGCGAGGCGGGAGCCTCCACCCTTCTTGAAGATATAGTGTTTCTTCTCGCAGCTATCGCAGATGAAATAGCTCATGTTCTCGATGACGCCAAGCATCGGGATATTCAGGGTCTTGAACATCGAAACGGCTTTGCGGACATCGATAATCGACATCTCCTGAGGCGTCGTGACGAGAACCGCTCCGGAAAGCGGAGCCATCTGGGCAAGACTTAGCTGTATATCGCCTGTGCCAGGCGGCAAGTCGATCAGAAGATAATCGAGTTCCCCCCAATTCACTTGAGTGAGGAACTGACGAAGGAGTTGCGTGGCCATCGGCCCGCGAAGGACCTGCGCCTGATTCACGCCCGTGAACATCGCCACGGAGATGATTTTCACACCTTCGTATTCCGATGGATTGAGGCGATCCTCTCCCGACATTTCGGGTTTGGGTGCACGGGTCAGATGCTGCTGGGAGGGACCATAGATATCCGCATCGAGAACCCCAACCTTGAGACCTTGCTGAGCGAGAGCCAGGGCGAGGTTGAGCGTGATGGTCGATTTACCGACGCCACCTTTCCCGGAGCCCACGGCGACAATGTGACGAACCTGCTCGATGCCGCCGCCTTTAGGTTCGATTTTTTCTCCGCTCTTCGGGGCTGTGCCCGCCGAACCTACGGAAGAAACTTTATGACCCGCTGGAGCCGGAGCTTCCTTGGATTCGCTTGATTCGGATGCCGAACCAAACAGAGACGTTACCTTCTTGAAAAAACTCACCGAGAACCTCTTAATCGTCGAAACCTTCGAGATAATGCTGTGCTTGTATCGCGGCCTGACAACCCGATCCTGCGGCTGTGATCGCCTGACGGAAGTGAGGGTCGGAGATATCTCCAGCAGCAAAAACACCAGGGGTTTTGGTCTTCGTGTGCTCATGAACTTTAATGTAGTTGTTTTCATCGACGTCGACATAAGGCAGGAACACGCCGGAGTTCGGAGTGTGGCCGATCGCATAGAAGATCCCGTCGACTTTCACTTCCTCTTTTTCGCCCGTTTCCGAGTTCTCAAGAATCGCACCGATCAAACCGGTTTCGTCCGAAAGGAGTTTCGCAAGGTGGAAGGGAACTTTCATTTGGATCTTGGGATTGGCTTTGGCCCGATCCAGCATGATCGGGGAAGCTTTGAACACGTCGCGACGATGAACGAGGATGACTTCGCTACAGAGTTTTGCGAGATAGCCCGCTTCTTCCATTGCCGAGTCGCCGCCACCGATGACGATGACTTTTTTGTTTTTGTAGAAGAATCCATCACAGGTTGCGCAGGTGGAAAGACCGCGGCCCATCAACTTCGCTTCATCTTCCAGCTTCATCGTTTTCGCGGTCGCACCGGTACTGATGATGACAACCTTCGCGTGGATCTCTTCTGAATCGGTCCAAAGTTTTTTGATCTTACCCGAGAAATCGACCTTTGTGATCGTATCGTAGACAATTTCAGTGCCGAAGCGTTCAGCCTGAGTCGTCATATTTTGCATGAGCAAAGGGCCCATGATGCCATGCTCGACGCCAGGCCAGTTTTCCACTTCGGTTGTTGTGGTAAGCTGCCCACCATGCAAAAGCCCTGCATATATGACAGGAGAAAGGCTTGCACGAGCGGTATAAATAGCTGCCGTAAGGCCAGCGGGACCAGTTCCAACGATGACTACGTTATGCACTTTTTGCGTCATAATTTCCTCGTTATATCACAAATTCTGGCCAAGATATCAGCCGCCTCAGCGGAAGTCACGTCTGATGCCGCAAAACTTCGCTGATCAGGGGTAGACTCACATCGTAACGGTAGGCCGTACCGGAATGATTATCATCAAACTCAAAGGCTTTATGAGTAATTCCATAGCCTTCGAGTTTCTTGCGCAGTTGTCTTGCACCGAAGTGAAGGTGGTACTGATCGCGATTTCCACAGTCGATATAGAGCAGGGAAAGCTTTTTCAAGGCTTCGACTTTGAAGTCAACCATGACGACTGGGTCGTGAGCGAGCCATCGCTGCCAGACTTCTTCGGTGATCGCACCCGTGAAAACATCGATTGGCAGGTCAAAGCCTGCTGCTCCTTTCGGGCTATAAAATGCAGCCATTCCGAGAAGCATGAGCGTGTGAACATCTTTGCCACCGAGCTTCGGCAATTTCTTAATCGCTTCGCAGTAGGCGTCGATATTTCCGCTGTAGCGCGCGAGGGCATAACAAAATTCGACGAGGTCGCGGCGATAGAGCAGATCAAAGCCCATGTCACCGGAGTGGCAGGCGACAGCTGCAAAGCTACCTGGGTAGTCCATAGCGAGACGGATGGCTCCGAAACCACCGGAGGAGCGACCAAAGACGCCGCGTGAGGCAGCACCAGGAAGTACCGGATAATTCGCTTCGATGTAGGGGATGAGCTCTTGAGTGATGTGATCACCATGGGGCCCAAGATAGCTCGAATTCACAAACTGACTGCCACCGAACCAGGTGTAGAGATCAGGGCAGACGATCACACAAGGCTTAATGGCGCTAGTAGCCGTCAGGCGCTCCACACGATCGAGAAGACTCTCCTTAAACGGCTCCCATTGGAGCTGCGTGCGTCCGGCGCTGGTCCAGGGGGCCAGACAATAAAGCACTGGATAACGGCGATCAGAGGGGCCGTTTGGCACAAGCAAAGTGAGCGGACGACGGGAATCGACACCCGCAGGATTATTTTTGAGAAGGGGGCTGTCAATCCACTCCGTTACGACACGGTAAAGGGGGGCTGCTGCAGGAACTCGAGTTAGCAATGTAAATTCCTCCTTTTCTCGCTATAATGTGCTGGCATTTCTTATGCCTCAGATCGTCGAAGGAGCGTCATGGATTTTTCACAAGCGGCGAATATTTTGAATTCGATGATCGCCCTGATCATCTCCCTTACCTTTCACGAAGCCGGTCATGCTCTGATCGCTCGTTGGCAGGGCGATCGCACCGCGCAGCTTGCCGGTCGCCTCACGCTCAATCCCATTCCTCACATGGATCCAGTCGGAACGATTGTATTTCCCTTTATCGGCTCTTTGCTAGGCGGTTTTATTTTTGGTTGGGCGAAGCCGGTTCCGATTGAGCCTCGCAATTTTCGCAGTCAAAAATGGGGACAGATTTTGGTGGCTGGATCAGGACCGGTGACCAATCTCATCTTGAGCTTTCTTTCGCTCATCGCCTTCTATGCGATCGGTACCGTTACCGAAAACAGCGTTTGGGTCGGCTTCAGTCGATTGGCTCAAGCCATGGTAATGGTCAACGCCTTTCTCGCGATTTTTAACATGCTCCCCATCTACCCGCTCGATGGCGGGACAGTTATTTACGAACTTCTGCCTTATAATCTCAAACAGAAATATGATCAGTACATCGTGCCCTACGGCAGCATAGGCCTTCTCCTCCTCATGCTGGCCGGAGGATTTAAATGGCTTGGTTATGTGGCCAATGCCTGGGTGATGTTCGCTGACGTTGTCGTGCGTAGTTTCATGGGTTGAATGTCAAATTTCTGAAATGAAAAGAGCTAGCTCTACAATCGTGAGCTAGCTCTTTCCATTTGGATTCGTGTCTTAGAGAGTTATTTTATTGTCGTCGCGATTCTTATCGATCCATATTCCCAGCTCGTCCAACCAGAGAACCTTCGGTTTCTTGGGCACCTTGATCGTCAGGTGATTTTGTCCGGTTTTGATCGGATAATTTTGCGTCAACATCACTTTGCCCTCCTCATCCTTGACAGTAAATTCAAAGTCACGCGCGAGTGGAGCTTCGTTCTCGTCACCTTTGTCATCGATATAGACTTTTTTGCCAAGGATATCGAGGTCGATCGTGTAGGTCCCATCGGCCTCAGCTTTCACGGAATGTTCCTGAATTCGGTTGTCACAGAGCGTGATGCGCGTGAGAAGGTCATCGATCACATCATGAAACTTCGGATCGAGATCGGCCTTGAGAGTGGCTACGAATTCCGTTGCCGTTGTGAAAGGCGCGTTTTGATAACGAACCTTATCCGCAAAGACACGAATTGCATGATTGAGAGCTTTCTCACCCACGACTTCTTTCAGCGCAAACATCACGACACTGCCTTTGGCATAATGAAGATACTGCTGATTTTCGTTGAGATAGAGAGGGAGTTCCTTCTTATCTTCCGAGGAGCGTGATTGAAGGTACTCATTCATCTCGTGTTTGAGGAAACGACTCATCTTCGCACGTCCGTACTTTTTCTCCATGACCATCAACGCACTGTACTGGGCAAGCGATTCGGATAACATCGTCGCGCCTTGCACGTTGGCGCCAATCACCTGGTGGGCCCACCATTGGTGCGCGAGTTCGTGCGCTGTCACGTAGAAGGGATAATCCAGATCCTCTTCATCCTTGGGATCGACCTTGGCGATAAAGCCGATCGCTTCACTGTAGGGAATCGTGTTGGGGAACGATTGAGCAAAGGTCGCGTAGCGTGGGAATTCCAAGATACGGAACTGACGATGCTGATAGGGCCCAAAGTTCTCGCTGTAGTAGGCAAGACCCTGTTTGACCGCATCGATCATCGTATCGAGGTTATATTCGTGACCTTTTTGATAATAAACTTCGATTTTCACATCATTCCAGCTATCCCGTTTAACTTCGTATTTTGCCGACATGAAGGAGTAGAAGTTTAAGATCTTCTGATCCATCGCGTATTGGAAGTAATGACGATCACCGTCCACCCAATCCTTTTGGAGATAGCCTGGGGCTATTGCGACTTGACCGTTGTCAGTACTTACCGTCGTTTCAAAGTCGATCCAATCGGCATCGAGTCCAGTCACGTAGGTTACTTGCTTGGCCGCTTCATCGGTGATCGGCGGCATGCGGAGTTTGGGCTTCAGTCCATACTGTTCGCGAAGCTTGTCAGAACCGAGTTCTGCCCCATCTTGATAACCGAAACTGGGAAAATAACTTTGGTTGTTGAAGAAAGTCCCATTGGCCGCGATCGCGGTGGGTGTTGAGTCGTTTCGAAAGCCTTCGTAGCCGTAGTCGATGCTGTAGACGAGGTGAACCTGTTCTCCCGGCGCAACTGGCGTTTTAAAACGAAGGATTTGCAGATCCATTCTTTCGTCATCGACCACAATTTCCGTCGGTCGGTCAAATTCAAGATTTACGAATTTCTTCTTCACCGGCAGGTTGACAAGGATTTCATCGACCGGGCCAGAATTCTTGTTGTCAAAGGTAAATTCAACCTTGCTCTTGAGCCAAAGGCGCGACGGGAAAATATCGACGGCCGCCTTCACTTTGGCAAGTTTAAGCTGAGGCTTTTGATCGTATTTGGCCTTATAGGTCTGTTCATAGGCAAGCCGGTCTTTTTCCCCTTGTTTCTCCGTCTTATATTCGTTCACAATATTCGTATTGTAATAAATATGGGACCCCTGGGCGATGAAACCCACGAGGACCAAAGCGACAAAAATTTGAAGAGGACGGGTCAAACGTTTTCTTGCTTCCGCGCAACGACGCGACCAGGCGTTATCGGTCCCTCGGACCCAAAAGAGGTAGACCAGGGTGAGTAAGAGCGCGGCGCCGAAAAGCCAGTAGAGCTGCATGTTGCGAATCTTAAGAAGAAAGGGCCCATAGCCGTTCATATCGGAATAACGAGCTCCGCCCAGTCCGCTTCCATAGCGGTAGAGCACATGATCAAAGCCGGCATTGCCGAGGTAGATCATCACGATCGTGTACAAAACGAAGAGTCCGTGGCCGATGTACTTGTTGTTTACGAGCGTATGGATCGTAAACATCATCGCGCTCAAAATCAAAAAGCTGACGAATTGTATCGAGTAGAGCGTGGTAAAGACTTGGTCCAGCTCGAGTCGGGTATAGCCATGAGCGAGTTGAATGATCACCCCACAAAGACCAACGATCAGGAGTAGACTCGCGATGATGATTTGCATGGCTGCAAACTTAGCCATGCTGTTCAACCAAAGAGGCACTGGCATGGCATCGAGAATTTGATCGGTTCGGCTCTGTCGTTCACGCCAGAGCAATTCACCGGTATAAAAGGTCATGATGATGAGTAGGAAGATCGAGAAGGATCCGCTGCTCAGCTCTAAAACCTTATAGGTCGTGGGATAGGTCTCGGTGCCGAATATCTTGCCACCGACTTGGCCATTCAAGGCGAACATATAGATCACGCCCGCCAGGGTCAGGCATATGAAATAGATGTTTTTAAGTGAACTTTTGGCTTCAAAGAGAGTCTGCTTTACAAAGAGACGAAAGCGAGCGGCACCCGAGAAATCCAGAGGGACATTCGGTAGCAGATTCGAAGCTGCGCCCTGGGCCTTCTTCTTCTCCACTTCATCTCCTGCCTCGTCAGTTGCCTTCTCACTTTTCTTCTTCTTGGATGGCTTGGGAGCCCGTTGAACGAAGGTTAAAGCTAACGCCAGAAAGCCGAGGCTCACCGTCAGCCAGAGAACGCGATTCCAAAGGAAAATCCCCTTCAAATTCACGAGTCGGCTGTTCATCTCGGCAACCGACCAATACTCTGTCAAACTCATCATGGCGTTGAGGCCAAATGGATCGATCAAAGCGCGGAGCACTTTTCTCTCAATATCCGATGATAAACCGATGCCAAAGAGGTAGCCCATGAAACAGAGTATGCCGGCGATGTAAACCGCACTCATCTTCTTGGTGATCGAACCCACAGCAAAAGCCACGCTCCCAAAGATGATGATATTGGGAATGAGGACGCTAAAATAAGGCACGAGATAAGCGCTCAGGCGCGGGGCTGTGAAGAGAGATCGCTGTACAAATGGCAAGGCGGCAGCCAGGTACTGACCTAGAGCCAGACCCGAGAAGATCAAGATGCAGACGATCGTCGCCCCCAGAAAACGACCGAGATAAAATCCAGTTCGATGCGCGGGAGTTGCCAATACGATTTGATCAAATTTCGCTTCATAGTCTTTGCAGACAGCTTGGCCAAAGATGGGGGAGATGATCAAAATACCGAAGAGCGAGATCAATGCACTGTAAAGATTGATCGCATAAGGGCTGTTGATAAAAACTTTTTGACCAAGGCCGAAGTTGATCGTGGTGCCTTTAAAAGCGCCGCCCGTAGCGAGGACCATCAAGAAGACGAGAAGCGTCAGCACCAGCCAATAAATGTAAGGAGAAAGAAATCGCTTTCGACTGGTGAGCTCGAAACGAAGGTTGCTCCAGAGAGTCGCCATCATACCTTCAGCCCCTTGATCGTGATGAAGTAGAAGTCTTCAAGAGTGGGCAAGACCGGTTCAGCTCCAAGAAAAGCGAGATCCTCTCCAAAGAGTCGGACGACTTGATCACCCATGGACAGATGCATGGAAATGATCTGGTCGGCTGGAAGATTGTTGCTCAAATTGCGTTCAATGCGTTTTTCCCAGACTTTGCCGCGAATTCTTTCGATGGCTTCTTTGGGCGTGGCGCGAACAAGAACTTTCCCATGATTGATAATCGCAAAGTTCTGGCACAAATCGCTCACATCACTGACGATATGGGTCGAAAGGATTACTGTCACATCTTCTTTGATATCCGCTAGCAGGTTGTGAAAGCGAACTCTCTCTTCGGGATCCAAACCGGCCGTTGGTTCATCGACGATGATGAGCTTCGGTTGACCGATAAGGGCTTGGGCGATTCCAAAGCGCTGCTTCATGCCACCCGAATAGGTCGCAACTGCTTTTTTGCGCATCGATGTGAGATTGGTGACCGCAAGAAGATGGTCCACAAGTTCCTTGCGCGCTTTGCGATCCGAAACACCTTTGAGTTCTGCAAGGTAGTCCAGAAGGTCTTCAGCAGAAGTCTTAGGGTAGACGTCGAATTCCTGCGGAAGATATCCGAGTTGGCGACGAAGACCCGTCTTGTCTTTTTGAATGTCGAGCCCATGAAAGGAAATTGTACCGGTATCGGCATCCTGCAAAGTCGCAATGGTACGCATCAAGGAAGATTTTCCCGCCCCGTTAGGACCGAGGAGACCGAACATACCGGGAGGAATTTCGAGTTGAATATTTTGTAATGCATGCACGCCATTGGGATAGGTCTTAGAAATATCGCCGATAACTAAACTCATCGCAGTCCTCATGTGTGTGGACCCAGCGCTTCTGGGAAGAACTGTTATGACACGCGTGATGATGAGAGAATAGGTAGAAAAACTTAGGGTGAGGACGAAACGTTTTACACGACCGACCTTCGCAGCATCAGTGCAATTCGCCCATATGCTGCTTGATGGTGAGGATAAGCTTTTCGCTATCAATAGGCTTGGTGAGAAAGTCATTGTAGCCATAGTGATGTGATTTTTCGCGCTCTTCAAGCATGGCGTGAGCTGTAAGAGCTACAATGGGGCCTCGGTATCCCTTTTTACGCAGCTCGTGGGCAGCCTCATGGCCTCCCATAATCGGCATCTGCACATCCATGAGTATGAGGTCCTGATCACCCTTTAACGCTGAATTGACTGCAGCGCGTCCATTGCCGACCACCGATACCTTTGCACCCCGACTCTCCAGGATATGCGTGAGAAGGAGTTGATTATCGGGGGCATCTTCAGCCAGGAGGATACGAACGTCCTGCAACAGATTGGTGAGAACCGGTTGAGTGGCTCATATTGGCGAGATAGGCGCTCTTCATTTCATTGGCCCGTTCCACCTGAATATTTGCCACTCTCAGGGCTTGAGCCGACCGCTCCTTGGCTTTGCTATCGATGCGATACATGATGAAAAGGCTGACGATAAGTGCCGTCGATATAAAGCCCATGACGATGGAAATGAGGTTGTCATTTTGCATACTGTCCATGAGCTTCGCCTGTCGCCTGGCGAGAAGAGCAGCTTCGTTCTGTTAAACCTCTCCACCTAAGCCAGTGGCTATAGATGGAGATTCTCGGCGTTTTGATGCCCTCACGTTTCCATTGGTCGTAGGTACCAGCAATGGCTCTTGTAAGTTTCTACTCCGCCTTTTCTTCAATTTCTCTAGGGAAG
>JACMPP010000087.1 GCA_014377445.1 Oligoflexus sp.
GCGACGAGCGCGACCAGACCGAGATAATCGGAAAGGTAGGCGAGCATGCGACCATTATCCTGACCGGACTCCTCATAGCTTTTGACTCGAATGGAAGGGTCCGGCAGTCCTGCTTTAAGGCGTTTGAGTTGATCCTGAGTGGATACTCCTTTAGGCAATTGATAGAGGATCGTGTGTGTCGCTGTGTTGCCTTTTGTCATGAGACCGGTGGCGTCGAGCCATTGGGAATTCATGTAAACGCGAGGGGCCATGCCTGCGCCGATAGAGCTGGCGGTATCCTCTTTGATGATCGCGCTCACGGTGAACTTGGATTGACCGATCGTGACTTCAGAGTCCTTTTTGAGCTTGAGTTTAAGAGCCAGTTCGGGAGCAACCCAAAGAGTGGGGCCGCTCTGCAAGGAAGGTGCTTCCCGATGCGAGCCGATCTCTTCGAGTTTGATATCGCCGTAGTAGGGGTATTGGGCCTCGATCGAGCGAATCTCGACCAGACTACTTGCATCGCTCGTGGTAGCCATCGTATATAGGCTCGTTACGCCTTGAGATTGGGTTTGCTGGGGGAGGGCATCGAGAGCACTCTTTCGTTCAAGGTCTGTAAACGGTCGTCTGGCACTCATGGACAGATCTGCGCCCATCAAAGTCCTGGCTGACGCTTGAAGACGGTCGTCAAAATTGCGTTTGAGCGCATCAAGGCTGATAAATCCAAGGAGACCGAGGCTCATATTGAGAACAAAAAGCAGCGCAAACCTGGGGCTGTTGCGAAGTTCTTTCAGCATATAGCGGAAGAGCATGAGATAGATCCCTTATTGGAAACGTCCAGTTTGAAGCGTGAGCTGGCGGTGGCAGCGTTTCGCAAGGAGAGGATCGTGAGTTACGAGGATCATCGTCATGCCGCGTTCGTTGACAGCCTCAAAAAGCTGTTCCATGACCTTGTTACCGGTGGCGAGATCGAGGTTGCCCGAAGGTTCGTCGGCCAGGAGTATGCGGGGACGGACAACGCAGGCACGAGCGATCGCCACCCTTTGCATCTCACCGCCGCTCAATTGTTGTGGAAGGTGGTGCGAGCGATGATCGAGACCAACAAGTTTGAGGGCGTCGTAAGCCAGGGCTTCAGCGTTATCGGTCCCGGCGATGTCCAGAGGCAGCATGACGTTTTCGAGGGCGGTCAGACCCTTCATCAAATGAAATTGCTGAAAGATGATACCGATATTTTCGCCACGAAAGCGACTGAGCGAGGCCTGATTGAGGGAGGATAACTCCTGGCCTCCTATGCTGACCTTGCCTCCATCAACCTGATCGAGGCCGGCCAGGAGCGAGAGAAGTGTGGATTTTCCGCTTCCGGACTGACCGACGATGGCGAGGGTTTCACCTGCTTCAACGGTGAAACTTAGGTCTTTGATGACAGCGATTTCCGTATCTGCCTGACGAAAACTCTTGGCGATCTTATCGACGATGACGATGCTCATAACTGCCCTTTAATTACGGGATACATGCGGCCTGTGATGACTTCATAACCTTTTTCGTTGGGATGAATGCCGTCGGCCTGATTCAGCTTGGAGTCACCGGCCACACCCTCCAGGAAAAAAGGTATAAAGGGTATCTTCTTTTCTGAGGCAACGCGGGCAAAGATCTTCTCAAAGTCTTTAGGGAATTTCTCGCCATAGTTCGGCGGTGCCTTCATCCCGAGCAAAATAACTTTTACCTTGGCTTTTTGGATTTCTTCAATGGTTTGCAAGATATTGCGATAGGTCGTGTCCGGGGAAATCGCGCGTAAACCATCGTTCGCACCCAGGGCATAAATGATGAGGTCGGGTTGATTGTGCTTCAATTGAAACCTTACTGCTGTAAGTCCAAATGCAGTCGTTGCGCCGCTCGATCCGGCGTTAATGACTTTTGCTTCCTTCATTCCGTCCGCTTGCAGCTTGTTTTGGAGAAGTCGGGGCCAGGTTTTGTCTTCCGCCACCCCAAGGCCGAAGGTTAATGAGTCTCCAATCGATAATATGACTGGTTTTGCCGAGAGAGAAGATGCAAAAAGAAAGAGAATCCAAATGAAACTCACGGCCCGAAACATCTGCAACATATAAAACACCTTTTGACATGGCTTTACTGCGTCTTACATTATTGCTTATCGCGACTAAGAATTCGAGTAGAGTAGCTTAAAAAGGCTTAAGAATAGAGGAAAACCCATGGATCAGTTTACTTACCAACACGGCGAAGCGCATTGCGAAGACGTAGCATTAAAGACCATCGCGAAAGAAATCGGCACGCCCTGTTACGTTTATTCCAAAGCCAGCTTAAGCGGTCAGGTTAAAAAACTGAAGGACGCATTTTCCGCCTATCCCACACTTCTCTGTTACGCAGTGAAAGCCAACAGCAATCTATCGGTCCTCAAAGAAATTTTCCAGGATGGAATGGGCGCCGATATCGTTTCGCTTGGCGAGCTGGAGCGCTCTCTCAAGGCGGGAGTAAAACCCACGGAGGTCGTTTACTCCGGTGTTGGTAAGCGCGAGGATGAAATTCTGCGTGCCCTTGATGTTGGTATCTACTCGTTCAATGTCGAGTCCAAAGCTGAGTTGGAGAACCTTGCGCGACTCGCCAAACAACGCGGTAAAATCGCACCTATTTCCCTACGCATCAATCCCAATATCGACGCGAAGACGAATCCCAAAATTGCGACGGGTCTCTTCTCGACTAAGTTTGGTCTGGTCGAGTCGGAAGCCATGGAACTCGTCCTATTTGCCCAAAACAACCCAAACCTCGAGTTGAAGGGCGTGGGTTGTCACATAGGAAGCCAAATTACCGATCTAAAGCCTATGGCGGAAGCCGTTGAGAGAATGGTGGCGTTTGCCAGGCGCATCATCGCCGATGGTCACAAACTTGAATTCATCGATATGGGGGGTGGGCTTGGAATTGTTTACGACAAAGAGATTCCCCCTTCCATCGATCAATATGCCGAGATCTTGATTTCGGCGGTGAAACCACTTGGACTTCGGCTGTTAATCGAGCCTGGTCGTTGGGTGGTCGGCAATGCAGGCATTCTGCTTTGCACTGTCCTCGCGACTAAAAAAACACCGAAGAAATCCTTCGTCATCGTCGATGGCGCTATGAATGATCTCGTACGTCCCGCGATGTATGATTCCTTTCATGCGATCCAGCCCGTGTTACTGAGTGAGGGTATTGAGGGTATTCACGATGTGGTTGGCCCTGTTTGTGAAACGGGCGATATCTTTGGGTCGGACCGGAGTCTACCGGCGATGAACGCGGGGGATTTGCTTTATCTACGCAGCGCAGGAGCCTATGGTTCGACGATGGCGTCGAACTACAACAGCAGGACGAAACCTGCAGAGGTCATGGTGGAAGGCGCGCAGTTCAAAACAGTTCGGCGCCGGGAGAAGCTGGAAGATCTCTGGCGCGACGAAGAGTTGTGAGCGTTATGGCCCGCAAGGTCTCATACGATTCGTGCTTGAGTGGGATTAGGTAGAAGGCATAGAGCGAAGAACTTGGGATATGCAGAAGCTGAGAAGAACGGGCGAACTTAGTTTTAGTTCGCGGGCATTTCAGCTCTGCATTTTATTTTCAGTGCAACCTGGCCAAGATTGGAAGTGGTTGTACCGACGTCGGAACAGGAGTTTACTGTTCTATCTGCGTTTGCTTCAGCAGCATAAGCCACACCAGCTTTGCGATATTTAGCCGCGAAAGACATCTTAGCCAACTTGGGCATGATGATCATTGCAAAGAGCACTCCGATTATTACGCCGAGTAGTTTTTTCATGATGCGTCCTCCTTGATGCGGATACAATAACCCGATGGCAGCGTATCGGCTCATCCTTGGAATACATGAAATCGTAACGTTTTTTTGCAATGATAACAGACAGATAAATGATCTAATTGCAAACGCAAAGTAGATAGCGGGTTTCGTGTTTTTGGTGATTTCCCAGGTTAAAGGAGTGAAAACAGTGGGATCGGGAGTCCCCCGCTGATATCTTCTAGGATTTTATTTCTTTCAGACTCTTGGATACGACTTCATAAACATCGCTCGAGAGCGGTCCATGTTCAGAAATTCTTTTGAGCTGAGCGATCATCAAGTCCTGCCGCAATTTATCAAACTTTTGATAACGACTCAAAAGGTTCGCGAGTTTCGACGCGACCTGCGGATTGCTCCTATCAATTTCGATAACGTAATCGGCGACGATGCTATAGCCGGTTCCGGACGGATGGTGAAACCCAAAGGGAACGTTCCGGGCGAAAGAACGGAAAACCGAGTAGATCCGATTCGGATTATACATATCAAAATCACGATGCTTCAGGAGAGCTTGAACATGCTGCAGAACATCAGGATGGGTCGATCCAGCCTGGGCTGCGAACCATTTGTCGATCACCAGAATATCGTGTTCCCACTTCTTATAGAAGTCCGAGAGAATGCTGTCTCTATCCGTATCTTCCAATGAACTGATGATATTGAGGGCGCAGACCGTGTCGGTCATGTTCTGGGCGTTGTGATAGTGCGTTTTGACCAATTTGATCGCTTCAGTCTTTTCGCTGGCGGCGAGGATCGTCAAGCAGGTATTTCGCAACTCACGTCTCGCACTCGAGCGACTGTCCATCGCCTTGGGGTCGAGATTCTCAAGGGTCTTATAGGCCAGCAGAAGATCCGGATAACAGAGCTCGGCTATCTGTTTGAGATAGTGTTTATAGTCCTGGAATATCTTCTCGATATTGACGCTTTCGACCTGAGCCGCCAAGTATTCGGGCGTCGGTGTCTGCAGCATCAGGGACGTGAGATAGGGGTCTTTCTCGGTGTCGCGCAAAAGACTGCGGAAAGCCTCTATGTAATCAGCAGGCATCGCGCTCTTGCCGATCATTTCTTCGCCGAGGAGCTGGGCCGCTTCATATTTGTTGAAAGAATCAGTCTCCGCTGCGAGAGCGATCAGGTTTTCCTTCTCGGTCATCTCGCATTTCAAGCGGACAGGCGCCGTGAAGCGTCTCAGTAGCGAAGGAATTGCGTTCGATGGAATGTCCTTAAAATCGAAGCTTTCTTCCATCCTGCTGATCTCGAGCAGATGCTCGTGACTCATCGTTCCCTTGTGATTGCTATGCAGGGGCTTACGGTCCGTACCCAGGAAAGCGACCTTGAAGGGAATGAGCTGGGCTTTTTTATTCTGCTGTGACGCCGAATCCGGAAGCTCCTGGCGAATATGCAGGCTGATGCCATTGGGTATGGGGTTGCGCGTGACATGAATGATCGGAGTGCCGGACTGCTGATACCAGAGTTTGAACTGATCGAGCTTGCGTCCCGAACTCTCTTCCATCAGATCAAGCATGTCTTCGATGGTGATGGCCTGGCCATCGAAACGACGGAAGTATTCGGTCATTGCCTTATAATATGTGTGCTTACCCAGGAGGGTGTAGAGCATGCGAATGACTTCTGCACCTTTTTCGTAGACGGTCGAAGTATAGAAGTTATTAATCTCAATGTAGGCTTCCGGCCGAACGGGATGGGTCATGGGACCATCATCTTCCGGGAATTGATGATCGCGGAGGCGCCGCACATCGAGGATGCGTTTGACCGCCTCAGATCCATGATGCGCCGAGAATTGTTGGTCGCGAAAGACTGTGAGACCTTCCTTGAGACTGAGTTGGAACCAGTCGCGGAGGGTGACCCGGTTGCCCGACCAGTTGTGAAAGTATTCATGACCGACGATGCTCAGGATATTTTCAAAGTCTTTATCCGTGGCGGTCTCAGGACTGGCGAGGACGTATTTGGAGTTGAAGATATTGAGGCCCTTGTTCTCCATGGCCCCCATATTGAAATCGTTGACCGCGACGACCATGAAGCGACCGAGGTCATATTCAAGGCCATAGGTATCTTCGTCCCATTGCATCGCTTTTTTGATCGCGGTGAAGGCAAAGCTGCACTTCGCGAGGTTTTCTTTTTCTACGTAGATATGCAGCCCGATTTTGCGGCCTGAACCGGTCACATAACTGTCTTCGCGATGACCGAGATCGCCCGCCACCAGAGCGAAGAGATAGGACGGCTTGGGGAATGGATCGTGCCAACGGACCGAATGTTTGCCGCCGGGTAGATCTTTGGCCTCCAGGAGATTGCCGTTGGAAAGCATCACGGGATATTTGGTTTTGTCGGCTATCAGGGTCGTCTCGAATTCCGCCATGACATCCGGGCGATCGAGATAATAGGTAAAGCGACGAAAACCCTGGCTTTCACATTGGGAAAAGAACGCACCATGGGAAAGGTATAGGCCTTCAAGTGATGCGTTGTTTTTGGGGCAGAGTTGGGTCACGATTTCGAGTGCGAAATGGTCCGGGAGATTATCGAGATTGAGTTGCTCGGAATCGTAGAAAAACGTGTCGAGTGGCTTATTCTGCCCATTGATAAGCACCGAACTCAGGCGCAGATCTTTGCCATTCAGGTGAAGGCTGTGATCGTGGCCAGGGTTGTGAACATAGTCGACTAGGCATCGCACGCGCGTGTGATCAGGATCCAGTTCGATCGTGAGAAAAACCTTTTTGGCCCAATAGGAAGGCTGACGATAGTCAGAAAGTTGAATGGATTTGATTTCGTCACGGTTTTTCATATAGCGAGCCTTTTCCTATTAAGCCAATCGTCTGCGCATAAAGAATGCAATCCCAAGAGCCAGGAGTATGGAGATCGCCAGCCAACGATGATCCCGAAGTGTTTCCAGATAAAGAACGGGAGTCCAAAGTGCGGCGCGCGTTGCCGTGCGGGCCCAGGAGCGCTCGGCAATCCAGGCGGCAACGGGAGGACTGTTGCGATAGTAACCGCGGACAAAGCTCCGGCCCCAGGATGATTTTAACAAGTAGGTGTCGCGGAACCAGCGGAGGGCATCAATGTGCGGGTCAAGGGCCGTACCGTAAGCTGCGGTTGCGATGAAGCAGGAGGGATCGCCCGATTTCGGTGCGGGGCCGCCTGTTAACTGGACAAGAGTGCCGGCGTCCGAGGGGGATCCAACCACGCAGGAGAATGCAGTGCCTTCGGGCAAATACTGCAGAATAATCGCGTAAGGTCCTTCCGCAATCGTCAGACCACCAAATCCGAGATTGGCTTTAGTCAGGTTATCTTCAACGAAGGTTCGAATACCGGCCGCGCTCAGAAGTGCTTGATCGAAAGTCACAGGTTTATCGTTCGGCGTACAGGTCACAGAGCAGGTCGGGCTATCGGAGGCCAAGCCTTCCGGTACCACTGTGCAATCCACTTCAGCCGGTGGCGTTGCGATTGGATCGTCGATATAGTTGTGAGCTTTGAAGGAAACCTGCGTTGTATCGTTCAGGCCTGGAATCAGAACACCGATCACGCCGTTGGGGGTCCCGGATGTACCATCGACGAAAGTCACCGAGGGTTTATTCGTCCAGGATGCAATCAGAGACTTGGGCGTAGGATAAGCACCGGTAACATCGACCGCATCTTTTACGCCCGAACCGAGTTTGGCCACGACATCGTTTTTGTCTTTGTTCGCATTGGCCGAGATTTTATCGGGATAAAGACGAATAAGGATTTTCGAGCCAACCGCGATAGGGGCGGCAGCGTCCGTGATAAGGATCTGGGAAGCATAGCTGTTGATCGTTGGATTCTGAACATCCCGTATAACCGTGGTGCCGCTATTCACAAAGTTAGCGATCTGCGACACGGAAATATAAATTCCAGTCTGAGGCAAAGGCGTTCGACCGATCGCATACTTCACCTTTTTATCGGTCTCGCCACAGGATGACTGAGTCGCGTCCGGTGCAGTAATACAAATATCGATGTGGTTTGCGATCGCCTGCTGAACCTGAGCCGCTTCAACAGCGGTAATCCCAAGGGCCTGATTGTCAGCGGCCGTTACGCTCTTGAAATTGATGGTGAGGATGATCTGAGATGTATTAGTACGGTCCCGGATGGCCGTAACATCGCCATAGTCCAGGGCAAATGCAGAGCTGCATAGGCTAAAAGCAAGGGCGAAGAAAGTGCATTGGAGTGAGCGGCGTTTAAACACAGGAGATCTCGCTTTCTAGAGATGCGTTGAGGTCATTTGTGTCCTGCGCATCTTCTCTAGGAATCGTCTATTGTGTCAAGCAGCTTGCCTCGGAGGGAGGGCAGTGAGTGATTATTTAAGCTTGGTTCTTGGAGTGAGCTTTTTCAGATCGAATTCCATACCGTCATAAGCGAGCTGTACATTAGGCCCTTCAGGCTGTCCGAGCTTTTGCCAGATTTCCTGATAAGAGCTGAGCTGCTTGTGCCTATGATCGAGGGCCTGGGCGAGCATCGCGCGCTCTTTGTCTTCCGAAGCTCTCGGATCGTGGTGGGTGATAACTATATTACGAATTCCCTCTCGCAGAGCCAATTCGATCCCGATCGGCGGGCTGCAGTGACCCCAGTCATAACGACTTGCTAGTTCGTCCATCTCATACTGACCATCAAAAACCAGGAGATCAAGATTTTGATAAAAGGGCAGGTCTTTGCCAAGATCTTTGGGAGTAAGGCGTTTGTATTCACCGTCCACACCAATGGCCAGGGAGCGACCATCCGCTTCAAAGCGATAGCCAAAGGAGCCGCCTGGATGGTCAAGAGTAAAGGGCGTGACCGTCAAATCATCGAAATTCACAGGGCTGTATTGCTTGATCTGTTTAAATTCTACAGTTGCGCCCAATTGTTCCCATTTGACGGGAAAATTGACGCCATTGAACTGAATGCGGATGTGTTCCGGGGCGTGGGGGTGAACGTGATAAATCGTGATCTTGTTACCGGAGATGTATAGAGGGACAAAAAACGGCAGCCCCATGATGTGATCCCAATGGAGGTGCGTAATAAATACATGGAATTCTGTACGACCTTGAGCCATCACTTCCGACGAGGCTTCGGCAAAGCCGGTACCCATGTCAACAAAAATGCGGTGGTTCTTGTGGATGATTTCATTGCATGTGGTATTACCACCGAACACGAGAGGCTTCGCAAGGTCGCCATCGCGAAGAGCGTTGCGAAACTCACTGATAGTACTGAGCCCTGCCTTTTCAGCATCCTTAGCATATCCGTCGACGAGATTAACAAATGTGTCATTTGTAATAGCTCGTGGCAAGGATCCTCGGGTGCCCCACATGTGTAACTTCACGATGGATCCTTTCAGCTTAGTCGCAATCGATATAACAGAATCTTAGCAAACCGCTGTACATTGTACTATGTCTTGATTTAATGACGCTCTTTCTTTAAGGTCGGCGAGTTCCCTGAGCGGCCGTTTTTCCAACTCAGGATCAGGCGACGTTTTTGGGCTAGAAACTCGTCCAGGACTTTGCTATAGAGTTGTTCCTTATAGGAATCGGCACACCGAAAGGCCGTGCAACTGAAATCTGTTTTGACAGATCAGACACCTGAGAGAGAATGGAGTTCTAATGCTGACCCTACGACTACAGCGCCACGGTTCAACACATCGTCCTTTTTACCATATCATCGCTACTGATTCACGTAACGCACGCGACGGTAAATTCATCGAAAAACTAGGCTACTACGATCCAGCTGCAGAGCCGTCGATCATTGAGCTTAAAGTTGACCGCGCTACTTACTGGTACGAACGCGGCGCTAACGTGTCGACTGCCGTTGCTAGTATCTTCCGTGCAAAAAGCATCAAGCTTGAGCGCGCTAAAACACATAAGCATTAATCGCTAGGAACGCTGTGCAAAAACGGTGGATTCAGCTAGGCATCGTTGGTAAGCCCCATGGGCTCAACGGTGCGTTTTTCGTTTCTCAAAGAGACGAAGAATTGCCAGAACTTAAAACTCTCCATATCGGCCCAAGCGCGGATAAGGCGAAGACTTTCACAATTAAAGGCACCCGCTGGCAAAGTGAACGTCCTGTCCTTATGTGTTCGGAGATCAGCACGCGCGAAGCGGCTGAAGCGATCTGCCACCAAATAATCTGGGCGGATCGTGATGCGATGCAAATCGACGAGGAAGAGGAATACTTCTGGAGCGATGTGATTGGCAAAAAGGTCAACGACTCCGACGGAGTCTACTTTGGCAAAGTCACGGATGTCGTCAACTACGGCGCTTCCGACATCGTAACGATTGTGGATGACAAAGGTCGAACGGCTGAGATTCCCTTTGTGGATTTCTACTTCGATATGGACTTCGACCTGGACGGTGAAGTGATTCAGATGATCGTCCTCTCGGATGTTTTCGAAGATGTTTGGACCACGGAGTGAGAACCTTCGCTTTCATCACGGTCCATCCTCAGTTCATAGAAGCCTACGCAAAGTTTGGAGTGTTCCGCACTGCGGAACGTGCCTCCATCTCTATCCAAGCCATCAATCTCAGAGAACACGCCGTCGACAAACACGGTTCGGTGGACGACAACCCTTTTGGTGGCGGCGATGGTATGGTCCTTAGGCCCGAACCATTGGTGGCAGCACTCGAGCCTTTCAAAGGCCCGAGAAAAGTCTTCGTCACAAGCCCGAGTGGACGACCCTGGACTCAGGCGGACGCGGAACGCTACGCTCAGTCGAATGAAGATCTGATCTTCATATCGGGGCGTTTTGCAGGCATCGATGATCGTTTTGTAGAGAATTATGTCGACGAAGAAATTTCGCTTGGCGATTTCGTCATATCAGGCGGAGAGTTGGCCTGTCTGACTCTTGCTGATTCAGTTCTGCGCTTGATTCCTGGCGTTTTGGGTAACCAGCAGTCGGCCAAGGAAGATTCTTTCGGAACCGAACTCGATAGCCTGTTGGAATATCCCCTCTACACCAAACCGATAGAATTCGAAGGGACGAAAGTTCCTGTAGTCCTGCTCTCGGGTGACCACAAAAAAATTGTGGCCTGGCGCCAGGCCGAGGCGTTGAAAAAGACTGAACGTCTCCGTCCGGATCTCTTCGCGAACTACCAGAAAAATAATCCGAATAAGAAAAAATGAGTCTTGAAATCAAGGCTTTTGTGCAGCGTCAAGGCGGCGGAAAACCTGATTGAGGATTTCTTCCGATTGGCCTTTGCTGCGAGCGATAAGCTCGATCATGTGCTTCAATTCGAGATCTTTCTTCAGATCGATCGGATCCGGGAAAGTCGGCTGGTCCATCATTTGATGGATGGGCCTGATCAAGAGATCCTTCAGATCCTTGGCTTCGAAATTGCTAGGGAAGATCGCTCCAATGCGGGAGAGTCTTTGCAGAGCTTCGGGTTTGATAGCGATAGCCTCACGATCCAGGCTTCGTTGTATTTTGCCTTCCAGCGTACCTAGAAAATTATGCCAGAGCTTAAATCGCAAAGGGATCGAAACCGAGTTGGTTTCCGTATAGGAAAACCATGCTTTTGGTGGCATTTTAAGGCGGAATCGATTGGGAAACCTTGCGCTCGGATGACCCCGGGGGTTCTCCGAAATATTGCCTTTTTTCGTGAGATAGATTTCATAATTGTTTTCGAAACGCCGATCTTTGGCTCTGAGCTCCAGGGACTTTGCCGTGGGAAAGATCAGCAGGGGATTCTTGAGATCATCAAGTTCGGCATAACGATCGAAGAGTCCGAGAGATTCAAAGCCAATGCGCGCGAAAGTCTCCAGCCAGTGAGTGATCCCGATACGGGCTTCACGGGCGTGAAAAAAAGTATCTACAAAACGCGCCGAGTGATTGAAAATGCTGGTTCGCATCGGCGTCATACGCTGCTGCAGGGAAGGACTGAGTTCGCCGAGGCGTTTGAGAATCTTCAGGCCGTGATCCAGATCATTCCGATCGAATGCCGAGAGTCCAAGGAGGGCAAAGGCCTTTTGAATATGACGAATCCAACTCCTGGCTTCGCTGTTATAGACCATGACCCGCATTGTCGCGCCCGGCATCATCTGATCATGCAGCCTTTGCAAGACCTGGCTAGGGTTCGCCAGGTGATGGAGAACACCATAACTGTCCACGTGGGCAGGCGACTCGGGCAAAGGGAGGGCTTGGTCTTCGAGGTTACCGACCTGCCAGTGAAAGGCTTGAGGGCGAAAGATGGAGCGCATGCGCGCGCGTCGGATGTTCTTTGCGGAGATGTCCACAGCATAGATGTGGTGCGATCGCGGCTCCCAGAAAGAGAGGACAAAGGGCAGGATATCGCCGCTGCCCGCCACGAGTACACGAGGATTTTTGAGCTGAAATGCAGGCGCGATTCGACCGCGTTCCTTGAGAAGTTGAGCGCTGAAGATGGAGTTGGAGGCATAGGCCTCCTGGGTGCGAAGCGGGATGAACAGGCTGTAGTCGGGATAAGGGTAAGCCTCGTACTGAAGCTTGACCCGATTGTTGATTTCCAAACCTGTGTTGTCCATAGACACTTTCCTTCCCTTTACTCGGGCTGAATACGGCCTTTGAATTCTTCGACGCCACGAATCTCCCGCGTGATGGGAACGGGGCGCATGAAGTTGCGGTCCTTTGTGAAACGACCTATTCCATAAATTCCGCCAAGGTCCTTCGACTGTATTGCATCCAGCATAGGCTGGTCTTTGACGGAGAGCGATAGGAAATAGGCCTGGAGGATGATTCGGATCGACTCGTAAGAGGCTGCGGCCAGCTCATCAGGCTTTTGCCCATAGCGCTTTTCATAAAGGGCGAGAAAGTCTTTCACCCCCTTATGTGGATCAAGCGCGCTAAAACTCTGAGCGCGGTAAAGAGCGCCTGTTCCGGCTTTTCGGAAAAAACGCGAACTCGTCAGAGTGTCTGTCTCGGACGTCAGCACGAGATCGAGAAGGGGCTCCTTTTTGCCAAAGGCTGCGGGCACGAAATAAGTGTCCGGTTCGGTCATCTTGATGTCATTCCATAGATCTTTCTGATCTGTGGTCCAAGCTCCCACGATGAAGCCACCCGATTTTACAAAGGCCTCCCGAAAGCCTTCATTCATCTCCAGCGATATCGGATCATCCGGGTGATAGATAATCGCGGCGCGTTTCTTCTTAAGACTTTGAACCGCATAAAACCCAAGTATGCGACCGAACCAACGATGGGTCGGCACCATAGCGTAGACTTGTTTGTTGTCGACCATATCGTCGCTGGAGGAGCGGGTGAGGAGAAGCGGGATATTGTTTTTGCCCACGACCTCAAGAAGACTCTGGTTCACCGTATTGCTGAAAGAGCCGATGAGCATACTGATTTTCTGCGTCTCGACGAGTCGCTCGGCGGCTTTCTGGCCTTCCGAAGCAAGGCTCTTATCATCCGCAACGACGACGGCAATTTGGACAGCAAGCTCCGGATGGTCCTGGCGGAATTCTTCCAGGCCCAACTTGACAGCTTTCGCCTGAGAGTCAGCATAGGCCGAAAGAGGGCCGGTTTTAGGGTAAATTAGGCCTACTTTGAAGTTTGCACCTTGCAGATTCGTCTCTGCGAACGCTGCTGATGAAATCATCCAAGTTGTTAGAAATATTTTGGTGAGTTTGACTTTCACGAGCATTCCTTTTCTGGCAACGTGAAGACAGGTCTACGCTTTGTAACCTACCGGGAAACACCTACAGGGAAAAGTAAACTTTCGAACCTAAGTCAATAAAACCAGTTGCGAGGACACAGTGCAGAGCCAGGAAGAAAAAAAGCTTTGGCAGGAGCGATGGCAGAAGGGGATGACAGGCTGGGATCAAGGCGCGCCCCATCCATCCCTTTTCGCAGTCGTGGAACATGCGAAGCTGGAGGGCGGATTGCCCGGGGACGCGAGATTTTTCTCAGCCGGTTGTGGTCGCGCGCACAGCGAAGCTGCCCTTGCCGAATGGGGTTATCACGTTCGGGCGATCGATCTCAGTGAAGAAGCGATCCGGGAGGCTCAGTCGATTTACGGCAAGCTCCCGAACCTTGAGCTTAAAGTCGCGGATCTCTTCCAGTTGGAAACCACCGAAGCGAAAAGCTATGACGCAATCTACGACCGGGCTATGCTCTGTGCCCTGCCGCCCGAAAGTCGGAGACTTTATATTGATGCGATGAAAGCCCGCTTGAAAGATCTCGGGCTGTTTTGCTGCATTCTGTTTCGGGATCTCCATACCCTATCCCATCCGCCCTATGCAGTTGATGAGGCGGAAGCCTTCCGATTGCTGGGTAAGGATTTTGTGTTGTGTTATGCTGCTGCAGTGCCGGCAGCCCCTATTCCCGCTGCCGTTAAAGAAGAATGGATCAGTATTTGGCGCGTGCGAGGAGCCCCCTGATGAAATCGTCTTACAGTATCAGCCGAGTTGAAGAACTGGCCCGCACCCTCATGATTTATAAAAAGCAATATTACGCGGGTAAGCCAACCGTCAGCGATGCCGTCTACGACAAGATTGAACAGGAATTAAAGGCTGTTTCACCGAATCATCCGGTGCTGAAATATGTGGGTGCAGCTCCCACCTCTGGCGCTCCGAAAGCCAGCCATGAGCTGCCCATGCTCTCGCTCAATAAGACCTATAAGCTTGAAGATCTTCAATCCTGGATGGGCGAGGCAGCGATTATCGGCACGCCGAAAGTCGATGGCAACAGCTTGAGCCTGATTTACGAGAAAGGCACGCTCAAGATCGCCAAGACGCGCGGCGACGGTCGCATCGGCGAAGACGTCACGGATAAGGTGCTTTGGATCGCGGATTGCCTTCCTCACCTGGCGAAAGACATCAATATCGAAGTGCGCGGCGAAGTTTACTGCTCGCAGCATAAATTTGCTCTTTTGGTTGAAGAGATGCTGGAGCGCGGACTAGAGCGCCCGACCAATCCCCGCAATATCGTGGCGGGACTTTTTGGTCGGAAGTTGCACATCGACCTTTGTCGTTACTTTAACTTCTTTGCTTTTGAAGTGATCGGTGTTCAGGGACTGACGACTGAAGTGGAGAAGTTCGATTTTCTGGGGCAGCTCGGTTTCTCTGTGCTTGATCATCGTCTGCTGACCAAGCCCAAAGATGTCGAGGGCTATCTCGATGAGATCAAACAGTGGATGGACGACGACGAAGTTGCCTATGATGGTGCGGTGTTCTCCTATAACAGCCTCGCGGTGCAACAGAGCCTGGGTTATACAGGGCACCATCCGCGCTTTAAATTATCCTTCAAGTGGCAGGGACAGACAGCTCAATCTAAATTGAAAAGAATCGATTGGTTTCCCTCCAGGCTCGGTATCATCACGCCTGTCGCCGTGATTGAGGGTGTGGCTTTAAGTGGGGCCACGATCACCAATGTCACTCTTCATAACGCCGAACATGTGAAGGCCTACAATCTGAAAGCCGGCGATGTCATCGAAATCGTGCGTTCGGGTGAAGTCATTCCGAAGTTCATGCAGGTGATCGAAAGTGCCAAAGGGGACTATAAATGGCCGGAGGCCTGCCCCTCCTGCAAGACGGCCCTGATCTTTGATGGCGTAAGGCTCAAGTGCGAAAACACGGAAGAATGCCCGGCGCAGCGTTCGGGATTTATTTTGAACTGGATGCGTGCCGTCGAGGTCGAGGATATCAGTGAAAAACGTCTCGATCAGATGATCCAGATGGGTCTGGTCGAGCATGTCACGGATCTCTATAAGCTCGGCGTCAGTGATTTTCTCAAGCTGCCTTCGACTAAAGACAAGATGGCTGAAAAGCTCTTCAAGAATATTCAGGCGAGCAAGGACGTTCCTCTGGCGAAATTCCTGAACGGTCTCGGTATAGAGGGTGCCGGTTTGCGGACCTGGGAAAAGCTGATCGAACACTTTCATTCTCTGGAAGGCATTCAAAGCGTTACCCAGGAAGAACTGGTTGAGGTCGACGGTTTTGCGGAAAAGTCAGCGGAGCAGATCGTTCACGGACTCAAGGAACGCCGGGACATTATCGAAGGCCTTTTAAAGGTGGGTGTAAATCCCGCCGTGCAAAAAGCCAAGTTTGCCCCGGGCGAGGGTCCTCTCGCGGGCAAACAATTTGTGATCACGGGTGCTCTGAGTCTCCCGAGGGAGCTTATCGAGAAGTTGATTCGTGAGGCCGGGGGCAAGGCGAGTACAGCCGTCTCCAAGAACACCTCGGTTCTGGTCACGAACGAAGGGGATAGTAATTCCTCGAAAATGAAAAAAGCCAAAGAACTCGGAATTCCAATTTGGACCGAAGAGGCTTTGCTGCAGATCTTAAACGAAGGATAGGCTATGAGCGTACGTATTGGCATTCAAGGGCTCGCGGCTTCCTACAGCGACGCGGCCCTGCTCCAGACAGCCGGTCATGCAACGAAGATGTTTTGTGACAGCTTTAGCGATGCCTTCGCCGCTCTTGCCGTTGGACAAATTGATAAGGCCTTTTTGCCTTTCGAGAATTCGACGGCGGGGTTTATTACAGAAAATTATAAGCTTTTGCACGACTCCGGCTTCTTCATCACTGAAGAATACCTGCATCGAGTTGAACACTGCCTGCTCGGACCCAGCGGCAGTTCGCTCTCGGATGTGCGGGTGGTCCTTTCCCATCCCCAGGCGCTGGCGCAATGCTCCCGCTTCCTGAAGGATCATGGTCTCAGGACCGAGCCCTACTTTGATACGGCGGGAGCTGCCCGCGATATCGCACGTTCCGTCGGCAAAGCCGCTGTCGCAAGTATGCGCGCGGCTCAACTCTACGGTCTCGAAGTGTTGATGCAAAACATCAATGACGAGGCGGTGAACTGGACTCGATTTCTTACCATTGAAAAGAAGTTGAACTGGTCGAAACGGGCGATATTCTCCTGTCAGACTGGAGATTTTCTTGAACTGATGAAGGACCTTCCGAAATATAGGTTGGTCAGTTTACTTAGCCAGCCTATGCAAACTGAAAGCTGGGGGCATCGTTATTTTGTCGAACTTGAAGCGGACAATGCCTCGGTGTGGAAGGAGCTTGTTGCGAGGCATAGAGGGCTGAAGGTTTTGGGTTCATTTGAAGGTAAACGTTAATTTCTCACCGATCAGTTTCTCTTTCTATAAAGGTTTCTCCTGATGCTTAGAACTGTGTTGGCTTTTATTTCAGTCCTGGGTCTCGCTGCGATGTTTGGCTGCGTCCATGGCTCAGATTCAGGAAAGGGTACTGCCTTGAAAGAACAACATGCAGGCCAACCTCAACCGGAAGTTTGGTTTAAAGGCAGCGTGAACGAAGCGTTTGTCAAAGCGCGTGGCGATAAGAAAATGGTCTTTCTCTACTGGGGTGCGATCTGGTGTCCGCCTTGCAATGAATTGAAGGCTCAAATATTTAGCAAACCCCGTTTTGCAGAACTTATGACCAACTTTATCCCGGTCTACCTCGATGGGGATACGGATGCGGCTCAGGTTTGGGGCGGTCACTTTCAAGCTTCGGGCTATCCTACGGTTTTAGTTCTGGATGAGAATCAGAAGGAGCTTTTCCGTCTGAGCACCGTTCTCTCGATTGAAGAGTTCGACGATGTGATTCAATCGGTCCTTGCCTCCTCGGGAAGTGTCGAAAGAGCGGCTTTGGCCGTCAGCGAAAGTCGCGCTAAACATCGTGATTTGCAGCTCCTTGCATACTCAAGCTGGGATGAAATGCCGGAAGAAAAGTGGCCGGTCTCGCGTCGTATCAACCTTCTGGAACAAGCCTTCGAAAGCGCCGATGTCAACGCCGAGAAATCGATCTTTGCCAGCACCTGGATCAGTCAGATAATCAGCGCCAAAGAAAAACTCTCTGACAAACAATTCGATCGGGCGATCGCCGCAGTGTTTGTCGACAGTGACTCGATCTGGGCCTCGCGCGAATTTATCAAGTATCAGGCGGGCGTCGTTGCCGAATGGCGAGGCTGGAAGCCCGATGAAAAACGTTATATTTATCTTCGCCAGGAATGGTTGAAAGCCGCCGCGCAACTCGAAGGTCAGCCGAATGCGTCGGTGAGCACCAAACTCTGGAGCGTGAATCCTGAGGTTGAATTCTATCAGTACGAACATCCTAATGAGAAACCGACTCAAGCCTTGCGCAGTAAGGTCGAGATCGCGGTTCGTCATGCCGACGAAGACGCGAAAACCGAATTTGATCGCCATTCGGTGGTTTCCGACGCCGCTTACCTGCTTCGTCAAATCGAATCCTATGATTTGGCCGCAAAGCTTCTTGAAAAGGAATTGAAGGACTCCAACACCCCCTGGTACTACCAAAGCAGTCTTTCCGCTCTGGAAGCCAAGCGTGGCAACGATGAGGCTGCTAAAAAGTGGTCGGCGGCCGCTCGCAAGAGCGTTCAGGGTCGCGCCAGTCGTGTGCAGTGGATCACGAGCGACCTCCTGCTCAATGCCAAGGATTCCAAGAACAACGCCTACCTCGTCGAGATCACCCGCGAGTTTTATACCCAGGCCCTGCAGCTCAATGATGGCTTCGTCGGCCGCAACTGGACTCGGGCGAAAAAGGTTCAAGAGGCTCTTACGCCTTACAAAGCCGACCCCCTCTTCCAAAAAACATTTGCAGACTTCGCGCCCCGCTGTGATCGTCAGACAGGTGTATCGAAGACGAATTGCCAGGTACACTTCGCGGCTTTGAAATAATTCTGGGGTTTGGGTGAGGGAGCGATTATGCGATTTTTAGTGATAGGCGGTGCGGGTTATATTGGCTCGCATTTCATACGCGAAGCCAAGCGACAGGGCCATAGCTCGGTGGTCTATGACAACCTTGAACGCGGATTTCGTGAATCCATCCCGTCTGATGTGCCATTCATCAAAGCCGATCTTCTGGATAGCAAGACTCTCGAAGAGACGATCAAAGATGGTCACTTTGATGCGATTTATCACTTCGCAGCCTTTGCCCTGGTCGGCGAATCGGTTAGCCAGCCCGAGCTCTATTATGAAAACAATGTCGAAGGCGTTCGCGTCCTCCTCGAGGCGATGCGTAAGCTAAAGACGAAATCCAATGCCGTGCTTATCTTCTCGTCTTCCTGTGCGGTATTCGGAACGCCCAGCAAGCTCCCGATCAGCGAAGAGGATCCTAAAAAGCCTCAGTCACCTTACGGCAAGTCGAAGCTTATCGATGAGTGGATGATCGAAGATTATTGCTACGCCCACGGCATGCGTGGAATGGCCCTTCGCTACTTCAACGCCTGCGGTGCGGATAAAGACGGTGGCATCGGCGAAGCCCATGATCCTGAGACTCATCTGATTCCCAATGTGATCAAGGCCGCCCTGGCGAAGGAAACGGTCACAATTTTTGGTGACGATTTTGAGACGCTGGATGGCACCTGTGTGCGGGACTACATCCACGTCACGGATCTTGCCGATGCGCACATCAAAGCCGCCGCCTATCTCTGTGCGCAGAAGGGTGCAATATACGATGCCATCCATTTGGGAACGGGAAACGGTTATTCCAACCTTCAGGTTGTGAAAGTGATCGAGAAGGTGCTCGGAATGATGATCGAGCAGAGGATCGGTGCAAGGCGCGCGGGCGATCCTGCGGGCCTTTATGCGGATAATCGCAAGGCGAAGAAGATCCTTGGCTTTACGACTCGTTACTCGGATTTGGAGACGATTATTGCGACGGCTCTGGCTTGGCATCAAGAGGCGCCGGAGGGGTACAATCGGGGTTGATTGCTTGATTGTGTCAACAGGTAGAAACCAAGCGATTGGGGGGCGTGGAAGAACGGGAAGATCGCGATGACTCATGCTCGCTCTATGCTGCCAAGGCTTGATGCTGGACTCGATTTTGAGTCAGCAGCCAGTCAATCTCAAGCTAGCGATGACGGGCGAAATCACCCTGCGCGGTAGCGTGACAGCAGTTGGAGGATTAAAAAGAAGGTGCTCGCCGCTCATCGAGCGGGGATCCGAATCATCATCATGTCCGAACGCAATCGAAAAGACGTTCAGGATGTTCCCGAAGAAGTTTGTAGTGAGATGGAGTTTATCTGCGTAGCTACAGTGGAAGAACTTTTGGAGCGTGCGCTAGGCTTGAAGCTGGATGAGCTTCCTTTGGATCCAATGGGTGGAGCGATGGGCAACGTGACGCCATCGTCCGTTTTTCAAATTTAGAGTATCGAGCTGAGCAGTCTCTGAAAGTTATCGATCAGAGACTGCCTTTTTAGCCAGCCGATTTCACAGCTTAGTTGGTCTCAATCAACTGCATCCAGTTGACGTTAAACCCACCTTTTTCCGCATAGATCGCCAAGTTTTGTTCCCCTGCTTGAAGATAGACACGGTGCGAAACGGTTTGCCAATTCTGCCAATCCCATGTCACGGGAACCTCAACCGAGCCAAGCGCTTTACCATTCTGATCCAAAACGATTTTGCCGCCAGCTTCACGACTAGCCACACGATACTGAACTTCATACCACGAAGCTTTGGGAACGTTTACACTGTAGATCATCCAGTCAACGGCATCGATATAACCGACATTGAGGCCGCCTTCACTACTAGCTTCGACTTTGATACCGCTGGCTTGTTTATAGTTCTCGGCCTCGATGCGTATAGTTCTGCCTTGAGCTGGCGGATTATTGCCAACAGCGACCGGGCCGCCAGCGTCCTTCCATTGAAAGACGCGAACATAATCGACCATCATAACCTGAGGGAAAACGCTTTGGTCGATACCCTTGTCACCGCCCCAACCGCCGCCTACAGCTTGATTCAAGATGAGGTAAAAGTCTTTGTCGAATGGCCAAGAGATGGGGCCACGGTTCTCGTTTTTGTAAAAGAAATGAGGTGGGTTGTTGTCGACGGAAGCCGAGATGTAAGTATCAGTCCACTCGATCTTGTAGGTGTGGAACGCTTCGGCAACACCTCGCACGTAAACATCAGCGTTTTTCTCTTCGCCAAGGTGTTCGTAGTGGAACTTTTTGAAGTTATATTCTTCGCAGTGGATCGACGAACGTACCCAGTCCATGTTGTGACCGACGTGTTCCATGATGTCGATCTCGCCACTTTTGGGCCATTCGCCATAGTTATCGACATTCGACAGCATGAAGATTCCAGGCCAGGTGCCGCGTCCGTAGACGAGCTTAGCGCGTACTTCTACGATGCCTTTCGTGAAGGCGAATTTGTTTTGGGTGGTGATTCGACCGGAAGTGTATTCGTATTTGCCTTGATAGAAGTCGCGTCGAGCCTCGATCTTCAGCACGCCGTCCTCAACGCGAGTATTCTCCAGACGACCGGTGGTATACTTTTGCAACTCGTTATTGACGGCCAGGGGTTCCCAAGCGTCGTAGCCCCATTTCGCTGGGTCGGGCAATCCGTTATAGTTGAATTCATCGGACCACACCAATTGATAACCCTGGGCCAACGCCTGTTGAGCGCTAACGCTGAGACAAAGGCTCAACAAGAACTGATAAAACCTACTCATAATCTCTAACTCCTGACTTTTTGGTTGACCCAAGGTGATTGCGCTTCAAAGCGAGTCGATTTGGGTTAACGCACTCTTAACAGCATGGCCCTAGCTTGGGAAGAGTCTGTTAGGAAGGATGTAACGATTGAGCGCTCACGACGTGAGTTTGATGAGAACATAATGATCATATCACCAAAAATATGAGCATGTGGAAGCCGCTCAGGAGATAGGTGGCAAGTGATAGCATTATGCGCCCCGCTATCACTTCGCTGCTAACTGAGACCAGTCCTCAGCAGTATTGAGTGCTTGCCACACGCGCTTAATGCATTGTGATTGCAGCGGATATTGTCGAACACCATTTAGAGCCTGCCGGATTCCTCCCGATTCGGGCGCTACGCCCTGATCCATCATTTTACGAAAATCATCTAAGAGCACCTTGATCTCCGATCGATTCTGCCCCTGAGTGAGGTCCATCATGAGCGAGGCACTGGCTAGGCAGGGCGAGCAGCCGGCCCCGAGAAAGCTCATCGAAACCTGGCCCGATCCGTCGACCGTGGCAAAGACCTGCACGTGATCACCACAGGTGCGATTGTGCTGCTCGGAGGCGAAGTCAAAGGTCTGCATATCCCCATAGTGCCGGGGATTTCTCTAGTGATCCAGAATTAGGCTTTGCCACTCATCGTTCATGACAAAGGCTTTTAGGACAAAAATAGTTTCTCAGCTTTGTGGAGCGAAGCGAGGAATCGTTCGATATCGGTTTCATCATTGTACAGGCCCGGCGAGACGCGGGCCGTTGCGCTCAAGGCAAGGATTTTCCCTCTTGAGCATCCCCTAAGCGCTCATCCAAAAGAACTCCCTTTATCATCACTTTCTAAACTAGAGTATCTCGACATCTCACAAAGCAATTCAATCAAGAAATTTAAAGCACTATCTGCACTTGAAGCAAACTGAAGACAGGAAACTGAAGACAGGAAACTGCACAGGGGTAGCCCTTTAACCGATGAATCGTGTCCAACAGACAGTTCCGCACCATCAGGGGTTCGCGAGTACTGCGCTGATCTGCAATCGACATCCGCAACAAGGTTTGGTTCTTCGCCGTTTTGACGGTATCACCATTCTTTTGTGGATGGAACGCGGACAAAGCTAAGTACCCGCGTATTTGCTAGCTTCTCAGTTGGTTGCCTTTTGGATACTATATAGGGCAAACTTGAAATCAAATCTTCTTAGGACATAGATCTATGAAAAAAATGCTTGTAGCCTCTTTATTGTTTTCTGGCTTGACCACATTCGCCTCGGCGGCCGACAAAGATCCGAAGGCTGTTGAAGGCAAAGTCGAAAAAGCCGTTGATAAATCAAAATCTGAGGCGAAAGCCGTCGCCGACAAGGCGGAAGCTAAGTCCAGCAAAAAGGAGTCACCTGTGAAAGCTGAAGCTTCGAATTCTAAAGATCCAATGGCCATTACCGGTAAGTGTACACTGGAGTTCGAAAGAAATGGTGCCTCAATTGGCAAAGTGGTCATTGGCGTATTTGGAAACGCTGTGCCTAAAACTGCTGAAAACTTTCTTGAACTTTGCTCTGTTCATGGCAAAAAAGGCGAGATTCCCGCTAAATACACTGGATCTGTTGTCCATAGGGTCATTCCGCAATTCATGATTCAGGCCGGTGATTTTGAGAATAATAACGGAACGGGCGGTTCTTCCATTTATGGCGCGAAGTTCCCCGATGAAAACTTCATTCTTAAGCATACTGAGCCAGGGATCGTCAGCATGGCAAACGCTGGTCCTAATACAAATGGCTCACAGTTTTTCATTACAACTGCAGTCACATCGTGGCTTGATGGACACCATGTAGTCTTTGGAAAAGTAATTGAAGGAATGGATGTTGTGAAAAAAGTTGAATCCTATGGTAGCCAATCAGGCGCTACAGATGGGGCAATTAAACTTAAGTTAGCTACTGCGGAAAAGCTCGCAAAATAAACGATAGGCTTACGAGCCTCTCACACGCTCGTAAGCCTTAATTCGTGTAGCCTTCGCCAAATCCCCCAAAATCGAGCCACGAATGAACAACAAAACCCTGAAACGAATGTTGAGAGTTGCTCGTCCCGAACTGACACCTTTGTCATGGGGGTTAGTCTTCCTCGTCATCTCGAGCGCCTCGGCTTTGGCTTATCCGC